>JANLYV010000032.1:0-12130 GCA_031365825.1 Rubrivivax sp. | reverse complement strand
GGTGCATGCGGATGGTGCCGAAGGTGCCGTTGTCCACCACGATGACGATGAGCTTTTTGGCACCACGGCCGGTGGCAGTGGCCAGCTCTTGGCCTGTCATTAAAAAATCGCCGTCGCCTGCGAAGTTGATGACGGTGCGCTGCGGGTAAAGCAGCGAGGCCGCTACCGCCGCTGGCAAGCCCGCGCCCATGGCGCCCGAGGTCGGCGCCAGTTGCGTGCGGCCGTGGTGTTGCAGGCCAAAGTAGCGCACATAGCGGTGCAGCCAACCACTGAAGTTGCCCGCGCCGTTGGTGTAGACCGTGTCACTGGGCAAACGTCGCTGGCGCAGGGTGGATTGCCGCTGGGGCTGGCACACGACGTGAAGCTGGTGCGCAAGGTGTGTCAAGGCCAGTGCGTGAGCTGGGACGACGTGGCCATCGACACGCGCACCGACGCCTACCGCACACGGCGCGCAATGGAAGACATGTTCGCGCCGGCACGCGTGGGCTGAAATCGCGCGGCCAACGGCGCCGTTGGTGGCGGCGCCACCCATTCTTCTTTCCGCTCAGCCTGCTAAATGCGAATCCGTCGCATTTAGGTTTAGACTTATCCGCATCCGATCCGAGGATTCGATGCGATGGCTTCACTCTCACTTTCTGCTTCACACGGCTCCGCCTGGTCGGGCTTCGAAACGCGCCTGAAACCGCGCAGCGCACGCGCACTGTTGCTGGTGACGGCTGCACACCTGGGCCTGGTGGCGCTGCTGCTGGCGCATCACGCAGTGCGCACCAACTTGCTGCCAACGCCTTTGTGGGTGCAGCTGATGGTCGCGCCGGCCTTGACTGAACCAACGCCATTGCCGGCTCCTGCAAGCACCCGCGCCGCGCCCAGACTGCCGCCGCTGCCGCTGCCCGAGGTGGTGAGCTACATGCCGCCCACGCCTCTCGCGCCGGCCGAAACGCTGCGCGCGGCCGAGCCGCCGGCCGCGCCGGTCACCGTCACCACCAGCCCGCCCGTGCTCGCTTCGGCCCTTGCCGTCCCCGCGCCGGCCGCCCAGCCCGAGCCACCGCGCCTGATCCCGCCCTCGGCTGTGCAGTACCTCGCGCCGCCAGTGCTTGAGTACCCGCGCCTTTCGCGCAAGGCGGGCGAGCAGGGCCGCGTGCTGGTGCGCGTGTTCATCGACGAAGCCGGGTTGCCGGCGAGCGTGGCGGTGAGCCAGTCCAGCGGCTTCATTCGCCTTGACGAAGCTGCCCAGGCGGCCGTGCGCCGCACGCGCTTCAAGCCCTACACCGTGGACGGTCGGCCGGCGTCGGGCTGGGCGGTGATCCCCATGACCTTCAACCTCGACCAAACCTCATGAACCCAAGCAAACACCCGCTGCTGCCCCTGGGCGCGATGGCCGCCGGCTTCGGCCTGCTTGGCGTCAATGCCTTGGCGCAGCCCGTCATCGTTCCACCCGAGACCACGCTGCCTGCGGTAAGCGTGCGCGAAAGCAGCGACGACGAGCGCAATTCCACCCGCGCCACCACCAGCAGCATAGTCAAGGGCACGCAGGAGTTGCGTGACATCCCGCAGTCGCTCACCGTGATCACCGAACGGCTGATCCACGACCGCCAGCTCGACACGCTCAAGGCCGCACTGCACAACACCGCCGGCGTGACCTTCCTTGCCGGCGAAGGCGGCGAGGAAGACATCCGCCTGCGCGGCTTTTCACTCGCCACCACCGGCGACATCTTCGTCGACGGCATGCGCGACCCGGCCTTCTACGACCGCGACACCTTCGCCAACGAGCGCGTCGAATTGCTGCGCGGTTCGGCCTCGATGCTCTTCGGCCGCGGCTCCACCGGCGGCGTGGTCAACCAGGTGACGAAGCAGGCCAACCTGCTGCCGTCGAACGAAGTGCTGTTCAGCCTGAGCTCGGGCGACCAGGCGCGCCTGGTGGGCGACTTCAACCGGCCCACCGGACCGAGCACCGGGCTGCGCATCCAGACCATGGTGACCAAGGGCGACGACGCTGGCATCGCGACGCAGAAGGCCGGCGTGGCCGTGAACTGGCGCCAGGGGATCGGCCAGCGCGACGAGTGGAGCGTGGGCCTGTACCACCTGGACAACGCCAACGGCATCCACTACGGCATTCCCTGGCTGCAGGGGCGGCCGGTGAACGTGGATCCGCGCAACTACTACGGTGCGGCAAGCGACATCAACCGCGGCACGGCAAGCTACGTCACGCTGACGCAGCGCCACCGCTTCGCTGACGACAGCCAACTCACCACCACCTTGCGCCAGGGCCGCTACACACGCGACCAGCGCGCCAGCGCGATCCGCTTCTTCGTCAACAACAACCCGGCCAATGGGCCCATCGTCAACGCGCCCACGCGCGACAACGTCGGGCCCGGCACGCTGCTCAACCGCGGCAGCAACAACAAGGTGCAGGACCTGGGCACGACCTACCTGCAAAGCGACTACAGCAGCGTCTTCGGCGCTTCCGGCCTGAAGCATGAGGTGTTGGCCGGGCTGGACGCCGCACGAGAGCGTTTCCGCAATTTCGCGCTGAGCGTGCCGGCCGGCGTGGTGCTCGACAAGAACCAGCCGCGCACGAACCTGGGCACGCCCAACGACGGCACGGGCGTGGACGAATCGCTGCGCATCAAGACGCTGCAGCGCGCCTTCAAAGCCGATGGCGTTGGGGCTTACGCGCAAGACCTGGTGAGCCTCACGCCGACATGGAAGCTCCTCGGCGGCCTGCGCCTGGACCGCTTCAGCGGTGACTTCCGCACCCCAGCCACCGCCACTGCGGCTGAGGTCATGCGCTCGCGTGGCGACTCACTGTGGAGCCGCCGCGCCGGCCTGCTGTACCAGCCCGACAAGCGCCACTCGTTTCACTTCAGCTACGGCACCTCGTTCAACACCTCGGGTGACACCTACCAGTACGACAACCAGACCGACAAGACGCCGCCCGAGAGCAGCCAGAACCTCGAGCTCGGTGCCACGCTGGACAGCGCCGACGACGGCGCGACGTTGCGTGTGGCGATCTTCCGTTCGACCAAGCTGCACGAGCGCAACCGCGACCCCGACAGTGCCGCAGTGCAGAACCTGCTGTCGGGCCGGCGCCATTCGGCCGGGGTCGAGCTGGACCTCAGCGGCCGCATCACGCCCGCGTGGGAAGTCTTCGGCTCCTACGCCTGGGTGCCGGTGGCCCGCATCGATGTCGGCGCGCCTGGCGCCACGCCGGGCGTGGGCGAAGGCGCCGGCACACGTTCGTCGCTCACGCCCAAACACAGCGGCACGATCTGGAGCACCTACCAGCTCGACCACCATTGGCGCATGGGCGGCGGCGTCAACCTGCGCAGCGCGCAGACGCCGAATCGCAACCCGGTGGGTGTACGCGCACCGGGCTTCGCCACGCTCGACCTCATCGCCGAGTACAGCCTGGAGCAGGTGGCGTTCAAGTTCAACGTTGGCAATCTCACGAACCGGCTCTACGCCGACAGCCTGTACACCGCGCACTACATCCCCGGCGCCGGGCGCACGCTGAGCTTCACCGTGGCCACGCGCTTCTAGCGACCATGCTGCTGCACGTGCAAGGCGTGCTCGGCGCCGACGAGTTGCGTCAAGCGCAAAGCCTGCTCGCAGACGCGCCCTGGGTCGACGGCCGCGTGACGGCGGGCGTGCAGTCGGCGCAAGCGAAGAACAATCAGCAACTGCCGCAGCAATGCGAGCAGGCGCTGGTGCTGCAGCGCATGGTGCTCGCCGCACTGGAACGCCATGCGACCTTCTTTTCGGCGGCGCTGCCAAGGCGCGTCTTCCCGCCGCTCTTCAACCGTTACGGCGGCGCGTGCAACGCCTTCGGCAACCACGTCGACAACGCCGTGCGCTTCATGCCCGGCAGCGGCCAGCGCGTGCGCACCGACTTGTCGTGCACCCTCTTCCTGGCCGAGCCCGGCGACTACGACGGCGGCGAGCTGGTCATCGAAGACAGCTTCACCTCGCCGCGCATCAAGCTGCCCGCGGGCGACATGCTGCTCTACCCGGGCACGAGCGTGCACCGCGTCGAGCCGGTGACGCGTGGCGTGCGCCTGGCGAGCTTTTTCTGGATCGAAAGCATGGTGCGCAACGCCGAACAGCGCCGCCTGCTGTGCGAATTCGACCGCGACCTGATGCGCCTGCGCAGCGAGCTCGGCGAGAGCGACGCTGCGGTGGTCGGGCTCACCGGCACGTACCACAACCTGCTGCGGCAATGGGTTGAGGTTTGAGCCGTCGTGTGTGCCAAGCCGCACGCCTAGGCGCCGGTCAGGGCCAGTTCGAGCCGTTCACAGAACGCGCGCAGCTCGGTGTCTATGGCCAGCGCCTGTGCCGCGAGCTCGGCCGTGGGCGCGCCGTCTCTCGCGGCAGCCTCGAAGGCTTTGAGCAAGGCCTGCAACTGCGTCGCGCCGATGGCGGCGCTGGCACCGCGCAGCGAGTGCGCAGCGCGGCGCCATTGCAGGCGGCTCTCGCTGTCGTCAGCTGCTGCCAATGTGGGTTCGCCGCGGCCGTAGAGGTTGATGAAGACATGCAGCGCACGCAGCAGCGAGGCGCGGTTCGAGGCCACGCCCTCCAGCGCGCGCTCGAACTCGAAGCCCGGCACCTGCGACAGCCGTCGCGCGCGTTCGCCCCAATCGAGCGCGCTCGCGCCGGCCTGCGCTGACGGCGCAAGTACTGGCAACTCGGTGGCCGGCCGCGGCAGCCAGCGCAGCAAGGTGGTGTAAAGCCTTGCAGGGTCCACCGGCTTGGCGACGTGGTCGTTCATGCCCGCGGCCAGGCAGGCGGTACGGTCCTCGCCAAAGGCGTTGGCCGTCATGGCCACGATGGGCACACTGCGGCCGATGCGCGTGCGCAGAATGCGCGTCGCTTCGAGGCCGTCCAAACGCGGCATCTGCACGTCCATCAGGATCAGGTCGTAAGGCTTGCTCGTGGCCAGCGTCACGGCGCGCTCGCCGTCGTCGGCCGTTTCCACCACCAGGCCCACAGCATGCAGCAACTCTTCGGCCACCTCCTGGTTGACGCGGTTGTCCTCCACCAGCAGCACCTGCTGCCCGGCGTGTTGGCGGCGCAGCTCGGCCTCGGGGCCATCGGCCTGACGGCCGGGCAGCAGTGGCTCCAGCGGCTGTGGGTCGAGCAGGCGCAGCAAGGTGTCGTGCAGCGATGACGCGGTGATGGGTTTGACCAGCACGGCGTCGAAGTGCGCCGCGCGCGCGGCCTGCCACATGTCTTGGTTGTCGTAGGCGGTGACGAGGATGCTGGGCGGCAGCGCGCCGCCCAACAACTGCCGCAGCGCCTGCAGTGTGGCCACGCCGTCCATCGGCGCCATGCGCCAGTCGACCAACAGCACGTCGTAGGGGCGCGCCGCGGCCATCTCCAGGTGCATGCGTTCCAGTGCGGCGGCGCCGCTGTGTTCGACATCGGCCTGCAGTCCGATCATGCGCAGCCGCTCGACGATGGCCGCGCCGGCTTCGGCCAGGTCATCCACCACGAGTGCGCGCTGCCCTTGCAGCAACACGCTTTCGCGCGGCTGCGCCTGCCGACCGTGGCCGAGCCAGGCGGTGAACCAGAAGCTGCTGCCCGTGCCGGGCGTGCTGCTCAGGCCGACGTCGCCCGACATCAGCAGCGCCAGGTGGCGCGTCAAGGCCAGGCCCAGGCCGGTGCCGCCGTGGCGCCGCGTGCTGCTGTTGTCGGCCTGCTCGAAGGCGCCGAACAGGAGCGCCTGGCGCTCGGGCGCGATGCCCGGACCGGTGTCCTGCACCTCGAAGCGCACCTGCAGCCGCGCGCCGTCTTCGCGCAGCAACTCGCCGCGCAGCCGCACCCAGCCGTGCTCGGTGAATTTCACGGCATTGGCGAGCAGGTTGATGAGCATCTGCGACAGCCGCGTCGGGTCGCCCAGCAGCCGCTCGGGCAGGCCGTCGGTGTCGAGCACCAGCTCCAGGCCCTTGGCGTCGGCGCGGTCGCGCACCAGCTCGAAGCAACGCGTGAGCAGCGCATCGAGCGAGAACTCGAGTTGCTCCAGCACCATCTTGCCCGACTCGATTTTCGACAGGTCGAGGATGTCGTTGATGACCTGCAGCAGGTGGCGCGCGGCGTTGTCGACCTTGCCCAGGCGCTCGGCCTGCAGCGAGTCGCGGGCATCGCGCGCCAGCAGGTGCGTGAGGCCGATGATGGCGTTCATCGGCGTGCGGATCTCGTGGCTCATGTTGGCCAGGAAGGCGCTCTTGGCGCGGCTGGCTTCTTCGGCGCGTTCAAGCGCCGCCGAGAGCTCGCGGTTGAGCCCCTGCTGCGCGGCTTCGGCGCGCTTCAGCGGCGTGATGTCGAAGGCCATGACGTACATGCCGCGCACCGTGCCGTCGTCGCGCAGGTCGGGGATGTAGTGCATCTGGTGCACCACCGCCACGCCGTTGGGCAGCCTCGTTTCGCGCTCGAAACGCTGCATCACGCCGCGCCATGCGGCATCCACGCGCGGCATCACAGGCGCCATGTAGGCCGCGCCGTGGATCTCGGCGGCGGTGCGGCCCAGCACCTCGGCCGGGGTCTTGCCGAACCATTCGAGGTAGCCCCGGTTGGCGAAGCGGCAGCGCAGCTCGCGGTCCCAGTAGGCCACGCGGCCGGGCAGCGCGTCGGTGATGGTGCGGGTGAAACGTTCGGCGTCTTCGAGCGAGGTGGCTGTGCGCTGCACCTGCGCCGTGCGTGCCGCGACCAGCTCTTCCAGGTGCAGCCGGTGGCGCAGCAGCTCGTCGGCCGCGTCCTTGCGCTGCGTGATGTCGGCAAACGAGGTCACCACCGCCAGCAGCGCGCCGTCACGCGGGCTCTTCACCGGCCGGGCATGGACCTCGAACCAGACCTTCTGCTGCTGCGGCCCGACGGCCCCCAACACCACCGGCGCGGTGTCGGTCTCGCCGGCCAGCGCGCGCGCCGTCGGCACCTCGGCCGTCGGCATCGGGCTGCCATCCTCGCGCACCGGCTGCCACCCCGGCGCGATGAACGAGCGGCCCTGCCATTGCGCCTGGCTCACCCCGACCAGGCGTTCTGCCGCCGGATTGCAGCTGATGACCAGGCCCTGCGCGTCGCACACCAGCACACCTTCGCTCAGCACCTCGATGGCCGAGCGGTAGTGCGCCTCGCGATCGGCCTGGTCATGCGCGGCGACTTCGGCGCGGGCCTGCGCCAGGGCTTGCTGTTGCTGCCACAGGCGCAGCGCCAGGGCCATCATCGACAACAGCGCGAGCGTGATGGCCAGTACCCCGGCGGCGTCGTGCCAGACGGGGGCGCGCACTTCGCTCAGGTCGATCTTGGTCGTCAACCACCAGTCAGTGCCGGGCACCTTGCGCACCTCGGCCAGCACCGCGGCGCCGCGGTAGTCGAAACCTTCGAAGACAGTGTTGAGCGCCACGTCGCCACGCAGCGCGCTTGCGATGGCCGCCTGCGGGTTGTTCAGCGCCACGCGCAGCTGTCCGGCGCTCTGGGCCTGATGGCGCACGTTGTTCTGCACCACGAGCTGCTCGCCCTCGCGACGCCACAACAAGGACTCGCCGCTCTCGGTGGGCACCGGCCAGGTTTGCAGTGAAGGCAGGATCGAACGCTCGGCGTCCACGCGCAACACCACCGCCACCGCAGGCGAACCCGCGCCGCGCGCTGCCGGCACGACCAGGTCCAGGCGCAGCGCGGGCGCAGCGCCCACCACGCGGTGGATACCGGTATACGCCGGCCGGCCACTGGCCATGGCCAACGCCAGTGCCTGTTGCAGCTCGGGCGAGAGGGGCGCGGCTGGTGATGAAGCTTCGGGCGTGGCCGTGGCGCCTGCAAGAGCCTCTTGCGCCAGCACCTGCCCCTGTGCGTCGAGCACCAGCACCTGCTCGCCGTCCACCGCCTTGCGAAACTCGACCAGGCGGGCAAGCAGCCGGTCGCGCGCTTGCAGGTCGCCCTCGGTCAACCAGCGCTGCAGCAACTCGGCGAGCACGGCGCTGTTGGCCACGGTGTGGGAGAAGGTGCCCAGCTGCGACATCCAGCGTTCGAGCTGGGCCACGCGCAATTCGGCCACCGAGTTCAGTCGCGCCTGCGCCTGGGCGAGCTGCTGCTGCAGCAGGTAGCGCACGACCCAGCCAGCCAGCGCCACCACCAGGGCTGCGGCAATGATGGCCAGCAGGCGCATGCGTGGCGGCGTCGGTGGCGCGGTGGTCGAGTCTGGCATCCGTGTGCACCTCCCTGTGGCGCGATGTGTCGCCCTCACCGGCCCGGCGCGTGTGCGCGAGTCACCGCTAGGCGCACATCGTCATGGTGCAAATCTTGGCCGATGGCGCCGTGCGGCGCAAGCCGCGTCGACGTGAAGCGTTGCTTGGCAACCCGCTTCGGCGCGCGCCTGGCTCACCCCTCCAGCCGCTTCTGAAACACCAGCCCCGCGTGCTCGCGCAGCGCGTGGAACTTGATCGTCGGCCAGTTGCTCTCGATCGCGCGCAGCTCGGGCGCGTACTCCACCAGCACCGTCGGCGCATCCACTGCGTCGTAGGCCACACGGTGCGCGTTGCCGTCGATGAAGCGCTTGAGCTCGCGCTCGCCACCATCGGCTTCGTCGCAGGTGACCCAGCGCGCCACCTGGTAGCGGCTGGGCATGATGCGTGCCTTCACGCCGTATTCATGCTCCAACCGGTGCGCCACGACTTCGAACTGCAATTGCCCCACCGCACCGAGCAGCAGCACCGTGCCGGCCACCGGCCGAAAGACCTGGATCGCGCCTTCTTCACCCAGCTGCGTCAAGCCCGCCTTGAGCTGCTTGCTGCGCAGCGGGTCGGCGACTTCGACGCTGCGAAACATCTCGGGCGCGAAGAAGGGCAGCCCGGTGAATTGCAGCGCTTCGCCTTCGGTCAAGGTGTCGCCGAGTTGCAGCACACCGTGGTTGGGGATGCCGATGATGTCGCCGGCGAAAGCTTCATCCAGCAGCTCGCGGCGCTGCGACAGAAAGCTCACCACCGTGTTCGGCCGCAGCTCCTTTCCCGAGCGTGTGACCTTCAAACGCATGCCGCGCTCGAAGTGACCGCTGGCCACGCGCAGGAAGGCGATGCGGTCGCGGTGCGCAGGGTCCATGTTGGCCTGGATCTTGAACACCACGCCGCTGAACCTGGGCTCGTCGGGCATCACCGTGCGCTGCATCGCCTCACGCGCGCCGGGCGGTGGCGCCAGGTCGACGAGTGCGTCCAGCACTTCGCGCACGCCGAAGTTGTTGACGGCCGAGCCGAAGAACATCGGCGTCTGTCTGCCGGCGCGAAAGGCCAGTGGGTCGAACGGCGGCGCGGCATCGCTTAGCAGCTGGATCTCGCCCTTGGCTTGTTCGTACTGCATGCCGAAGCGTTGCGCGTAGGCCGGGTTGTCGAGCCCGGTGAGGATCTCGTCTCGCTGATGGTCGCGGTCTTCGCCCGGGCTGAAGACGCGCATCTGCTGCTCGCGCAAATCCATCACGCCGTGGAAGGCCTTGCCCATGCCCACCGGCCAGGTGAAGGGCACGACTTCCATGCCGAGCTCGCGCTCGATCTCGTCCATCAGCT
This sequence comes from Rubrivivax sp., assembly GCA_031365825.1. Taxonomy (GTDB): domain Bacteria; phylum Pseudomonadota; class Gammaproteobacteria; order Burkholderiales; family Burkholderiaceae_C; genus Rubrivivax. The sequence continues at coordinate 2,588 of JANLYV010000032.1, read as the reverse complement.
TGAGTGGCTCCTGCACCTCGCGGTCCATCTTGTTGACGAAGGTCAGGATGGGCGTGTTGCGCGCGCGGCAGACCTGCAGCAGGCGTCGCGTCTGCGGCTCGACGCCGTTGGCAGCGTCGATGACCATCAGCGCGGCGTCGACGGCGGTGAGCACGCGGTAAGTGTCTTCGCTGAAGTCCTGGTGGCCGGGCGTGTCGAGCAGGTTGATGACGCAGTCGCGGTACTCCATTTGCATCACGCTGGAGGCCACCGAGATGCCGCGCTGCTTCTCGATCTCCATCCAGTCGGATGTGGCGTGGCGGCTGGCCTTGCGCGCTTTCACGCTGCCGGCGATCTGGATCGCACCGCTGAACAGCAGCAGCTTCTCCGTCAGCGTGGTCTTGCCGGCGTCGGGGTGGGAAATGATCGCGAAGGTGCGGCGGCGGCGCACCTGGGATGTAAGTTCGGACATGGGCTAACGTTGCAGTGGAGGGGTCTGCCGCAGGGTGCAAACCGGGGATTATCCGGTGCCGTGTGCGCGCTGGCAGCCGCGAGCGCGAGGCAGCGTTGTTCGCCGCGCGCTCGTCACTTGATGTGATCACTCTGTCTCTTGAACGCCGCTCGCAGCGCCGGCAGCATCGCTTCGGCCGCCGCCTCGCCCGTGGCAATCAACCACTCGCGATCGGACAGCGCCAGGTTGCCGGTCGCTGGAATGACCGGACTGACCACCAGATCGGCCTGCTCGCGTTCCCGCAGCAGGTGGCGGTAGGTCGAAATCGTCACCGCCTGGAACAACACCGACATGGGGTTGGTCAGCGACGCGTGCTGCGGCGGGTAGACGACATCGACGGCGACCACCACGCGCGCGCCCAGCGTGCGCGCGGCAGCCACGGGCAGCGGGCTGGTGATCTGGCCGTCGCCGAGCACGCGCTCGCCGCTACGCACCGGCTCGTACAGGCCCGGCACGGCCGACGAAGCGCGCAGCGCACGCGGCGTGTCGCCGTGGTTCAGCAGCACCGGCTCGCCGGTATTCAGGTCGGTGGCGACGGCGACGAAAGGCGTCCGCATCGACTGCAGCGGCACGTCGAGCGACTCGCGCAAAAAGGCTTCGAGCCGCTCGCCCTTGGCCAGCCCCAGGCCCATACCGCCGAGCAAGCTCTTGAGGGGGTCGATGTCGATCAAGGTCGGCCAATCCAGACGCGCCGCCAGCGCCTGGATCTCCGACAACGGCCGGCCCGAGGCGTAGTACGCGCCGACGATGGCGCCGGCGCTGCTGCCGACCACCAGATCGGGCCGCAGCCCTTCGCGTTCAAGCACGCGCAGCACGCCCAGGTGTGCGAAAGCCCGCGCCGCGCCGCCCGAGAGAACGAGTGCGACGCGTGGCGGCGCGGCCTGGGCCGGCGCTTCGAAGCGCGGCGCATCGATGGTCGGGATCTCGCCAGGGGCTTCGCCCGTGCTGAAGATGGTCGCCGCGCAGCCTGCCAGCAGCATCACCGTTGTCGCCGCCAGTGCCAGCGCCGCCAGCCGCCGCACCGCGCCTGACGGTGCCACATGGGCTGTGTCGATGGCGTTCATCGTTGCGGCGGCTCGCACAGGCTGGTGGACCGGGGCGCAAAGATGCCGGTGGCCAGATAGGTCGTGCCGTCGTGGAAGCGCTCCACGACTGCCAAGTCGGGGCACCAGTCGAGCAAGGGCTGCCATGGTCTGCGCAGGCCGTGCCACGTCGTCAGGTAGTGCCGCGCGCCCCACAGCACCCAGGCATTGATCGGCCAGCCCCACCAGGGCAACAGGCACAGGCCGGCGGCCACCACGCGCGCGCCGGGCCTGGCCTGGGCAAACACCTTGGCCAATGCCGCCGGGTTTTGTTGCACGTCGTGGGCGTACATCAAGACCAGCGCATCGGCCGGGTACGGCACCACGAAGTCTTCGACGGCGGCCACTTGCACTTCAGCCTGGGCGATGCCGCTGATGGCCGCGCGTGCAAGTGCGGCCATCGCCGGCGACTGCTCGATGCCGATCACGCGCCCCGGCGGCCCGACGCGAAAGGCCATCTCGGCAAGCATGGAGCCGGCGCCGCAAGCCACATCGAACACCGTCTCGCCCACACGCAGCGCCAGGCGATCAATCGCGCGGCGCCGCACTTCGCGAAGTTTTGTCGTCGCACTTTCGTAGTCATGCGCCAGCCGCGCATAGCGCTGCAATGCGGTGTCGCGATGCGGCTGCCGGCGCAGGTTGTCCAGCAGCGCGGGGCGCAGCTCAGGCCGCTTCATGGTGACACCTGTTGCCATGCCGCGCGCTTGGCGCGCGCGCGTCGCATCAGCAGGTACGCCGCCGGCACGACGAACATCGACAGCAGCGGCGCGGTGATCATGCCGCCGACCATCGGCGCGGCGATGCGCTGCATCACCTCGGAGCCGGTGCCGCTGCCCCACATGATGGGGAACAGGCCGGCCAGGATCACCGCCACTGTCATCGCCTTCGGCCGCACGCGTTGCACCGCACCTTCGCGGATGGCGTCGAGCAGGTCGTCGTGACCCGTCTTGCCCTGCGCCACACGCGCTTGCCAGGCCTGCTTCAGGTACAGCAGCATGATCACGCCGAACTCGGCC
>JANLYV010000010.1:0-4285 GCA_031365825.1 Rubrivivax sp. | reverse complement strand
GACTTTCACGCCATCGGCGGCGCCAGTGGTCTTCAGGCCGAGCTTGTCCATCCAGCTCATGAACGGGTACTCGTTGCCGAAGAACCAGACGCCCAGCGTCTTGCCTTTGAAGTCGGCCGGCGTCTTCACGCCGCTGTCGTTGCGGCAGGTGAGCTGCATGCCCGAGCGCTGGAAGACCTGCGCGATGTTCACCAGCGGCACGCCTTTTTCGCGCGTGGCCAGGGCCGAAGGCATCCAGTCGACGATGACGTCGGCGCCGCCGCCGGCGATCACCTGGCTCGGGTTGATGTCGGGGCCGCCGGCCTTGATCGTCACGTCCAGGCCCACGTCCTTGTAGAAGCCCTTGTCCTTGGCCACGTAGTAGCCGGCGAACTGGGCTTGTGTCACCCACTTCAGCTGCAGATTCAGTTTGTCCTGCGCTTGCGCGGCGAAGGCGCTGGCGGCCAGCGCGACGGCGGCGGCGAGGGGCTTGAGGTTGCGGAACTTCATCATGCTCACTCCTGTGGGTTATGTGTCGAGGGACGCTAACGGCGGTACGAAGGGTGCCAGAAAGTCAGGCCGCGTTCCAGCAAGGCTATCAGGCCGTAGAAGGCCGAGCCGGCGAGGGCGGCCAGCGTGATGGCGGCCCACACCACGTCGACGTTCATGCGTGCCACTTCGGCGCTGATGCGGAATCCCAGGCCGATGATGGGTGAGCCGAAGAACTCGGCGACGATGGCGGCAATCAAGGCCAGCGTGGTGTTGATCTTCAGCGCGTTGAAGACGAAGGGCAGCGCCCCGGGCAGGCGTAGCTTCATCAGCGTGGTGGTATGGCCGGCGGCATAGGTGCGCATCAGGTCGCGGTGCATGGCGTCGGTGGCGGCCAGGCCGGCGAGCGTGTTCACCAGCATCGGAAAGAAGGTCACCACCGCCGCGACAGCCGCCTTGCTGTGCCAGTCGAAGCCGAACCACATCACCATGATCGGCGCGATGCCGACAATGGGAACGGCACCCGCCAGGTTGCACAGCGGCAGCAGCCCGCGCTTGAAGAAGTCGAAGCGGTCGGCGACCAGCGCGACCAAGAGGCCGCTGCCGCAGCCGGCTGCGTAGCCCGCGGCCACCGCCAGCGCCGTCTGCAAGAAGTCGGGCCACAGCACCGGCCAGCGCGCGACCAGCGCCAGGGCTACGGCGTGCGGCGCCGGCAGCAACACCTTGGGCACATCGAAGCCGATGACGATCCATTCCCACAGCAGCAGCACGCCCATGCCGAACAGCGCCGGCGCCAGCCATTGCCGGCCGCCGCCACGATTGCCTCTAGGCAGCGCGGCGAGCCAGCGCAGCGCCAGCCATAACAACGCCGACATCACGACGAGCCCGGCCCACGCTGCGATCACACCCGTGCCCCCATCATCTTCGCCGTTAGCTTCTCGGCCCCACCGACCGCCGCCACCAGCAGCACCCCGAGCAGCGCCGCCATCACCAGCGCCGACCAGATCTGGATCGTCTGCCCGAAGTACGAGCCCGACAGCAGCCGCGCGCCCAGCCCCGCCTGCGCGCCGGTGGGCAGCTCGCCGACGATCGCGCCGACCAGGCTGGTGGCGATCGCCACCTTCGCGCTGGCAAACAGGAAAGGCACGGCCGCAGGCAGGCGCAGCTTGGCTAGCAGTTGTGTCGAGGTGGCACTGTAGGTGCGCATCAGGTCGCGCTGCAGCGGGTCGGGGCTGCGCAGGCCTTTCACCATGCCAATCGTCACGGGGAAGAAGCACAGGTACATCGAGATCACCGCCTTGCTCACCAGCGGCGGGTAGCCCAGGCTGCCCAGCACCACCACCACCATCGGCGCGATCGCCAGGATGGGGATGGTTTGCGACGCAATGACCCACGGCAGCAGGCCGCGGTCGAGCACCGCGCTGTGCACCACGCCTATGGCCAGCAGCACACCGAGCAGCATGCCGAGCACGAAGCCCAGCAGCGTGGCAGTGAGCGTCACGCCGGCGTGGAAGACGAGGCTGCGCGGGCTGTCGATCTCGGTCTCGAACACGCTCGCCCACCAGTTGATGGCAATCTGGTGCGGGGCCGGCAGCACCGGCCGCTCCATCGCCCAGGCGCCCGATGCCAGCTCGCGCAGGCCCCAGGGTGCGCCCAACTCATCGAGCCGCTCGCTCACCTGCGGCGCGTTCAGCCACACCGCGCCGGCGTACCAGGCCAGGGTGATGAGCAGCAGCAACAGCGCCACCGGCGCGGTGCGGCGCCAGACCTCAGCCCAAGCGCTTGCAGGCGCTTGGGCGTTCGCCAGGCTCTCGCCAGTCCGCAGGGACGGGCTCGGTCCAGGCTCACTCATAGCTATGCCCGGCACGCAGCGCGGCGCGCACGCGCTGCGCCACGGCGGTGAAGGCGGGGGTCTCTCGCACGTCGAGCTGCCGCCCCACCGGTAAGTCGTTAGCGATGACCTCGATGATGCGCCCCGGCCGCGGGCTCATGACGACGATGCGGTTTGACAGAAACACCGCCTCGCTGATCGAGTGCGTGACGAAGACCACCGTCTTGCGCGTGCGCTCCCACAGCCGCAGCAGCTGTTCGTTGAGGTGATCACGCGTGATCTCGTCGAGCGCACCGAAAGGCTCGTCCATCAGCAACAGCTCGGGTTGCAAGGCCATTGCGCGCGCGATCGAGACGCGCTGCTGCATGCCGCCCGAGAGCTGCCACGGGTATTTGCGCTCGAAGCCTTCAAGGCCAACGAGTGCCAGCTGCTGCATGGCCCGCTCACGTCGTTCGTGAGCCGGCAGGCCGATGATCTCCAGCGGCAGCATCACGTTGCGCAGCACATTGCGCCACGGGTACAGCGCCGCCGCCTGGAAGACATAGCCATACGCCCGCGCCTGGCGCGCCTCGTGTGCGCTGACACCGTTGACGCGCATGCGGCCGCTGGTGGGCTGCTCCAGGTCGGCGATGACGCGCATCAGCGTCGTCTTGCCGCAGCCCGAAGGGCCGATGAAAGAAACGAACTCGCCGCGCGCGATCTGAAGGTTGATGTCCGCCAGTGCCGTCACCGGCGTGTCGGCCGTCTGGAAAATCAGCGAGAGGTCTGTCGCTTCAACCGCCAGGCTTTGGCTCATCCTCGGTTCATTTCGCGGCCACGCCGGCGGATTCAAGCATGGCGTGCAGCAGCACGTTGCAGCCGGCCGTGATGTGCTCGGGCTTGGCGTCTTCGATCTCGTTGTGGCTGATGCCGTCCTTGCACGGGATGAAGATCATGCCGGCCGGCGCCAGCCGCGCCATGTACACCGCGTCGTGCCCGGCGCCAGAGACGCAGGGCATGTGGCTGTAGCCGAGCATGGCGGCGGCCTTGGCCACGCTGGCGATGCAGTCGGCGTGGAAGGGCTGCGCCGGGTAATGGGAGACGAGCTCGATGCTGATCGGCAGGCCACTTGTCAGCGACAGCTTCTGCGCCACGCCGCGGATGTCGGCGTCCATCGCCTCGCACAGCGCATCGTCGGCGTTGCGCAAATCGATGCTGAACTTCACGCGGCCGGGGATGACATTGCGGCTGTTCGGAAACACCTGCACCATGCCCACCGTGCCGCGGCCGTGCGGCGGGTGGCGGTGGGCGCAGGCCACCACCTCCTGCATCAGCTTCGCGGCGACCTGCAGCGCATCCTTGCGCAGCGCCATCGGCGTCGGCCCGGCATGGGCTTCCATGCCTGTCACGACGCAGTCGTACCAGCGGATGCCGAGCACGCCGCCGACGACACCGATGGTGATGTCGTGGTCTTCGAGCACGGGGCCTTGTTCGATGTGCGTTTCGAAATACGCGCCTATGGGGTGATCGCCAGGCTCTTCGCTGCCGATGTAGCCGATGCGCTCGAGCTCGCCCTGCACCGTCTTGCCTTCGGTGTCTTTCGCGGCGTACGCATGCTCCAGCGTGAAGGCTTTGGCGAACACGCCCGAGCCCATCATCACCGGCACGAAGCGAGAGCCTTCTTCATTGGTCCAGAAGGCGACCTCGAGCGGCGCTTCGGTCTGGATGCCGTGGTCGTTGAGCGTGCGCATGACCTCGATGCCGGCCAGTACGCCGTAGTTGCCGTCGAACTTGCCGCCGGTGGGCTGGGTGTCGATGTGGCTGCCGGTCATGATGGGCGGCAGGCTGTTGTTGCGCCCCGCGCGGCGCATGAAGCCGTTGCCTATTCTGTCGATGGTGACGGTCATACCGGCCTCGCGCGCCCAGCGCGTGACGAGGTCGCGGCCTTGTTTGTCCAGGTCGGTCAAGGTCAGCCGGCAGACGCCACCCTTGGGTGTGGCGCCGATG
>JANLYV010000576.1:0-4031 GCA_031365825.1 Rubrivivax sp. | reverse complement strand
GACGCGCCGGCCTCGGGCCGCATGGCCGTGGCCGAGGCCATCACCAACCTGCTCGCCGCGCCGATCGACCTGGCGCGCGTCAAGCTCTGCTGCAACTGGATGGCGGCCTGCGGCGAGCCTGGCGAAGACGCCGCGCTGTACGACACCCTCAAGGCGGTGGGCATGGTGCAGTGTCCGGCGGTGGGCTTCGTCGTGCCGGTGGGCAAGGATTCGCTGTCCATGCGCACACGTTGGCAAGAGGGTTCGCTAACGCACCAAGTGACGGCACCGGTGTCGCTCATCGTCACCGCCTTCGCCACACTCGACGACGTGCGTGGCACGCTGACGCCGCAGCTGCAGCCGGGCGACACGACGCTGATCCTGATCGACCTCGGCCGCGGCCAGCGCCGCCTGGGCGGCTCGATGCTGGCGCAGGTGCTGGGCCAGTTCGGCGATGTCGTGCCCGACCTCGACGACCCGGCCTTGCTGTTGGCGCTGGTACGTGCCATCAACGCGTTGCGCGCTGAAGGCAGGCTGCTGGCCTACCACGACCGCAGCGACGGCGGCCTGTGGGCCTGCGTCTGCGAGATGGCCTTCGCCGGCCACATCGGCGTGGGCCTGAACGTCGACATGCTCATCACCGACAGCGACGGCATCAACGACAGCCGCGCTGAATACGGCGACGCCAAGAACTGGGCCGGCCAGATCGGCGAGCGGCGGCATGAGCTGACGCTGGCCGCGCTCTTCAACGAAGAACTCGGCGCCGTGATCCAGGTGGCGACGAGCGAGCGCGACGCGGTGATGGCGCGGCTGCGCGAGCACGGCCTGTCGCACCACGCGCATGTCATCGGCAAGCCCAACGAGCGCGGCACGGTGGAAGTCTGGCGCGACGCCAAATCGGTGTTCAGCGCGCGCTTGTGCGACTTGCATCAGCAGTGGGACGAGGTCAGCTGGCGCATCACGCGCGAGCGCGACAACCCGGTTTCGGCCGATATGGAGCACGCCGCGGCAGGCGCCGTCGACGACCCCGGCCTGCATTGGTTGCCGAGCTTCGACGTGGCGCGGGATCTCGCCGCGCCGTACCTCACGCTCAAGCGCCCGGCGGTGGCCATCCTGCGCGAGCAGGGCGTCAACTCGCACGTCGAGATGAGCTATGCGATAGCGCAGGCCGGCTTCGACACTTTCGACGTGCACATGAGCGACCTGCAGGCCGGCCGCGCGCGGCTCGACCAGTTCCAGGCGCTGGTGGCCTGCGGCGGCTTCAGCTACGGCGACACGCTTGGTGCGGGCGAAGGCTGGGCGCGCTCGATCCTCTTCAACCCGGCGCTGGCCGAGCAGTTCGCCGCCTTCTTTAACCGGCAAGATACGCTGACACTGGGGGTGTGCAACGGCTGCCAGATGCTGGCCGCGCTCTCGGCCATCCTGCCCGGCACCGCGGCCTGGCCGCGCTTCACGCGCAACAAGAGCGAGCAGTTCGAGGCACGCTTGGTTATGGTCGAGGTGCTGGACAGCCCGAGTGCCTTCTTCACCGGCATGGCCGGCAGCCGTTTGCCGATTGCCGTGGCGCACGGTGAAGGATTCGCCGACTTCTCCGTGCGCGGCGATGCGGCGGCGGTAAAGCGCGCCATGCGCTTCGTCGACCACCACGGCCGCGCGACCGAGGCCTACCCGGTCAACCCCAACGGCAGCGCGATGGGCCTGACGGCAGTCACCAGCGATGACGGCCGCATCACCGCGCTCATGCCGCACCCCGAGCGTGTGCTGCGCAACGTGCAGATGAGCTGGAGCGGCGGCGACATCACCGCCCACAGCCCGTGGTCGCGCATGTTCGCCAACGCGCGGCGCTGGATGGCGCAGGGTTGATCGGATCTGTCAACCTGTGGCCGCTGGTTCCCCCACCGGGGGGATGGCGCCAGCGCGTTGTGCGCGCGAGCATGCCGCTGCTTGATCGGGCGGTGGCGCATGATGCCAACGCGCAGGCGTCATGTCGAAAGGAAGCCCCATGCAATTTGCCGAAAGCAACGAAGGCGACTACCGCATCTACGTCGGCGCACTCGAAGCGTCCGGTGGTGGTGGCTACATCGCCGCCCTGGTGGTCAGGTATCGCGGCGACGGGGCGGCCGACCTTGGTGCCGCGCCGCCAGCCTACCGTGACGACAGCGTGGCCTGTGGTTACCGCTGGCCGTCGCCGGGCGAGGCCATCAGCTACGCCATGGCACGTGGCCGCGAAGTCGTGCGCCGGCGCACGCGTGAGGCCCAGGTCGAGATCGCGCCGAAGGCCCTGGGCGACACCGCCGTAGGCCAGCAGAGGCTCAGCGCCGCTTGCGCGCCGGGGCGTGACGCCTGACGTGTGCGCCGGCCACCACCTTGCTTGCTTTGCCGGACCGGGCGGCCGCCTGTGGCACCGCCAGCTTGATGACTTGGCCGGCGCCGAAACGCGCGCCGGTAGACACGCCGTTCATCGTGGCCACTTGCTCGGGTTTGATGCGATAACGCCGCGCCAGAGCTGACACGGTTTCGCCGTGTTTGCCCGCGCGCACGGTGAAGTGCCGCAGGGGCCGGCCTTCGGGCGCCAGCGCCATCGTGGCGTGGTCGGCAATGTGTTCGGAGACGTTGGCCGTGGTGTGCGCCCCGCGTGGTACGAGCAGCGTCGAGCCAACGCGTACCAACATGCGGTCGGGAATGCGATTCACCTCGCGCAATTGTGTTTCAGGCATGCCCACGAGGCGTGCTGCTTCAGCGGGCTTGAGCGTGCGCGGTGCGACCCAGGCCGTCCAGCTGGCGCGGTTACCGGTGTGCGCCGGCAGGCGCCGCACGAACAGGTTGGCGTTGTCGTAGGGCAGCAGCACCTGCGGCGTGCCGGCGGCCAGGATCACCGGTTTGTTCAGCTGCGGGTTGAGCTGCTGGAAGGCTTCGAGGTCCAGGCCCGCCAGCCGCGCCACCAGCGCCACGTCGATGTCGCGTTCGATGGCGACGAGCACGAAGTACGGATGGTTGCCCAGCGGGCTCAAGCTCACGCCGAAGACATCCGGCCGCGCGATCAGGTTCTTCATCGCCTGCAGCTTGGGCACGTAGTTGCGTGTCTCGTCGGGCATCGCCAGGCTGGCGTAATCGGTGGGCTTGCCGGCGCGCGCATTGCTGTCGATCGCACGCTGCACGTTGCCCTGGCCCCAGTTGTAGGCCGCCAGCGCCAGCTGCCAGTCACCAAAGCGTTTGTGCAGCCGGCCCAGGTAGTCGAGCGCGGCGCGCGTCGAGGCCAACACGTCGCGCCGGTCGTCGCGGAACACGTTCTGCCGCAACTCGAAGTCCTCGCCCGTGGCCGGCATGAACTGCCACATGCCCGAGGCGCGCGCACGCGACATCGCCTGCGGGTCGAAGGCACTCTCGACGAAAGGCAACAGCGCCAGCTCCATCGGCATCTCGCGCCGCTGAAGGTCTTCGACAATGTGGAACAGGTAGCGCGCACCGCGGTCGGTCATGCGCTTCAGGTAATCGGCGCGCGTGCTGTAGTACTGCTCCCACTTGCGCACGATGTCGCCCTCGAGCGGCGGCATCGCGAAGCCGTCGCGCACGCGTTGCCACAGGTCGGCGCGCGTGGCATCGTCGGCCGGGTCCAGGCGCATGCGCGGTGCACTGCGGTCGAAGCTGCTGGCGGCAGCCGCGTCGGCTGCGGCTTCGGTCTCTGGTGACGCGGCTGGCGCCGGCTCGGCCGGCACCACGGTGGCCACGGCCACGGGTGCGGGCGCCACCGGCTCGGGCGCCGCGGGTGCAGGCGCGTGGGCGCAGGCAACAAGCCACAGGCTCAGCAGCAGGGTGACGGCGGCGTGGCCCAAGCGTGGCGGCCGGTGGCGTTGCTCTTGATCTGCCATCAGGCGTAGGGGCTCATGGTGCGTCACTAGAATTGCGGCAGTTTGTTTGCCGCGTTGGCCCTGCCGATTGGATGTCGTTCGAGCGTCGTTTGAGCGTCGCTAGAGCCGCAGGTGCCGCGTTCCCCCGGATCGTCTTCGAAGCTGTCGAGGCTATCGTGAAGCATCCGCCTTTGTCGTAAGTAG
>JANLYV010000559.1:0-4006 GCA_031365825.1 Rubrivivax sp. | reverse complement strand
CCGAGATGTTGGTCAGCTCGAGCGCCGCCGACTTAGAGCCCAAGGTGTTGGCCTCGCGCTGCAATTCCTGGATGAGGAAGTCCAACCGCTTGCCGACTTCACCGCCGCCCTTGAGCAGCCGCTCGACCTCGTCCAGATGCGACTTCAGGCGCGACAACTCTTCCGAGACATCGATGCGGATGGCGAAGGCCGCCGCTTCGTTCAGCGCGCGCTCCTGCAGCGCCTGTGCCGGCACGCTGCTGGCCGCGCCGGCGGTGGCCAGCGCTTCCTGCCAGCGCTCCAAAAAACGCTGCTGCTGGCGGCGCACGACCTCGGGCACCAATGGCTCGGCCGCCGCCGCGAGCTCACGCAGCCGCACGATGCGCTGCATCAGCGCGTCGACCAGGCGCGCGCCTTCGCGCGCACGTGCCTCGCGCAGGCCGGCAATGGCGCGGCGCGCGGCGTCGAGCGTGGCTTCGTCAAGCTTCGCCGGCGCGGCCGCGCCGCGGCACCACTGCATGACTTCATTGACCGACAGCGGCCGGGCCTGAGGCAGCCAGCCCTGTACCGAAGACTCGAGTCGCATCAGCCGGTTGATTTGCTCGGCGCTGGGCTGCGGCCACTCGTCGGCGGCTTCGCGCGCCGGCGTGATGCGCAACTCGACCTTGCCGCGGCGCACTGCGGCCGTGACCAGCTCCCGCAGTGCCGGCTCCAGGCCACGCAGCTCGTCCGGAAGGCGCAAGGAGAGGTCGAGAAAACGGCCGTTGACCGAGCGCATGTCGACGGTGACACCAGCCTCGCCAGACCCGTTTCCAGAGGGCGCGGAGGACGCTGTCGCGTACCCCGTCATGCTATAAACTGCCATCGCCCGCCGCCCCATAAAGACCAGCCGCCGATTATGTCAAAGCCCAAACCTGCCCCGTTACCTTCGGGGACCGTGGTCGGTGGCTACACGATCGTGAAGAAGCTGGCCTCGGGCGGTTTCGGCGTGGTCTACCTCGCCGAGGGCGAGGGCCAGCACAACGTTGCCATCAAAGAGTATTTGCCGGCCTCGCTGGCCGAGCGCTCGCCCGGTGAATTGACGCCGCGCGTCAAGCCCGACAAGCAGCCCCTATACCGCCTGGGGCTGAAGAGCTTCTTCGAAGAAGGCCGCTCGCTGGCGCAGATCAGCCATCCCAGCGTGGTCTCGGTGCTGAACTTCTTTCGTGAGAACGAAACCGTCTACATGGTGATGAACTACCTGCAGGGCGACACGCTGCAGGACTTCATCGTCACCGCGCGCGACCTGAAGCGCGACAAGGTCTTCCGCGAGTCCACCATCCGCTCGCTCTTCGATGAGATCCTGCGCGGCTTGCGCATCGTGCACCAGCACAAGATGCTGCACCTGGACATCAAGCCGGCCAATATCTTTATCACCAACGACAACAAGGCGGTGATGCTCGACTTCGGCGCCGCGCGCGAAGTGTTGAGCAAGGAAGGCAACTTCATCCGCCCGATGTACACGCCAGGCTTCGCCGCGCCCGAGATGTACCGGCGCGACGGCACGCTAGGCCCCTGGACCGACATCTACGCCATCGGCGCCTGCATTTACGCCTGCATGCAGGGCTACCCGCCGAACGACGCGCCACAGCGGCTGGAAAAAGACCGCCTGGCGCTGAGCCTCTCGCGGCTGCGCAACATCTACTCCGACAACCTGATCGAAGTCACCGAGTGGTGCATGTCGCTCGACCCGCTGAGCCGCCCACAAAGCGTGTTCGCGCTGCAAAAGGAACTGGCGCGCGAAACCGAGAGGCGCTACACCAAGCTCACGTTCTCCGAACGCTTGAAGCTGCAGCTTGAGACCTTGAAAGCCGGCGGAGCGAAGGCATGAGGTTCTCCGTCTACCAGGTCAGCCGCCGCGGTGGCCGCGAGAAGAACGAAGACCGCATGGGTTACTGCTACACGCGCGACTCGGGCCTGTTCGCATTGGCCGATGGCATGGGCGGCCACCCCGAAGGCGAAGTCGCGGCGCAGATCGCCTTGCAGACCTTGGCCGCGCTGTTCCAACGCGAAGCCAAGCCCAGCCTTAAGGATCCGCTGCGTTTCCTGCACGACGCCATCATGAGTGGCCACCATCACTTGCTGCGTTATGCCTCGGAGCGCAACCTGCCCGACACACCGCGCACCACCATCGTGGCCTGCCTGCTGCAGGGCAATGCCGCGTACTGGGCCCATTGCGGCGACTCGCGCCTGTACCTGCTGCGCGGCGACAAGCTCATCGCCCGCACGCGCGACCATTCCTACACCGAGCTGCAGGACGCGATGGCGCATGTCGTGCCCATCGGCGAGCGTTTCAACCGCAACGTGCTCTTCACCTGCCTGGGCAGCCCGGGCAAGCCGGTTGTCGACACCGCCGGCCCGATGCTGCTGCAGCCTGGCGACCGCGTGATGCTCTGTTCCGACGGCTTGTGGGGCGCGGTGAGCGACAAGGCCATCGCCGAGCAGATGGCGCGGCTGCCCATCGGCGAGGCCGTGCCCGAACTGGTGGAGTCTGCGCTGCGCGAGGCCGGGCCCAAGAGCGACAACGTCACCGTGCTGACGGTGGAGTGGGAGAGCACCGAAGACGGCGACAGCGCCAGCGGTGTCTCGACGCAATCGCTGCACGACGACGTCTTCGCCTCGACCATCCAGGCGAGCATGGGCGACTCGCCGCTGGACGAGCTCGACGAAGCCGAGATCGAACGTTCGATCCGCGAGATCAACGAGGCCATCCAGCGCTCGTCGCACAAGCGCCGCTGAGCCGCGCCGAGCCGCCGCACAGCCGCGGCTAACGTTTGAATTGAACCCACCAAGGAATCCATGAGCAACCCACGAGCCGGTGGCCGCGCCACCCATGCCCTGCGCCCCGTCACCTTGCAGCGCGGCTACACCCAGCATGCCGAAGGCTCGGTGCTGGTGAGCTTCGGCGCCACGCGTGTGTTGTGCACGGCTTCGGTCGAAGAAAAGGTGCCGCCGCACAAACGCGGCAGCGGCGAAGGCTGGGTCACGGCCGAATACGGCATGCTGCCGCGCAGCACCCACACGCGCAGCGACCGCGAGGCCGCGCGCGGCAAGCAAAGCGGCCGCACCCAAGAGATCCAGCGCTTGATCGGCCGCAGCCTGCGCAGCGTGTTCGACCTCGCGGCGCTTGGTGAGCGCAGCATCCTCATCGACTGCGACGTACTGCAGGCCGATGGCGGCACACGAACCGCCGCCATCACCGGTGCCTTCGTCGCCGCGCACGACGCGGTGAGCTGGCTCATGGCGCAAGGCAAGCTCGAGGCCTCGCCCATCCGCGATTTCGTAGCTGCGGTGTCGGTGGGCATCGTGGATGGCGTGCCGCTGCTCGACCTGGCGTACGTCGAAGACTCGGCCTGCGACACCGACATGAACGTGGTCATGACCGGCGCCGGCCACTTCGTCGAAGTGCAGGGCACGGCCGAAGGCGCGGCCTTCACGCGCAAGGAACTCGACGCACTGCTGGCGCTGGCCGACCAGGGCATCCGCGAGCTGGTGGCGGCGCAACACCAGGCGCTGGCGGCGTGAAGCTGGTGCTGGCCTCGAACAACGCCAAGAAGCTCGCCGAGCTTCGGGACTTGTTCGATGGGTTGCCGCTTGAGCTGGTGCGGCAGGGCGAGCTCGGCATCAGCGAAGCCGACGAGCCGCACATCACGTTCGTCGAGAACGCGCTGGCCAAGGCGCGGCATGCGGCTGCTGGCAGTGGACTGGCGGCCATCGCCGACGACTCGGGCTTGTGCGTCGATGCACTCGGCGGCGCGCCGGGCGTGATCTCGGCGCACTTCGCCGGCGTGCTCGATGTCGAAGGTGACCGCGAGACGCTGCGCCGTGCGCAGGATGTCGCCAACAACGCGCTGTTGCTGCGGCGCCTACTTGGCCAGGCAGACCGCCGCGGTGCCTTCGTCAGCACCTTGGTGGCCGTGCGCCATGCCGACGACCCTGAACCGTTGATCGCCTTCGGCCGCTGGCAAGGCGAGATTCTCGACGCGCC
>JANLYV010000548.1:0-5294 GCA_031365825.1 Rubrivivax sp. | reverse complement strand
CGTCGGCGCGTGTATTCACGCGCTTCGTCATCTGACTCGTCGAACGTGTCTGAGCAGAGTGCGCGCAGCGCACGCCGCGAGTTGTTCGACGCGACGCCAGGGCAGCTCTGAAGGGCAGTCGGCCCGCCAGGGCCGACCGACGCTCGCGCCCGCGCCGGCCTGAGCCGCCTCGGCTTTGCCGCTCCGACGCAGCGACGCACAGCGCTACGCCGTCGGCCGATGCAGGTACAAACCGCGCGGCTTGCCCAGCACCTGGCCGTCTTCGAAGATCTTCATGCCGCGCAGGAAGGTCGCGTCCACCCGCGCTGAAAGTTCGATGCCCTCGAACGGCGTGTAGCCCTGCGTCGACGGCGAGTCCTTGGCGCTGATGATCCAGGTGTGCGCCGGGTCGACGATGGCGATGTCGGCGTCGAAGCCGACATCGATGTCGCCTTTCTTGTTCAGGCCGTAACGCTGCGCCGGATTCCAGCTCGTCACGCGTGCCATGTGGTTCAGGCTCATGCCGCGGCGGCTGCCTTCGCTCACAAGCGAAGGCAGCAGGTACTCCGTGCCACCGAAGCCGCTCTTGGCCATCCAGATGTTGCCGAAGTAGCGCTTGGGGATCTTCGCCTCCTGGCGGCAGCAGGCGTGGTCGGAGCAGACCCAGTCGAGCTCACCCGCCAGCAGCGCCTGCCACAAGAATTCCACGTCCTCGCGCGGGCGGATCGGCGGGTTCACCTTGGCCAGCTCGGCTGCCTTCGAACTAACGTCGAGCATGAGGTGACCAATCGTCACCTCGCGCCGGAAGGCTATGTGCGGGAAGACCTTGGCCATCATCAGCGCCGCCTGCACCGCTTTCTTCGAGCTCAGGTGCAGCAGGTTGATGTTGGGCAGCGCCGTCTCGTTCGCCAGGTAGCTGGCGATGAAGATCGCCAGGCCTTCGCTGTGCGGGGGCCGGCTGGCGTGGTAGGCCGCCAGGCCCTTCATGGTCTTGTCCTTTTCGACCAGCCGCGTGTAAGCCGTCATGATCTCCGCCGTCTCGCAGTGCAGCGACAGCGAGATCTGCGCCGCCTGTTGCGGCAACATCTCGCGCGCCTTCTGGATGCCGCGCATGACGAACTCGAAGTGCGCGTGGTCGTAGCGCTCATGCTCGCCGATCATCAGGAAGTCGCGCTGCGAATTGCTCGCGCCGTGCAGGCCGTGGCTGCCGTAGAACATGAAGATCTTGAAGCTGGCGACACCGTGTTTTTGCACCAGCATGGGGATCTCGGCTATGTGCTGGCCGTTCATCGGCGCGAGGTGGAAACCGTAGTCGACGTGGAATCGGTTCTTGCTGAGGCTCAGCACCTCGGGGAAGAACTTCTTGTAAGGCCCGCCCTTGTTCAGGTAGTACTGGCCGGTGCTAAAGTAGTTCAGCGACGAGGTCACGCCGCCCATCGCCGCGGCTTTGGATTCGCTCACCGCGTCTTCGGCCAGCGGCGCGTAGATGCCCGCGTGCATGTGCGCGTCGACCACGCCGGGGAAGGCGAGCCGGCCGCGCCCGTCGAAGACTTCCTTGGCGCGTGCGACGTCGATGCCGGGCGCGACCCTGGCCACCTTGCCGTTGAGGATGGCGATGTCGGCGGCATGCACCGTGTTGCCATGCGGCCGCACGATGCGCACGTGCTTGATCAACAGGTCGAATTCGGGTGGGTTCACGTCATTGTCTCCAGCACTTGCATGGGCGCACTCAGACACCAAGGTAGGCGCGACGGATGTCGTCGCTGGCCAACAGCGCGGCCGGCGTGCCTTTGAACCGCACGCTGCCGTTTTCTAGCACGTAGGCGCGGTCGGCAATGTCCAGCGACTGGCCGACGTTCTGCTCCACCAGCAGCACCGCAAGCGCGGCATGGCGCAGCTGCCCAATGAGTGTGAACAGTTCCTCCACCAGCTTGGGACTGAGGCCGAGTGAGGGCTCGTCGAGGATCAACAAGCGCGGCTCGGCCATGAGGCCGCGGGCGATGGCCAACATCTGCTGTTCGCCGCCACTCATCGTGCCGGCCTTCTGTGCCAGGCGTTCCTGCAACCGCGGGAAGAGCGTGCATACATGCCCGAGGTTGCGCGCGCGCCGCGCCTGGGCGCGCGCGAACGAGCCGAGCTCCAGGTTTTCGCGCACGCTCAGATTGGGGAAGATCTTGCGTCCTTCGGGCACCTGGATCAGCCCGGCACGCACGATCTCGCGGTAGTGCGCGCCGGTGATGTCGTGGCCGTCGAATAACACCGTGCCCGAGGTGGCTGGCACGATGCCGCTCAAGATGTGGTTGAGCGTGGATTTGCCCGCGCCGTTGCTGCCCAGGAGCGCCACGATCTCGCCGCCGTGCACCTCGAGGTCGACACCGCGCAGCACCTCGACGCGGCCGTAGCCGCCGTGCAGTGCGCGCACTTGCAGCAGGGGCGTCATACAGCCGCCGCCAGCCTCGCCGCGGTGCCATGCCCCAGGTAAGCCTCGACCACGCGCGCGTCGCGCGTCACCTGCGCGGGCGTGCCGCTGGCGATCAGCTGCCCCTGCGCCAGCACCCACACTTGTTCGGCCAGGCTCATCACCGCCTGCATCACGTGTTCGATCATCAGCACGGTGATGCCACCGGCCACCAGGCTGCGGATGACGGGGATCATCTCGCCCACCTCCTGCGGGTTGAGCCCGGCAAGCACCTCGTCCAGCAGCAGCAGCTTGGGCCTTGTCGCAAGCGCGCGCGCCAGTTCCAGCCGCTTGCGGCCAGCCACGGTGAGCGTGCCGGCCGGCTTGTCGAGCTGCGTGGTCAGGCCCACGCGCTGCGCCACGCCTTCTGCCTGGGCCAGCGCGCTGCGGCGGCCGCGCTGGTGCAGATGCGCGCCCACGGCGATGTTCTCGCGCACCGTCTGCGCCGCGAAGGGCTGCACGATCTGGAAGGTGCGCACCAGGCCGTCGCGGGCGTTGAGATGCGGCGCGCGGCCGGTGATGTCACGCCCGCCGAAGCGGACTCGGCCGGCATCGGGCGCGAGGAAGCCCGACATCAGCGCGAAGAGTGTGGTTTTGCCGGCGCCGTTGGGGCCGATCAATGCCGACAGGCTGGCGGGCGCGACATCGAAGCTCACGTCCTGCACCGCGCGCAGGCCGCCGAAGGCGATCGACAGATGCTGCAGCGACAACAGCGGCTCAGCCATGGCGGCGCGCATGCCACTTGTCACGAACGGTGGTGGCCAGGCCGGCCAGGCCGACCAGGCCACGCGGCAGGAACATCACGATGAGCACCAGCACCACGCCGTAGATCACCATGTTCAGCCCGGGCAGCTGGCCGAAGAGGTTGCGCGTGACTTCGGCCAGCAGGTGCAGCACGGCCGCGCCCAGCAGCGGGCCCCACAACGTGCCCGTGCCGCCGACGATGGCGGCCACCAGCGCTTCGACCGAAGTTGCCGGGCCGAAGGCGATACCCGGGTCGATGTACTGGAACACCTGCACGTAGAAGGCGCCGCCGGCACCCATGAAGGCGGCCGAAAGCACGATGGCGCCGAGCTTCACGCTGAAGGGGTCGACGCCGATGGCGCGCGCCGCGTCTTCGTTGTCGCGCACGGCCTGCATTTGCGCGCCGAAGCGCGAGTGCCGCAGCCAGGCGGTGACGAGCAGGGCGGCCAGCACCAGGCCCAATACCACGGCGATGGCGCCGCGCCGCGTGGCGAACTGCATGCCGGCGAACGACTCGTGCAGCGGCAGCATCAGGCCGACACCGCCGCCGGTGAAGACCAGCGATACGGCGAGGATACGAAAGACCTCGGCGAAGGCCAGCGTCACCAGCGCGAAGTACGAGCCCTTCAGACCATAGCGAAAACTCAAGGCGCCGACCGCCGCACCCACCGTGGCCGCCGTGCCCATGGCCAGCGCCAGTGCGGCCCAGGCGTTGACACCGAAGTTCAGCTGCGCCAGGCACTGCATGTAGGCGCCGCTGCCGAAAAAGAGCGCATGGCCGAACGAGAACTGCCCGCCGAAGCCGCCGAGCATGTTCCAGGACTGCGCCAGCAGCGTGGCGTAGAGTGCCATCATGATGAAGGTTAGCCACACGCCGGAATCGATGGCCAGCGTCAGCGCCAGGATCACAGCGGCGAAGGCGGCGATCGCGCCCAGGTCTCTCACACCCGTGCCCCGAAGAGCCCCTGCGGCCGCAACAACAGCACGGCAATGAAGATGACGAAGATGCCGATCTGCCCCAGCGATTCGCCCAGCACCAGGCCGCCCAGCGACTCGACCACGCCGACCAGCAAGCCGCCCACCAATGCGCCGGCAAAACTGCCCATGCCACCGAGCACGACGACCGTGAACGCCACCAGCACGAAGCCTGAGCCCACCTGCGGGTTGACGTAGTAGGCCGGCAGCAGGAAGCAGGCCGCCGCGCCGAGGCAGGCCAGGCCGATGCCGAAGCTCATGGCATAGACATGATCGACATCGATGCCCATCAGCTTGGCGCCATGCTGTTCCTTGGCCACGGCGCGGATGGCACGACCCAGATCGCTGCGCGTGACGACCAGCAGCAAGACCGTTGACGCCAGCAAGGCACCGGCGAAGGCCACCAGCTTGGGCAGCGCGATGAAGGCCGGCCCGATGGGGATGGTGGTGAGCGTGTAAGCAGTCTCGATGCTGCGCGTGTCACTCTTGAAGGCCATCAGCGCCAGGTTCTCCAGCACGATGGCGATGCCCAGCGTCACCAGCAGGATGTTCTCGTCCTTGCCGTGGCTGGCGTGGTTGATGACGCCACGCTGCAGCGCATAGCCCAGCGCGAACATGCCGGGCACGACGATGGGCAGCGCCAGGTAGGGGTCGATGCCGAGTTGTGTCTTCAGCAGGTACACGGCGTACAGCGCGACCATCAGCAACGCACCATGGGCGAAGTTGATGATGTGCAGCACGCCGTAGATGAGCGTGAGGCCCAGCGCGATGAGCGCGTACACCGCTCCCGTGGTCAGGCCACCCAGGACCGAGGCGAAAACGATGCCGGCGTCTAACACCGCAGGTGCACGGGGTGGCCTCTCAGCCCCGAAGCGGGAACACCGGGTCGGCCTCGCGGTAGTCGCGCGGCACGATGACGCGGATGTCGCCTTTGATGACCTGCGTCATCAGCGGCTGCGCACCCAGGTTCTGGCCGTTCTCGAACTTGGTCGCACCGTAGGGCATGAAGTGGTCGCTGAAGCTGCTCTTGGCCAGCGCGTCGGTGATGGCCGCACGGTCGGCACTGCCGGCGCGTTCGATGGCGTCGGCCAGCAGCCGCACGGCGGTGTAGGTGTTGAAGATCTCGTAGGTGAAGTAC
>JANLYV010000536.1:0-3928 GCA_031365825.1 Rubrivivax sp. | reverse complement strand
TCGAGCGGCTGTGGCGTGACGCGCGTGTGCTGGCCATCGGCGGCGGTGCCACCGAGGTCATGCTCGACGAAGCCGCGAAGCGCTATTGACGCTCACCCGAGGATGGCAAGCATGAGCAGCACATTGGAAATCCGCCGCCCGAGCCGGCATGTCGCCGAGGTCTGGCTGAATCGACCCGAGGTGCGCAACGCCTTCAACGACGCCGTCATCGCCGAAATCACCGCCGCGTTCACCATGCTCGGCCAGGACGCCGAGCTGCGCGCCATCGTGCTCGCCGGCCACGGCAAGGCCTTCTGCGCCGGCGCCGACCTGAACTGGATGCGCACCATGGCCGGCTACAGCTGGCAAGAGAACCACGCCGACGCCGCCCGGCTGGCGCAAATGTTGTGGACGCTGTACAGCTGCCCGGTGCCCATCGTCGGCCGCATCCAGGGCGACTGCTACGCCGGCGGCGTGGGGCTGGCGGCAGTGTGCGACGTGCTCGTCGCCGCCCAAGGCATGCAGTTCTGCCTGAGCGAAGCGCGCCTGGGTTTGTTGCCCGCCACCATCGGCCCGTACGTGGTGAAAGCGCTGGGCGAACAGGCCTCGCGCCGCTACTTCGTCACCGCCGAACGCTTCGATGCGGCGCGCGCGCACGCACTCGGCTTCGTGCACGAGGTCGTGCCGGCCGACGCGCTCGACGCCAAGGTCAGCGAGATCGTGGCCTTGCTCGTGGCCAACGGCCCGGCCGCAGCGCGAGCTTGCAAGCAGCTGGTCAAGGACGTGTCGGCGCGGCCTATCGAAAGCGCGTTGCGTGACGACACGGCGCGGCGCATTGCCGACATCCGCGCCAGCGCCGAAGGCCGCGAGGGCGTGGCCGCTTTTCTCGGCAAGCGCGAAGCCTCCTGGAGGAGTGATGAATCTTGACACCACGCACCTGATGGCCATCGCCGCGGCGATGGGCTGGGCCAGTGGCCTGCGCCTGTATGCCGTGCTCTTCCTCACCGGCCTGGCCGGCACCCTGGGCTGGGTGAGCCTGCCCAGTGGCTTGTCGATGCTGCAGCACCCGGTGGTGCTGGGCGCCAGCGGCGTGATGCTGGCGATCGAGTTCTTCGTCGACAAGATCCCCGGCGTCGACACGCTGTGGGACGCCGTGCACACGCTGATCCGCATCCCTGCCGGCGCGGCGCTGGCAGCGGCCGTGTTCGGTGGCGACTCGAGCACCTGGGCCACGGCGGCGGCGCTGCTGGGCGGCAGCCTGGCGGCCACGGCGCATACCGCCAAGGCGACCACGCGTGCGGCTGCCAACACCTCGCCCGAGCCCTTCTCCAACCTCGGCTTGTCGCTGCTGGGCGATGCGGCCGTGCCCGGCATGTTGTGGCTGGCCTGGAACGAGCCGCTGTGGTTCTTCGTCGCACTCGGCCTGGCGCTGGCGCTGGCCATCACCGTGACCTACGTGCTGTGGCGCTTCCTGCGTGGGTTGTGGACGCGTTTCGTCGGTGCGCCCGCAGCGCCGGCCTTGCGCGGCTGACGGGCTGACTGACAAGCCATGCAGCGCGCGGGCCCGTTTTTTGCGGCATGTTGTGCAGTCGCTTTAAGTGTTAGCACTTTCGTCGATGCGCAGACCCTGCCGGGCGCGCCGCTGGCGCTGGACCTGCTCGAAGAAGTGCAGCAGATCCAGGTCACCGTGCCCGCCACGACGGGCGGCGAGGTCACCGGGCCACTCACGCTCACCAGCTACCGCCCGGCCGGCGCCGGGCCTTTCCCGCTGGTGGTGATGAACCATGGCCGCGCCAACGCCGAGCGCCGCGCCTTGCCCAGCCGCCAGCGCTATGAGCCGCTGGCGCGCTACCTCGTGAGCAAGGGCTTTGCCGTGTTCGTGCCCACGCGCTTGGGTTATGGCGCGACCTACGGCCAGTTCGATCCCGAAAACGCCGGTCGCTGCAACGCGCTTCAGGTCGAGGCGATGTCGCTCGCGGCGTCCGAGCAGGTGCTGGCCACCGTGGCCTATGCGCGCACGCTGCCCTGGGTCGATGCCACGCGCTGGGTGGCGATGGGGCAGTCGGTGGGTGGCCTGGCCACGGTGGCGGTAGCCTGGCGCCAGCCGCCGGGGCTGGTGGGCGCCATCAATTTTGCCGGCGGCACCGGCGGCAACCCCGAACTGCGCCCGGGCGACCCCTGTTCGCCCAAAGGCACCGAAGACCTGTGGCGCCGCAAGGCCGCCGGGGCGCGCGTGCCGATGTTGTGGCTGTACTGGGCAAATGACCGCTACTGGGGCGGCGAGTGGCCGCAGCGCTGGGCCAATGCCTGGCGCGAGGGCGGCGCACGACTCGACTTCCATCAGCTTCCCGCCGTCGGCGCCGACGGCCACGCCGGGCTGTCGCTGGACATGGACCATTGGGTGCCCCTGGTCGAGGCCTACCTCGCGCGCCTGGGCTTCACCCACAGCGGCGTGATCGAGCGGCCCCGGGCCAGTACATTCGCCGCGCTCGACGACATCGACAAGCTGCCCGCCGGCCGCGGCGGCAAGCTCGCCTACGAGTCGCGTTTTCTCGCCGCCAAGCCGCCGCGCGCCTTCGCCGTCGGCCCCGGCGGCGTTTCAGGCTGGGCCACGGGCGACTGGGCGATGGGCCGCGCTCTCGGTTTTTGCCAGAGCACGCGCGGCGTTACTTGCAAGCTGTATGCGGTGGACGACGACGTCGTCTGGGCGCCATGACACTGGAGACGAGATGTTTACAAAGATCCTGATCGCCAACCGCGGCGAGATCGCCTGCCGTGTCGCCGCCACCGCGCGCCGCCTCGGTGTGAAAACGGTGGCGGTGTATTCCGACGCCGACGCCAACGCCCGACATGTGCGGGTTTGCGACGAGGCGGTGCATGTCGGCGGCAACGCGCCGCGCGACAGCTACTTGCGCTGGTTGACCATCATCGACGCGGCGCGTGCCACCGGCGCGCAGGCGGTGCACCCGGGCTACGGTTTCCTGAGCGAAAACGAGACTTTCGCCCAGGCCTGTACCGATGCCGGCATCGCCTTCATCGGCCCGCCACCCGCGGCCATTGCGGCGATGGGCAGCAAGAGTGCCGCCAAGAGCTTGATGGAAACGGCCGGTGTGCCTTTGGTGCCGGGCTACCACGGCCGCGACAACGATCCCGCGTTGCTGCAGCGCGAAGCCCGGCGCATCGGCTTCCCGGTGCTCATCAAGGCCAGCGCCGGTGGTGGAGGCAAGGGCATGCGCCGCGTCGACAAGGCCGAAGACTTCGCCGCCGCCCTGGCCTCGTGCCAACGCGAGGCCAAGGCCAGCTTCGGTGACGACCACGTGCTGGTTGAACGTTATGTGCGGCGCCCGCGGCACATCGTGATCCAGGTCTTCGGCGACCGCCACGGCCGGGTCATCCACCTCTTCGAGCGCGACTGCTCGGTGCAGCGGCGCCACCAGAAAGTGCTGGAGGAAGCGCCGGCACCGGGCCTGAGCGCGGCGCGCCGCGCCGAGATGGGCGCCGCGGCAGTGGCCGCGGCCAAGGCGGTGGGCTACGTCGGCGCGGGCACGGTCGAATTCATCGCCGAGCCCACGGCCGACGGTGATGTGCGCTTTTTCTTCATGGAGATGAACACGCGGCTGCAGGTGGAGCACCCGGTGACCGAAGCCATCACCGGCCTGGACCTGGTGGAGTGGCAACTGCGCGTGGCCGCGGGCGAGCCGCTGCCGCTGCGCCAGGAGCAGCTGACGATGCGCGGCCATGCCATCGAAGCGCGCATCTGCGCTGAGAACCCCGACGCCAACTTCCTGCCCGCCACCGGTGCCTTGCAGGTGCTGCGTTGGCCGGCGCATGTCGGCTTCGAGCGCTCGGACGCGCTGGCGCGCGTGGACAGCGGCGTGCGCGAAGGTGACGCCATCACGCCTCACTACGACTCGATGATCGCCAAGCTCATCGTCTGGGGCGAAGACCG
>JANLYV010000556.1:0-26887 GCA_031365825.1 Rubrivivax sp. | reverse complement strand
CCACATCCAGCCGGTAGGCCCAGGCGTGTTCGACTTCGTCTGGACGCACTTCGGGTTCGCTAGCGACGATGAAGCGATGACGCGGCGCCGCCTGCGCCAGGCCAATCTCTTCGGCCCGGCGGGTTATGTCTCGGCCGACGACGGCGAGATCATCGCCTTCGCGCAGCAGGCTTTCGAAGCCCACCCCGAGGCAGTCGCCGTGAGTGCACTCGACGGCCACGAGGTCAAGGCCACCGAACACATGGTGACCGAGACCCTGATCCGCGGCATGTACGACTACTGGCGCCGGGTGATGGCGTGACGCAGCGCGGCGCCAAGATCGACGTCGACACCTGGCTCGCGGTTCAGGCGCTGATGGCCGACTACAGCGCCGCGCTCGACCAGCGCGAGCTCACGCGCTGGCCCGAGTTCTTCACCGAGCATGCGGTGTACCGGCTGCAGTCGCGTGAGAACCATGAGCGCGGCCTGCCGCTGGCCACGCTGGCCTTCGAGAGCCGCGCCATGCTGCGCGACCGCGTCTACGCCGCCACCGAAACGATCTTCCACGACCCTTATTACCAGCGCCATATCGTCAGCGTGCCACGCGTGTTAGCGGTGGATGACACGGGTATCCGCTGCGAGACCAACTACCTGGTGCTGCGCACCCCGCGCGACGCCATGCCCGAGGTGCTGAGCGTGGGGCGCTACCTCGACCACATCGTCGATACCGCCGAAGGCCTGCGTTTTGCCGAGCGGCTGGTGATCTTCGACAACGACCTCATCGCCAATTCGCTGATCGACCCGATCTGAACACGGTGACCGATGCCGGTTTTGCTTGCGCGACTAGCGGGCGGCCAAGCCCCGCGCCGGCCGGGCGGACAGCGACTCAGCCCTTGTTGGCAGCGACGACCCAGTTTTCCAGTGGCGCTTTGCCCGGCCGTTGCATCAAGGCCGTGGCGTCGAGCTTGCCGTTGCGCACCATGCCTTTCCACGACAAGCGGCCGTATTTGGCACTCTCGGTCTCGGCCTCGAAGGTGATGGCGTCGCCGTTGGCCACGCTCTTGTAGGGCGCGTCGGCGTAGCCGAAACGGTCGCAGGCTGAGGAGCGAAAGCGGCCGTCCTTGAAGGTCAGCACATCGGCTTCGCCATGGGTCTTGCCACGTTCGATGAAGACGCCTTCGAATCGTTGGCCGTCCAGCGCGCCGCGTTCGGATCGGGAGGGTGTCGACGCGATGACAAACAAGCCGGCGACGACGGCAGTGCGGCGGGTGATGGCAGTCATGACGGTGGCTCCTTGCTGCGGGGTTGGAAATAGCTTAAGTTGTAGGCCGCTGCCGTGAGGCGCTCCATACGCAAGCTTGCGTAAGGGTGCAATGGCGAAATGGCGTGGCGGCGCCGGAGGCGATGGAAGTGGAGCTGCGTTCGAGCGACTGGCGCGCTGGCGTGCAACTGCTGCAAGACGTCAGTGCGTATTCGGGAGACTGGCATGACTTCGCGCGCGACGCGGTGGCTGCCTTGCCCAGACTCGTGTCGTCAGAGATCACCACGCTGTCCGTGTGCGACCTGCACGACGGCAAGCGACAGGTCATCGGCTCGCCCGACAGCAAGATCGGGCCACGCGAGCGTGAGGCTTTCGACCACCACTTCAACGCCCATCCGCTGGTGCGCTTTCATGGTTTTGATGGCGGCCAAAGCGTGCATCGCATCAGCGATTCGATCGCCTTCGCGCGCTTTCGCCACACCGCGCTTTACAGCGACTACTACCGGCCCATCGGCATGGACCACGCCATCGCCCTGCCGATCCTGATCGATGGCCGCCAGCTGGTGAGCTTCGTCTTGAACCGTTCGCGGCGCGATTTCAGCGAGCGCGAACGCGCCTTGCTTGAAGCGGTGCGCGAACCACTGGCACGCCTGTACCAGATGTCGCGCGCGCTCGAACGTGCGCGCAGCGAACTCGCGGGTCTGGCGGCCTTGACCGAAGGCTCTGGCGCTGGCTGGATGCGCCTGGACCCGGCGCGTGTGTTGCTGGCCGCCTCACCGAATGCAATGAGTTGGCTGCCTCGCTTTTGCGGCCAGGAGCTGCGCGTTGGCCAGCCGCTGACGCCCCGGCTTGATCGCTGGCTGCGCGACGTGGTGCCCGGCGATGCGAGCCCGCCGGCTGGGCTGCCCACGCTGCTGTTGTGCGATTGTGGTGACCGATTGACGCTGCAAGCCTTGCGGCTGGCCGGCGCTGACGAGCCGGCGCCGTTCCACGTACGACTGCAACTGCGCCTGGCCGCGGCGCACCTTGCGCCGCTGGCCGACCCGTCGCTGACGCCGCGCGAGTTGCAGGTCATGCAAGGTGTCGCCGCTGGCAAGACTGATCGCGAGATTGCTGCGCTGCTGCAGTGCAGCCACCGCACCGTGCAAAAGCACCTGGAGCGCATTTACGCCCGTCTCGGTGTCGAGACGCGCACGGCTGCGGTGATGCGGCTGCTGGATCGCCGCCCGATGTAGCGCGATCGGTGTCACGACGAACCGGTCGACACGCCGCAGCAGCGCCCGAGCAACCAACAGGCGCGGCGCAAGACTCATAGCCGCGCTTCGAAAACGAGGTTGAAGGGCGTTTGCGTTGCGCGACGGAAGCGGCTGAAGCCGCCTCGTTCAACGACATCGCGCAGGCGTGCTTCGCCGGCCTGGGCGCCCAGGCAGGCGCCCACTTCCTGGGCTCGCGAAGCGGGCGTGCAGATGAAGGTCGACGCCGAATAGAAGACGCGACCGACGGCGTTGAGGTTGTCCTCGAGTCGATCGTTGGCGAAGGGCTCGACGATCATCCACGCGCCATCGGCATGCAGGCTTTGCCGCACATGGGCCGCTGCGCCGGCGGGGTCACCCATGTCGTGCAAGCAATCGAACATCGTCACCAATTGGTAGCCCGTGCCGGGGTAGCTCTTGGCGCTGGCGACCTCGAAGTGCACGCGCTCGGCCAGGCCTGCCTGGGCGGCAGCGGCGCGCGCGTACTCGATCGACGGTGCGTGGAAATCGAAGCCGGTGAAGCGTGAGCGCGGGAACGCGCGCGCCATGATCAGCGTCGAGGCGCCATGGCCGCAGCCGACATCGGCGACTTCCGCGCCTGCATCAAGGCGCGCCTTGGCGCCGTCCAGCGCTGGAATCCAGGCGTCGACAAGGTGCGCCGCGTAACCCGGCCTGAAGAAGCGCTCGG
Source organism: Rubrivivax sp. (assembly GCA_031365825.1). GTDB lineage: Bacteria > Pseudomonadota > Gammaproteobacteria > Burkholderiales > Burkholderiaceae_C > Rubrivivax. The sequence continues at coordinate 23,706 of JANLYV010000556.1, read as the reverse complement.
TGCCGTGGAACAGCGCCGCGTCGTGTTCGTGCCAGCCCAGGCCGAGGCCGGTCTGGAAGGCCTTGACCATCTTCGGGATGGCCTTGAACTGCGCCTGGGCGATCTGGAAGGCCCCGGGGATGAACGCCGGGCTACCTTCGTCGGCCAAGGCCATGGCCTGCTCCTCGCTCATGCTGAACTGCTGGCTCGCGGCGTCGTATTGCACGTAGCCGCTGGCGGCCTGGGCCGAGAGCCATTCCCGCAAATAACGTGCATCGCACGCAGTACGCTGGGCCAGCGTCTCGGCATCGCACGGCCCCTGCGCCAGCGCCTTGTACAAGCCCAGTTGATCGCCGACGACGATGGTGGCGGCATGCATCACCGCACCCAGATCGCCAACGAAGCGGCCCATGAATTGATCCAGTTTGCCCGTGTCGATGGTCATGTGGCTGCTCCTGCGGTGCTCGTTGCCACGCTGGCAGCGATGGCGGCATGCTGGCGCGATTCACTGGAAGTGGCCCATACGCAGGAATGCGCAAGGGCCGCGGTGCGGGTCGGCACCATTTGCGAAAATGGCGCGCCATGAACACCACCACCCACCCCCAGCTGGTCACTGACGAGCTGCGCCGCTGGATCGTTTCGCAGGCCGAAGCCGGCTGCCGCCCCGAGGACGTGCTGGCCTCGATGCGCGCCAGTGGCTGGGCCGAAGACGTCGCCATCAGTGCGCTCGAGGCCACGCTCATGCAACGGCTCGAACAACTCGGCCTGCCCGTGCCGACGGCGCCGGTGCTGCTGCCCGAGCCGGCGCTGGAAGCGCAGCCGGTGTCGCTGTTCGCGCTCGACCGCGAGGTGCAGGTCATCACCTCGCTGCGCCTGCCGCGGGTGGTGGTGTTCGGCGGTGTGCTGTCGGACGAGGAATGCGATCAATTGGTGGCGCTGTCGCGCACGCGACTGGCGCGCTCCGAGACTGTGGACAACCAGACCGGCGGCAGCGAGGTCAACGCCGCGCGCACCAGCGACGGCATGTTCTTCGAGCGCGGCGAATTCCCGCTCATCGATCGCATCGAGCGCCGGCTGGCGGCACTGCTGAACTGGCCGCTGGACCACGGCGAAGGCTTGCAGGTGCTGCGCTACCGGCCTGGCGCCGAGTACAGGCCGCACCACGACTACTTCGACCCGGCGCAGCCGGGGGCGGCGAGCATCCTGCAGCGCGGCGGCCAGCGCCTGGCCACGCTCATCATGTACCTCAGCACGCCAGAGCGCGGCGGCGGCACCGTATTCCCGGATGCTGGGCTTGAAGTGGCACCGGTGAAGGGCCATGCCGTCTTTTTCAGCTACGACCGGCCGCACCAGGCAACCCGCACCTTGCACGGTGGCGCACCGGTGCTCGCAGGTGAAAAGTGGGTGGCGACGAAGTGGCTGCGGCAGGGCGTGTTCGTTTGATGCGGCCGCGTTGGTTTGTCAACGCCCGGCCAAGAAGCTACGTTGTGTGTGCGAGTTCGTATGACTCGCCTCACCCTCCACAAGGACACACCATGAAGAACCTGCTCGCCCTGATCGCTGCCACCGCCTTCGCTTCTGTCGCCCTGGCCCAGACCCCCGCCGTGGTTGCCCCGGCCAAGGCCACCGTCGCCACCACCGCCACGGCGCCTGTCGCTGCCGCTGTGGCCGCCCCGAAGGTTGAAGCCAAGGCCGAAATGAAGGCCGACAGCAAGCCGGCCGCCAAGAAGGTCGCCAAGAAGAAGGCCAAGAAGGCCACCAAGAAGGCTGCTTAAGCCCCCTCGGTTCTGAAATACGAAGCCCGGCCTCGGCCGGTGCAATGAAAAAGCCCGGCCTCGGCCGGGCTTTGTCGCTTGTGGGTGGCAATCGCCGGGTCAAGACCCCAGACGCTGCAACTCACCCGAGTTGATGACGTGCACGCCGGGCCGTACCTGGCGCAGTGCGGCCCGCATGGCGCGCGCCACGGTGGCCGCATGGATCGGCCGCCAGGCCTTGGGGATGAAGGGTTTGAGCGGCGTGGCCGCGGCGAGTACGAGCTTTTCACCGACGCGCGATGGCTGCCCCAGTGACGCGCGGTCGCCCGACAACATCGACGGCCGCACGATCACCAGCGAGTCGAAGCCCAGGCCCGATATCGCCGCCTCCATCTCGCCTTTTACGCGGCTGTAAAAGTTCGACGAACGGGCGTCGGCGCCCAGCGCCGAGACCACCGCAAAACGCTGCACGCCGCTGGCTCGGCAGGCGCGCGCGAAGTGCAGTACCGCGTCGAAGTCGACGGCGCGAAAGGCCTGCTGCGAACCCGCCACCTTGATCGTCGTGCCCAGCGCGCAATGCGCCTCGATCGCCTTGGGCAGCACGGGCAGGGTGCGGTAGTCGATGGTCAACCAGTGCAGCCCTGCGCGCGGCGTGGGCATGGGCGGCACCGTGCGTACCAGTGCATGCACCTGCAAACCAGCCTCCAGGCTCAGCGATACCAGCTCGCGGCCGATGAGGCCTGTGGCACCGGCGACGAGCACGGCATTGGCAAGCATGAAGAACTCCCCTTGGATGAAGCCACAAGCCTACAGCGTGGCGCATGGCCTTGCTTGCGCTCAACCAATGAGATGCATGGCGGGTCGGCGAAACGATTGCAACTGAACGCAGCACAGCGACTCGACACAACCGTCTGGGGCTACTTCACCCAGGTGTTGAGCTGGATGATCGGCAGCAGCACCGCCAGCACGATGAGCATCACCACCACGCCCATGATCACGATGAGCAGCGGCTCCAGGATGGTGGCCACGGCCAGCGCGCGGCGCTGCACTTCGGCCGACAGCTGCGCGGCGGCGCGGCCCAGCATCAGCGGCAGCTGCCCGGTCTGTTCGCCCAGGCGCGCGAACATCGCCAGCAAGCCGGGGAAGCGCTTTTTCGCCGCCAGCGCGCTCGCCAGCGGTGCACCTTCGCGCACCTGCACCAGGGCTTCCATGGCGTCGGCGCGCATGGCGCGGTTGGCCAGCGTTTCGGCCGCGGCCTGCAAGGCCTTGAGGATCGGTACGCCCGCGCCGGCCAGCATGGCTAACGTTCCACCGAAGCGGGCTGCGTTGTAGCCGCGCGCCAGCCGGCCGAGCAGCGGCAGGCGCAGGAAGGCAGCGTCACTGCTGGCTCGAAAGACCTCGTTGCGGCGCAGGCCGATGAAGGCGGCCGCGCTGGCCATCACCACCAGCGCCAGCAGCCAGCCCCATTCGCGCATGAATCCGCTGATGGCCAGCATCGCCACTGTCAACGCCGGCAGCGCGCGCTTGGAGTTGGTGAAGACCGTGGCCACCTGCGGCACCACGTAAGTGACGAGGAAGATGACGATGGCCAGCGCGATGACCGAGACGATGGCCGGGTAGAGCATGGCGCCTATGAGTTTGGCCTTCAGCGCCTGACGCTGCTCCAGGTCGTCGGCGAGTTTGTCGAGCACGGTGCCGAGCGCGCCGCTTTGTTCGCCTGCGGCCACCACCGCGCGGTAGACCTCGTCGAACTCGCGTGGCGCCGTGGCCAGCGCGCGCGCGAAGCTGCTGCCGGCGTTGACCTCGCTCTTCAGGTGCGAGACGAGTTCGCGCTGGCGCTGGTCTTCCGACTCGTCTGCTAACGCTGTAAGTGCGCGCTCAAGCGGCAGCCCCGAGCCCACCAAGCCGGCGAGCTGGCGCGTCCACACCGCCAGTGACGTGGCGCCGAAGGCACGTCGGCCGTAGCGCGTGGTGGCATGGCTGGCGTCGCTGGCGGCGACGGGCTGCACCAGCAGCGGCACCAGCGCCTGCGCGCGCAAGAGCGAACGCGCGGCCTTGGCGTTGTCGGCGTCGAGCAGACCGGTGCTGGACTTGCCGGCAGCGTCGAGCGCTTCGAACTTGTAGGCGGGCATGGGCGCGATGCTAGTCGACCACCGCGCTGCCCATGCGCACCACCGCCGATGCCATCGTGTTCGATGGACCCGTGTCGAGCGGCTTGACAGTCATGACGCCACAGCACTCGCCGCCACGCCTGAAATCGGCACGTCACCTGCTCGTCACCTTGCCCGGCGCACGCATGGCGCGAGCGCAATCGATCGCGGCTCGGCAACTGCGCCGGCCCCGGTCTTGCTGCGACACAGGCGTCGCGCCCACGGGCGCCAAACTGGGAGTGATGTGCATGAACCAGACCACGAACCGGGCGCGGCCCATCCTGTATCGGACAGCGTTGGCCTGCCTGGTGCTGATGGCCGGCAGCGCGCAAGCGGACATCGTCACGCTTGGGCCCAACCCGCAGCCCTTGCCGAATTGCCCCGCCAACGGGCTCGGCCTGCCCGGCCTGTGCCTGGTGGAAACGGCGGCCCAGGTGCGCGACATCGTGGCCGACTTTTCCAAGGTGCGCATCGGCCGCGGTGGCGCCGGCAGCCTGTTGATAGACAGCGGCGCCAGCCTGATCGTGAACCGCACGGATCTCGCGCCGGGCGTGCCTTCGAGCCCCGATGTGATCGTTGGTGACGACGTCGGCTCGGCCGCCGGTCTGGTGGTGCGCCATGGCGGGCAGTTGCAGATCTCGGTCCCTGCGGCCAACCTCTTCAATCTCGGCCTGGGCGCCGGCGTCTTCGCGGGGCCGGCCGGCAGTGTCGGCACGTCGACGTTCATCAACGTGATTGAAGGCGGACGTATCAACGTCGACAAGATCGGCGGCGCGGGCATCGGCGCGGCCGTGGCCGTGGGTCTGGCCGCAGGTTCGGACAGCCTCATGCTGCTGGACGGCGGCATCAACGGCTTCGGCAACCAGGCGCTGCGCGCGCGCATGGACACCACCGGCAACCTGTCGATCGGCCGCGAAGGCACGGGCATCGTGAACGTCTTTCGCTACTCGGACCTTACCGCCAATTTTGTCTACCTGGCAGCAGTGGGCACCAACGGCGCGGCGCAGCTCGGCGTGGGTGTCGGCTCGACCGTGAGCGCCGTGCAGATCATGGCGGGCATCGCCGCCAGCTCCGATCCGATCGGCTATGACATCAACAGCCCCAACCATGGCCGGGGCGTGATCTCCACGCGCGACGACGGCTCCATCAACGCCACCATCGTACTTGGCACCGGTGGTGTGTTGATGGGCACCGGCAGGGTCGGCCCCGTGGTACTCAACTATGGCGGCACCATCCGGCCAGGCTTCTCACCGGGGCGCCTGACCATAGCCGGCAACTACACCGACGTGGGTGGCCGCATCGAGATCGAGATCGGACCCAACGGCTCGGACTTTCTCGATGTGCTCGGCGACCTGTCGCTGCAAGGCACGGCGATCGAGTTCAGGTTCGTCGATGGCTTCGCGCCCGCCGCCGGCTTCAGCTATGACTTTCTCGACGCCGACGGCATTGTGAGCCTGACCGACCTGCACCTGAGCTTCAGCGGCCTGCAAGGCGGCTTCCTGTTTGCGCTGGACGTCGACCCATTGACGGGGCAGCTGGCCTTTCGCGCCCTGAATGACGGCGTGGCTGTGTCCGAGCCCGGCGTTCCTGCGCTGCTCACGCTGGCCAGCCTCGCGGCGTGGTGCGCGACGGCGCGGCGCCGGCGCGTGCGATGCTTGCGCATCTTGTCAACGTCTTCGGTGGATCACCGCCGATGACTTGCTGCCGATGACCGAGCCGCCGGGTTCCCAAGACGACGTCTCCACCGCGCTTGTCGACGCGGAGCTCGCGCGTATCGCCGCGAGCGCACCGTTTCGCCGCGCCGTGCGCCAGCTGCGCTTTTTGCGCCACCTGGTCGCCATCACGCTCACCGGTGACCACCACCGGCTGCGCGAGATGGCGCTCGGCGTTGAAGTCTTCATGCGCAGTGCCGCGCGCTTCGACCCGCGGGTTGACAGCATCGTGCGTGTCGAAGCGCGGCGGCTGCGGCAAAAGCTCGAGGCCTATTACGCTGACGACGGCCAGGACGTGCGGCTGCAATTCGTGCTGCCGGTGGGCGGCTACCAGGTCGAATTCCGCCATCGTTCGCCCGGCGCCGGCCTTGGTCGGGCACGCAACTCGGTGGCGGTGTTCCCCTGGGTCGTGCAGGGGGCCAACGCATCATCGGCACCCTTGTTGACGACGCTGCATGCCGAAATGGTGGGCGCACTGGCACGACTGAACGGGCTGAAGGTGGTGAATGCCGCGGGCACGCCGCCGGGTGATGCCGTCGCGCAGATCCGCCAGGCCGGCCGGCGCATCGGCGTCGACAGCATCGTGCAGGGCGTCTTCGCTGCACCGACACCAGCCGGCGCGGGGACATGGAGCCTGCACCTGCAGCTGCGGCGCGTCGACGACGGCGCCCTCCTGTGGTCGCGCCACGCCACGCTGGATGCGGCGTCGCCGTTGCTAACACTGGAAACACTGGCACGCGGCATCATCGCCACGCTGCACCGCGATGCCGCCGAACGCCAGCTGCAACGCATCACGCTGATGCGCCAGCGCCCCGCGCTGCCCGGTCTGGCCACGGGCATTCCCAGTCGCGCGCTGCTCGACCGGCTCGACCTGGCGCGCACGGCGATGCGCAGCAACACGCTGGACGGCTACCGCAAGGCCGTGATGTGGTGCGAGAGCGCGACCGTCGAAGCACCCGAGCACGCCGGCGCCTTCGCGCTGCTGGCCAGCGCGCTGGTCGCGACCGTGGGCATCACGGCCGTGCCGGCGCAACCCACGATGGAAGCCGCACGCGCCGCAGCGCTGCGTGCGCTCGAGCTCGACGCCGAGATGTACGACGCCCATGTGCAGCTCGGCTTCATCCACCACGTCTACGACCGCGACGCGGTGCGTGCCGAGGCTTCGATGCTCGAAGCGCTGCGCCTGGCGCCATCAGCCGCACCGTCGCACGCCGCCTACGGCTTCATGCTGATGATGCGGCGCCGTTTCGGCCAGGCGCGAGCTGCCTACCTCGAAGCACGAGAACTCGACCCGCTGAGCCTGCTGTACCGCACGCATGAAGCACTGATCGCCATCTACGAGCGCGACTGGGAAACAGCGCATGCCGGGCTGGACGCCGTGCTCGAGGTTGCGCCCGGCCACCTCATCGCGCGCTCGCTGCATGCGGCCTGCGCGCTTTACACCGGCGATGCGGCAAGCGCGCTGCAGGCCTACACACAGATCGACAGCGAGGTTCCCAAGCTGTCGATCGGCCGCTGCGGCATGGCGCAGGCGCTGGCGCTGCTCGGCCGCGAGGCCGAGGCCGACGTGCTCTTGCGCCGGCTCGTCGAGGACCACGATGCCGGCTGGGTTTCGCCTTACCAGATCGCCATGGTGTTGGCGCGTTTGATGCGGCCCGCCGAAGCATTGCACTGGTTGCGCCGGGCGACCGACATGCGTGACTTCAATGTTATTTGCATCGATGTCGACCCGACCTTCGATGCGCTGCGCCAGCACCCGCAGTGGCAGCCCTTCAGTCCCGCGTCACCCGCACCACCTCTTCGAGCGACGTGACACCTTCGCGTACCAGCCGTTCGCCGTCTTCGCGCATCGGGCGCAGGCCGGCGGCGGTGGCGGCACGGGCCAGTTCCTGTTCGGGTGCGCGGTTGTGGATCAGCGCCTGCACCTGGGCCGACGCACTCATCAACTCGTACACGCCGGTGCGGCCCTTGTAGCCGGTATGCGCGCAGTGTTCGCAGCCCACCGGATGCCAGCCACCCGCATCGTCGCGCTTCTTGCAGTGGACGCAGAGTTTGCGCACCAGGCGCTGCGCCAGCGTGCCGAGCAGGCTCGATGACAGCAGGAAAGGTTCGACGCCCATGTCGATCAAACGCGTGACGCTGCTCACGGCATCGTTGGTGTGCACGGTGGCCAGCACCAGGTGCCCGGTGAGTGAAGCCTGGATGGCGATCTGCGCGGTTTCGTAATCGCGGATCTCGCCGATCATGATGACGTCGGGGTCCTGCCGCAGGATCGAGCGCAGCGCCTTGGCGAAAGTCAAATCGATCTTGGCGTTGACCTGCGTCTGGCCGATGCCCGGCAACTCGTACTCCACCGGGTCTTCGACGGTGAGCACGTTCATCGTGCCGGTGTCCATGCGGCCGAGCGATGCGTACAGCGTCGTCGTCTTGCCCGAACCGGTGGGGCCGGTGACGAGCACGATGCCATGCGGCTGCTGCACCAGGCGGTTGTAGGCGGCGAGCACGTCGCCGTTCATGCCCAGGCCTTCCAGCGTGAACTTTGATTCGGTCTTGTCCAAAAGGCGCAGCACCGCGCGCTCACCATGCGATGAAGGCAGCGTGGAGACGCGCACGTCAATCGCACGGCCGCCGATGCGCAGCGAGATGCGGCCGTCTTGCGGCAGGCGCTTCTCGGCGATGTCGAGTTCGGCCATGATCTTCAGCCGCGAGATCAGCGCCGCGTGCAGCGCCTTGTTCGGCTGCACCACTTCGCGCAACGTGCCGTCGACGCGGAAGCGCACCGCGCTCGAGCGTTCGTAGGGCTCGATGTGGATGTCGCTGGCGCCATCTTTCGCCGCCTGCGTCAGCAAAGCGTTGAGCATGCGGATGATGGGCGCGTCGTTGGCCGCTTCGAGCAGGTCTTCCACCGCCGGCAGGTCTTGCATCATGCGCGACAGATCGACGCCGCTTTCGACTTCGCCGATCACCGCCGCCGCGCTGCTTTCACCGCCGGCGTAGGCCACGGCGATGCGCTGTGCCAGCGTGGCTGCGGCTTCGTGCTCGAAGCTGGCGACGTCGAACAGCCGCGTGACTTCACCGAGCGCGGCGCCGGGGCTGGTTTCGGCCGCCCACAGCACGAGTTGCTCGCCGTCGTCTTCAAGCAGCAGCGTGTGGGCCTTGGCGAAGGCGTAGGGCAGGGGGTGGCGCACGGCCATCGTCACGGTGTTGTCTTGGGTGCGGTGGCGGGCGCAGGCACGGGCATGTCCTTGGGCGCGGCCGCGCCCCGCGGCGGCATCAACGGCGAGTCGTTGAGCGGCATCAACAGGCTCGGCTGCGGTTGCGCCTCGACCTGCCGCGCACGCATCTGGTCGTAGCGGTCGACCGACAAACGGTCGGCGCTGGCACTATCGCGCAGCACCACCGGGCGGATGAAGACCACGAGGTTGGTGCGCTCCTTGGTGCGGCCCTCGGCACGGAACAGCGCGCCGAAGAAGGGCAGGTCGCCCAGCAGCGGCACCTTCGACTTGGTCTCGGTGAACTTGTCCTGGATCAGGCCGCCCAGCGCGATGATGCCGCCGTCGTCGACCACCACGTTGGATTCGATCAGGCGCTTGTCGGTCGACGGACCGGCATTGGTGGTGCCGGGGGCGACCTTGTCGCTGACGCTCGAAGACTCCTGGTAGATCTGCATGCGGATGGCACCGTCTTCGCCAATCTGCGGCTTGATGCGCAGCGTGATGCCAACGTCCTTGCGCTCGATCGTCTGGAACGGGTTGCTGGTGCTGCCGCCGGTCTGCGTGAACTGGCCGGTGATGAAGGGCACGTTCGAGCCGACGACGATCTTGGCCTCTTCGTTGTCCATCGTGATCAGGTTGGGGGTGCTGATGATGTTGGTGTTGCTCTGGCTTTGCAGCACCTTGGCAATCGCCGCCAGGGTGTTGACGCCGTTGATGTTGCGCACCAGGCCGACGTTCAGGCCCGAGCCTATGCCCAGCGTGCCAGTGGCGATGCCGGCGTTCAGGCTGACGATGCCCGGCGCCACGCCGGGCAGGTTCTGCACGGCCTGCACGCTGGTGTTGGGGTTGCCGCTCAAGATGCCCTGCCACTGGAAACCAAAGTCAGCGGCGTCGCTGCCACTCACCTCGACGATCATCGATTCGATGTAGACCTGCGCACGCCGCGTGTCGAGCTGATCGATCATCGCGCGCACTTGTCTATACAGGGGTTCGGGCGCGGTGATGATGAGCGAATTGGTGGCCGGGTCGGCCTGGATGAAGCCGCCGGTGGACGGCTGCGCCGAGCCCGTCACCGGCGCTGTGGCTGCGGCGCTGATGCCGCCAGCGCCGGTGCCGACTGCCAGGTTGGTCTGCACTGGCTGCAAAGGGTTGAACTGTGGCGAGGCACCACCCGCGCCGGCACCGGCGGCGCCGCTGCCCGTGCCGATCGCCGCGAACGCGGCGCGCACGACGGTGGCCAGGCGCACGGCGTCGGCATTTTTCAGGTGCACGACCCACATGCCGCCTCCGGGGCCGCTGCCCGCGACGGGTCGGTCGAGCTTGGCGATGGTGGCGCGCAGCGCGGCCAGCCGCGCCGGATTCGGTGCGCGCAGGATGAGGGCATTGCTGCGCGCGTCGGCAAGCACCGTGATGCCCCCGCCGCCACCGGGCACGCCGGGCAAGGTGGGCTGGCCACCGCCGTCAGCCAGGCGCTGCACCAGTGTGACGATGTCGCTGGCGACCACGTGCTGCAGCGGCACGACCTCGATGTCGGTCGAGGCCGGCGTGTCCAGCGCGGCGATGATCTTGCCCAGGCGCTGCAGGTTCTCGGCGTAGTCGGTGATGACCAGCGTGTTGGTCGTGGGGCTGGCGTTGATGGTGTTGTTGGCAGTGATGAGCGGGCGCAGCACGGCCACCAGGTTGTTGGCGTTCTCGTAGCGCAGGTTGAAGACCTGCGTGATGACCTGGTCACCACGCACCGACACCTCGCCGATCGAGACCGTGCCGGTCTGCAGCTTGGCGTCGGCCTCGGGCACCACCTTCAGCAGGCCGCCACTTTCCACCACCGAGAATCCAAGTCCGCGCAGTGCCGAGAGGTAGCTCTGGTAGGCCTCGCGCACGCTCTGCGGCTGCTCGCTGTAGAGCGTGATGGTGCCGCGCACGCGTGGGTCGACACTGATCTGGCGGTTGATCATGGCCGCCACGGCGCGCGTCACGGCCTCGATGTCGGCATTGACGAAGTTGACGGTGACGTTGCCGCGCGCCGCCGGTGCCTGCGCTAACGTCGAACTGACGCTGACCATCAGTCCGAGCATGGCGACGGCTGCCACCAGGCCGCGCTGGCGCCAGGAGGTGCAGTGTCGGGAAGAGAGTTTTGATGCGGGTGTCATGCTCATCCGATGGTGAGGACCGACAACGCGCCTTGGCGGCGGCCGATCACGTTCAACAGGTTGTTCAAGGCGCTCTCGGCCCCGGGCTCGGCGCGCGCTTCGCCGCGAAAACGCAGGGCCGCACCCGAGGCGCCGCCCCACTGGCCCTGGCCCGAAAGCAGCAGCGGCCCTTTCAGCGTGGCCAGCGTCAGCGCGGCGCTGCCGCCGGCCTCGCGCTGGCCGTCGACGCTGAGCCGGTAGCTGCCCAGCGGCTCCAGCGTCGACAGGCGCGACGAAGCTTCTTCGAGCACGAGTTCGGCCTTGCCGGAAAAGGCCAGCCGCCCCTGTGCGCTTTCCAGCGTCAGGCCCGGGCTTTGCAATCGCAGCATGCCGCCCAGCTGCAAGGTGTTCCACGGCGCGCCCAGTCCGGCCAGCCAGGCCGCGGGCCAGCGCGCGGTGGTGCCGCCGCTGGGCAGCAGGCGCAGCGTCATGCGGCCCAGGCCGGGCTCGGCTGCGACGCGGAATTGTTCGTGCAGGCAACAGGCCTGCACGGCATGCAACTCGACGCCGCGGCCGGCCCACGACAGCGTCCACGACACGCGCCCGGGCAAGGCCATGGCGCTGCGGCTGTCGCGCCCACCGCTGAGCACGAGCACAGCGCTGCCGCGCCACAGCGTGCCGCGCGCGTCGGCCAGTTGCAGCCGCTCATCGGTGGTGTTGGCAAGCATCGAGGCGAGCCATGCGGCCGGGGCGAAAACGGCCGTGGCGACGATGGCACCGAGCGCGGCGCCGGCCGTGGCCCAGAGCCAGCCGGCCTTCATGGTGTGCCCCCGGTGGCGAGCACGATGCTGCCGTTGAAGCCCTGGGCGGCGCGCGTCAGGTTGGCTTCGAGCGGGCGTGCGCGCGCCGCAGCACGAACTTCCTGCAGCCATTCGCGCAGGGCCGTGGCACCGATGCCGTTGAGCGTTAGCACCGCGCGCTCTCCTTGCACCACGAGCTTGGCCTTGTCACCCAGGCGATCGCTCGCGGCCTTCAGCGCCACGCTGGCCTGCGCCGCGCTGATGGCCGGCGTGGCGCGAAGTTCGCGCACTTCGCCAGCCAGCCGCTGCATCGTGCCGGCCTGGCCATCCAGGGCGTCGAGTTGCGCCGGCAGCTCGCGCAGGCTTCGTGTCGCCGGCCGCAAGGCGATCGACCAGATCAGCAGCAGCACCACCGCCGCCAGCGCGCCGCGCACGAGCCAGCGTTCACGCGGTGCGAGCGCGGCCCAGCGTTCGCGCACGACGCCGGCCAGGTTGGCAGGGGACCCGCTCATCCGGGCCTCCCGCTCAGGCGCGAGAGCACGACGCGGCCGTCCAGCCATTCGGCGTCCAAGCCGAGCACGCGCAAGCGTTCACGCATGGCCATGGCATGGGGTGCGCCCAAGCCCGGCGCCGCGAGTGAAAGGCGCCCGGCGTCGAAGCGCAGCGTTTGAATGGGTGCCACCCCTTCAGGCCAGACCGAGGCGGCCGTGGCGAGCAGCGTTTCGAAGTCGCCGTCACCGGCGCGGCCGGCACTGGCGCGCAGCGCTTCGGTTTCACGCTGCATCTGAAGCGGCGCATCGAGCACGGTACGCACCTGCGGGTGTGTGCTGCGCAACAGCGCGTTCAGCGCCTCGCGCTTTTGCGCCAGGCCGCGCTGCTGTTGCCAGGCATACGCGTTCAAGCCGACCAGGTGCACGGCAATCAGCGCGGCCAGGCCCCAGCGCACGCTGCGCCATTCGCGCGAGAAGAAGCGCCGTGCCGCTTCACGCAGCATGCGCGTGCCGCGGTGCCGCGCCACCAGGTCGAACTGGCGCAGGTTCCAGGCCGAGGCGGCGCGCGACAGGGCATGTTGTGCTTCGTTCACCACCTGCACCGGCGCGCCGAGCCAGCGTTCGGCGGCGGCGGCGGCAGCAGGCGTGGCGGTCCACACGATCGTGCCGCCATTGCTTTCGCGGCTGACCAAGGTCCGTGCCAGCGAACCCTGCAGCGGCAGCGTGTTGGCGCCAGCGGCGTGGGCGAAGTGCAGCAGCGGCAGCTCGTTCTGGCCCGCGTGCGGCGCCAGGGCAAAGTGGCCCCGTGCAGCGGCGCCGGGCTCGATCGCCGGTACGACGCGGTCGATCGACAGGCCACCGCTTTCAAGCTCGGTCAGCACCGCTGCGAGCCAGCTTCGTTGCGTCGTGGCAACCCAGCTTTCGGCGGTGGCGGTGGCTGCGGGTGGCAGCGCAAAGTGCACGGCGTCGGTGTCTTCGAGCAGGGCTTCTTCGAGCGCCCCGGCGAGTGCGGCCTTCATGCGCGCCGAACCGGTGCGCGGCAGCGCAATGTGGTGCCAGCTGATCTCGCCGGCGCCGAGCAGGGCCACCACGCTGTCGGCGCGCGGCATCAGAGTGAGGCTGCTGCGGCCGCTGCGGCCGACGCTGCGTCCGTCGTGGCTGAAGACGTAGCTCCACTCGGCGGGCAGCGGCGCGGCCTGGCCCGCAGCTGCGTCGGAGCCGGGGTCTCGTGCGGCCAGGCGCGGGCGTGGCGGTATCTCGATCAGCAGTAAGGACATCGGGTCAGTGCTTGCGTGGCCGTGTGGTGCGTGGTGCCGAGCTGATGGGGCCGGGTATTGTCACTGCTGCCATGCGCGCCTTCATGTACCGCCGCCCGGGCCGCCCAGCGCCAGCGGCCGGCGCTCGCGGCGCAACACCGTGACCTCGGCGCTGCTGCCACCGCCGCGTTGCAGCAGTGCCAGATCGCTGAGCGCACGATCTTCGTAGCGCACCGTGGCCATGACCTCGAAGTAGCTCGACTTCACGGCCACGCGCTGGCCGTCAATCTGCTTCTTCAGCTCGTCATTGAGCATGGCCTTCACCTGCTCAAGATCTTTGAAGCGGTTGTTGCGCTGGCGCACCAGGCGCGTGGCGGTGGCCAGGTCCAGCCCGTCGATCACGGCGTAGATGGTTTCGGCCTGAGCGGTGTTGAGGTTGATCGGCGTCGGCTCGGGCAGCAGCGTGACGTAGGTCGAGAGCCGCGCCAACGTGGCCGCGTCGATGCCCAACCACTGCAGTTGATCGACGCGCCCAGGTGCCAGTGGCGCACGGGCGTTGAGGTCGTTGCCGCCGGCAGCCAGCGCCTGCTTCAGCCCGGTGGCCAGCAGCTCGGCCGTGCCGTTGAGGCCGATGGCGTCGCACAGCCGCGCCAGGGTCTTCAGCTCTCTTTCTTCTTTCTTGCCGTCGCTGTCGACCAGGTTGCGCAGGTTGTAGCGCGATTGCGCGTCCTTGATGCCACCGGAGATGAAGGCTTCGAGCGACGCGTCGGCACTGTTGTCGCGGTCGGCGGCGAGCAGGGCCGACAGCCGCGTCTCGGCCAGTTCGCTGTCCCAGGGCTGGTCCTGGCTCGGGTCGGCACCGCCGAAGCGGCGCACGACTTCACGGGCGAAGTCGATGCCGGAATTCAGCATCCAGCCGGCCTGCGTGCGCGCGCGCTCGGCGGCTTCGACCTGAATGGCGCGCGACTGCTGCCAGACCATGCCCGCGGCGACGGTGCTGACCAGCGTCAACACGATCATCGCCAGCAGCAGCGCGGCGCCGCGCTGCTCTGGTGGGCCGGCGCGGATCGTCATGACTGCGGCACCACGGCGACTTCGCGCTTGAGCGTCTGGCCGTTGAAGCGCAGCACCAGTTGCACGCCGTCGGGCAGGCGTTCGCGTGCCGCGCCGCCACCGGCCGCGGAGGCCGCTGCGGATGCGGCCGACGCGGCGTCGGCGGCGCCCGCAACGACGCCGACGGCCGGCGCCAGCGTACCGGTGGACTGCGCATTGCTCAGCCGCCCCTCACGGTAGAAATACACCTGCCAGGTCTCGACCCCGTCGAGCAAGCGCAACTGCTCGCGCTCGCTGCCCTGCAACTGCTGCGAGCGCAGCCAATGTTCATTCAGCTCGTCGCTGTGCGTCACGGCCGGGCTGGCCCAGCGCTGCCAGCGCCCTTCGACCACCGACCAGGCGACGATCTGCACGCCGTCGGGCACGTTGCGCACCAGCCGCAGCGTGTTGCCGTCGAACTTGATCGATGGCACGCCGCCGCGGGTGTCGTACAGCGCTTGCAGGTCCTGCTCCCACTGCGTCATCACCGTACCCAGCCGTGTGGTGGCGGCCAGGCTGGTGAGCGTGCTCTCGCGCGAACGCAACATGCCGTCGACGCCACGCCAGGCCAGCCCCGCCATCACCGCCATCACCACCAGCGCGACCAGCACCTCCACCAGAGTGAAGCCGCGACTAGGTTGCGAGGAATCCGACGTCATCGCCGTGAGGCCAATGTGGTGAGCGTCAGCAGCGGCAAGCCGGCCTCGTTGCTAACACTGGCGTGAACCTGACGGAAGTCGGGGTTGAAGCCGGCCGGGCGCACCACCAGGTGGCCGCGGTAATTGCGCCCGAGCTGCTCGCAACTGAAGTCGCTTTCGCCGATGTCGGGAAAGCGCCGCGTCAGGCGCATCACCGTCAGCTCGTTGTCGGCACACCATTGCGCGGCGCTGACCTCGGCCAGCCGCTGCGCGTTGTCGGTCAAAGCCCCGGCCGCGCGCAACCCGGCGCCGAGTGCCACGGCGACGATGGCCAGTGCCACCATGACTTCGATCAGCGTGAAGCCGCGCGCTGCTTTCATGGGGTGTTCATGCGGCGTCACGGGACCGCAGGCGCGGCGACCACGGCGAAGGCCTCGAGCCCGTCGCTGGCAACTTCGATGCGCTGCCGCTCCAGGCTGAGCAACACCCGCTGCGGCGGCAGGATGGCCTCGGGCCCCAGGCGCAGGCTGCTGCCGCTGATGACCTGGGCCTGCACGCGTGGGTCGAGCCAATGGCTGGGCAAGGCCGTCTTGGCGCTGAGGCCGACGAAGCGAAAGCGCGGGCTGAGTTCGGCCGCACCGGGTGTGGGTTCGCGCTCGGCGCCGGTGGGGACCCAGATCACTGGCAGGCCGGTGGCACGCGCCTCGGCGCGCGCCATCTCCAGCAATGCTGCAAGGCGCATCGCATCGCGCTCGAGCTTGTCTTGAGTAGGGTCGCGCAAGGCCAGCGCGACGACGCCAATGCCGATGGCGATGATCGCCAGGACCACCATCAGTTCGATCAGCGTGAAGCCGCGCTGGCGGCTACTGCCAGGAGCCGATGTCGGCATTCTTGCCTTCGCCACCGGGTTGGCCATCGGCGCCGAGACTGAAGACATCGATCTCGCCTTTGACGCCGGGGTTCAGGTACTGGTAGGGGCGGCCCCAGGGGTCGTTGGGCAGCTTGTCGAGGTAGGGCTTCCAGGTCGATGGCACGGTGCCTGCGGTGGGCTTGCGCACCAGGGCGTCGAGGCCCTGCTCGCTGCTCGGGTAGCGTTGGTTGTCGAGCTTGTAGAGCTTCAACGATTGCATCAGGTTGTTGACATCGGTGCGCGCTGCGGTCATGCGCGCGTCGTCGGTGCGGTCGAGCACGTTGGGCACGATCAGCGCAGCCAGCACACCGATGATGACCAGCACCACCATCAACTCGATCAAGGTGAAGCCGCGCGCGCGTTTCACGGGCAGGTGCGCAGCGATCAATCGGGAGGGTGGGCTCATCGGCGCGGCCTGTGGAGTCAGCGGGGCGGCACCATCATAATGGTTGCATGCTGCCGCGAATGACGAGCCTGGCCCACTTTGCAGTCGCTGCCGCACTGGTGGCGAGTACGGTTTTCTGGGGCTTGAAGCTGTTCGTGCGCGCACCCGCGGTGCCGCCGCACGCCACCGTGGCGGTGGCCAGCCTGCCGGCCGCGCCGGACTGGCAGCGGCTGTTCGGTGTCGAGCTCGCACCGGTGGTCGCGGAAGTGGCTGTGCCACCTCCGGATACTCGTTATCAACTCATAGGCGTGGTCGCGCCTCGCGGTGTGCAGGTGGCCTCGGGTGCCGGCGTGGCCTTGATTGCCGTTGATGGCAAGCCGGCGCGTGCCTACCGCGTCGGCGCGGTGATTGACGGCAGCCTGGTGTTGCAGTCGGTGCAGGCGCGCAGTGCCGCCCTCGGGCCACGTGGAGCCCCGGCACACGTCACCTTGCAGATGCCGCCGCTGCCTGTGGCGGCAACGTCGAGCCTGCCACCTGCAAGTCTGGGTGTCACGCCGGGCGAGGTGACTTCGGTGGTGGTGCCGCCGCATGGCGGCCCGATGGCGGTGCCCATGCCGCCACCGTTGCCGCGGGCCGTGCCTGGTGGCCTGATCCCGGGGCGCCAGGCGCCCTTCGGGCCTGCGGCGCCGTTCGTGGTGCCGGCAGCACCCGCGATGCAAGGTGACGCCGAGCGCCAGGACATTCCGTCCGCGCGTCAGAGGTTGCAGCAGCGCTGACGTGCGTTGCCGCGGCTGGTTCAGTACAGCCGCTCGCCCGGGAAGATGTTGGCCTCGGGCTCGGCGTCGGCGTCGTCGTCGACGAAGGCCATCCGCTCCGACGGCCCCGGGTCGTCACCGTCGAGCACGTCGGTCAACAGCGCTGCGGCACTGCGCACCAGCGGCCAGGCCAGCGTCGCGCCGGTGGCGTCGGTGTGGTCCAACCCGAGCTCCATCAAGGCCGTGGCGCGGAACATCGCCAGCGCCCGGTCCAGGCCGCGGTGCGGATGGCTGCGGCAGAAAACGCAGTAGTCGGTGACGGGCTGCGCGATGCGCGAGGCCAGCATCAGCGCGGCACAGGCCGGCATGCCGTCGATCAGGAGCAAATGGCGCTTGCTCGCGGCCATCAGCATCACGCCGACCATCACGGCGATCTCGAAGCCGCCCATTGCGGCCAGGACCTCGATCGGATCGGTCACGCTGCGGTGGCGCTGCAGCGTCTTCTTCACGATGTCGAGCACATGGGTTGCCGACTGGCCTTCAAGCTGCGGCGCCGGCAGCAGCAGCTCGCGCACCGGTGCGTCGCCAAGGCGCGACAGGACCATCGCCGCACTCTCGTTCGAGCCCACGCCGAGCCCGGCCAGCACCACGGCATTGCCACGCAGTTTGTCGCCGATCTCCATGCCCGCGCGCATGGCGGCGTGAGCCTGCTCAAGGCTCATCGCCGCCGACAGCCGGGCGTTGCGCGTGCCATGTGCGATCTTGCGCATCAGCAGCCCGTCATGTGCGGGCAGGTCGTAGGCCACGCCGCAGTCGACCACGCTGAGGTCGATTTGCTGCAGCCGTGCGAACACCGCCAAAGGCATGTGGCCGGCAAGCAGCCGGTTGACGATCTCGTGTGTGCCGGCTGCGCCGGGGCCGCCGATGCCGTCGACGGCGATGCCATGGTCGGCGGCGAAGATCAGCAGCTGCGGGTCGAAGAAGCGCGGCTTGAGCGTGCGCTGCATCAGCCCGAGGCGGATGGCCAGCGGCTCGAGTTCACCGAGGCTGTCGCCACCCTGGTTGCGGCGCAAGACCTTTTCCAGCAGCGCTTGCTGAAGCAAGGGGTTGGAGGTCGGCGAGACCAGCGATCGCGAGGCCATGGCGTTCAGTGTAGTGTGGCCATGACCATGTTCCCGCTCAACGCAGGAACAGCCGATAGACCGGGTTGCGGGTCTCGTCAGTGAAAGGGTAGGCCAGCGTCTTCAGGAATGCGGCAAAGGCCGCGGCGTCGCCCGTGGGCACCTGGATACCGACGAGGATGCGGCCGTAGTCGGCACCCTGGTTGCGGTAGTGGAAGAGGCTGATGTTCCACTCCGGATGCATCGCTGCCAGGAAGCGCATCAACGCGCCCGGGCGCTCGGGGAATTCGAAGCGAAAGAGCCGCTCGTCACGCGCCAGCTCGCTGCGGCCACCGACCATGTGCCGCACATGTTCCTTGGCCAGCTCGTCGTTGCTCAGGTTCACGGTAGGGAAGCCCTGGCGCACGAAATGGCGCTCGATGCGTTCGGCCTCGTCGCTGCGGCTGATCGACAGCCCGACGAAGACATGGGCTTCGTGCGCGTCCGAGATGCGGTAGTTGAATTCGGTCACCGAACGTGGGCCGATGAGCTCGCAAAAGCGCTTGAAGGAGCCGCGCTCTTCAGGGATCGTCACCGCGAACAAGGCTTCGCGCTGCTCGCCGAACTCGGCGCGCTCGGCGACGAAGCGCAGCCGGTCGAAATTCATGTTGGCGCCACAGGTGATGGCCACCAGCGTCTGCCCTTTGAGCTTGTGCGTCTTCACGTACTGCTTCAGCGCAGCCACGCCCATCGCGCCGGAGGGCTCAAGCACGCTGCGCGTGTCCTGGAACACATCCTTGATGGCGGCACAAACCTCGTCCGTGTCGACCACGACGAACTCATCGACCAGGACGCGCGCCAGGCGGAAGGTCTCCTTGCCCACGAGCTTGACCGCGGTGCCATCGCAGAAGAGGCCCACGTCCTGCAACTGCACTCGGCGCCCGGCCTGCACCGACTGCTGCATGGCGTTCGAATCGGCCGTCTGTACGCCGATGACGCGGATACCGGGGCGCACCGCCTTGATGTAGGCCGCCACACCCGAGATGAGCCCACCGCCGCCGATGGCCACGAACACCGCGTCAATCGGGCCCTGGTGCTGGCGCAGGATCTCCATGGCGATGGTGCCCTGGCCGGCGATCACGTCGGGGTCGTCGAAGGGATGCACGAAGGTGAGGCCGTGCTCGGCCTGCAGCGTCAGCGCTTGGGCGTAGGCCTCGGAGAAGCTGTCGCCGTGCAACACCACGTCGCCACCGAGCGCGTGCACGGCGTCGATCTTCACGCGCGGTGTGGTCACCGGCATCACGATCATGGCTTTGCAGCCGAGCTTGCGTGCGGCCAGCGCCACGCCTTGGGCATGGTTGCCGGCCGAGGCGCAGATCACGCCCTTGGCCAGCTGCGGCGCCGGCAGATGGGCCATCTTGTTGTAGGCGCCGCGCAACTTGAAGCTGAAGACACTTTGCTGGTCTTCGCGCTTGAGCAAAACATGGTTTCCCAGACGCCGCGACAGCGAGCGCGCCGGCGCCAGCGCGGTTTCTTCAGCCACGTCATAGACCCGCGCCGTCAGGATGCGCTGCAGGTAGCTCGCGGCAAGACGCTGTGCGCTGTCGCGCTTGGGGCTTGCAGCCGCAGAGCTGGGTTTTGTCGGCATCGGCGCTTTTTCGGCGGGGGCTTTGGAAAAGTGGCCGCAGATCATAGGCGAGCCCCCCAAGAAAAAAGCCCGGAGCACGAGGCCCCGGGCTGAATCCACCATTGGAAGAGGTGGAGGAGACAATCGACTGCCTGTCACTGCGACTAGGCATATCTCGACAGGCTTCGCAGCCAGTCTAGCATCATCATGCTGCAGTGCAATATGAACTCAGCGACTTTGTTTTGGAGCTTTGATGGAGTGCACGATCAACTGGATGCCCGCCACTGGCATGGGCTTTGTCGCCGCCACCGGCAGCGGACACTTGCTGACGATGGACGGCGCGCCCGATGGGGGTGGCCACAACCTCGCGCCGCGGCCGATGGAAACCGTACTCGCGGGCACAGGCGGCTGCACCGCCTATGACGTGGTGCTGATCCTGCAGCGTGGCCGCCACGACGTGCGCGGCTGCGAGGTCAAGGTCAGCGCCGAGCGCGCCCAGGCCGACCCGAAGGTCTTCACCCGCATTCACATGCAGTTCAAGGTCAGCGGGCGCGGCCTGCCCGAGGCGGCAGTGGCGCGCGCCATCGCGCTGTCGCATGAGCGCTATTGCTCGGCCAGCATCATGTTGGCCAAGACCGCCGAGATCACCACCGGCTTTGAACTGCTTGAAGTCTGAAGCGGCCTGGTCGGCTTAGAGCCGCCGCGCCAACGCTGTCATCACGCGCGCGGCAGCACGCATGGCCGAGCGTGCCCAGCCGGGCAGGGGCGCAGCACCGGCCGCGGCGGCGGCGTCGCCGTGTTGGCGCTCGTCGTCCTTCATCTGCGCCACGATGGCGCGAGAGCGTAGGTCGGCCTCGGGCAGCTTGTTCAGGTGACCGGCAAGGTGTTGTTCGACCTGGCGCTCGGTCTCGACGACGAAGCCCAGGCTGACGGCATCACCGAGCCGGCCTGCGAGTAAGCCGATGCCGAATGCTCCGGCGTACCAGATCGGGTTGAGCAGGCTGGGGCGCGCATCGAGCTCAGCCAGGCGCTGTGCGGTCCAGGCCAGGTGGTCGGTCTCTTCGCGCGCCGCATTGGCCATCTGCCGACGTAGTTGTGGCGTACGCGCTGTCAGCCCCTGAGCCTGGTACAGCGCCTGGGCACAGATCTCACCCACGTGGTTTACCCGCATCAGGCCGGCGGACAGCTCGCGCTCGCGACGATCGAGTACGCGCGCGGCGCCCCCATCAGGTGGTTGTGGACAGGGCCTGGACGCATGCGCTGCACCGAAAAGGCTGCGTAATCCCGTGTCGATACTGGAAATGAGTCGGTCCGACAGATTCATATCGCGCACGAGCATACCCGCGCCAGTCTCGTTGTTGCCAGACAACATCCATCGCGGATTTGAAATACAGGCCTTTGCAAGGCGGTGGGCCGTCTGGTGCAATACAGGCAGTTTCCGCTGAGGTGCTTGGACAGTCCAGCGCCTTGCCGGGTGTAGCCCGAACCGGAACGTCTTGTTCAACCTAGGAGATCGTTGCAATGAAGAAATCTCTGCTCGCCCTCGCCGCGCTTACCGCGTTCGCGGGTGCCGCATCGGCCCAATCGTCGGTGACTCTGTTCGGCATCGTTGACGCTGCTTATGGGCACGTGTCCGCAGGCGGCAGGTCGGTCAGTGGCATATCCAACTCCGGCCTCAACAGCAGCCGTCTCGGCTTCCGTGGCATCGAAGACATCGGTGGCGGCATGCGCGCCGGCTTCTGGCTCGAAGGCGCGCTGTCGAATGATGATGGCAACGCCGCCGGCCTGACCTTCCAGCGCCGTTCGACTGTCAGCCTGCTGGGCAACTTCGGTGAAATCCGCCTCGGCCGCGACTACACGCCTTCGTTCTGGAACACCACCGTGTACGACCCGTTCGGCACCAACGGCGTTGGTCAAGCGCTGACCCCGGGCCTCATCGGCGTCACCGGCATCGCGACCAACACCACTGCCGTTCGCTCGAACAACACCATCGGCTACTTCCTGCCGGGCAACCTGGGTGGCTTCAACGGCCAAGTCCAGTACGGTTTCGGTGAAGTGGCCAGCAATGCCACCAACGCCGGCCAGGGCAATTACTTCGGCTTCCGCTTCGGCTACGCCGCCGGCCCGCTGTCGGTGAACTACGGCTACGGCAATGTCAAGGGCGTTTCCGGCGCGACCAACGTCAAGACCAACAACATCGGTGCCTCGTTCGACCTCGGCGCTATCAAGCCGATGTTCTTCTGGGGCAACGAGAAGGCGGGTACGGGCGCCAAGGTCACGGCCTGGGAACTCGGCCTGACGGCCCCGATCGGTGCCGGCGAAATTCGCGCCGCCTACAGCCGTTACGACGTGGCCAACAGCGCCAACGATTGGAACAAGTTCGCGCTTGGCTACGGCTACAACCTGTCCAAGCGTACGCAGCTGTACACCACGTACGCTCGCGTCAGCAACAAGGGCGCGCAGAACCGTTCCGTGTCCAACAACGGCCTTTCGGCTGGCTTGGCCGCCGCGGGTGGCAGCTCGACCGGCTACGAGTTCGGCATTCGCCACGCGTTCTAAACCAGTTCGGGCTTCGGCCTGAGTTTGAAAGCCGCCCCTCGGGGCGGCTTTTTCATGTGCTGCCCCGACGTACGCGACTGACATGCACGGCCGAATGCCGGTCTCTCTCGGGTGTTTCCCGTTTGTCAGTTGCACATGAAGCCGCGAACATGCCAGCTTCGCGCTGCCGGCACCGCGCCCTTGTGGCCAGGGTCGGCGCGCCCCGGCTACCGGCTTGGCTGCGACTGCTCACCGATGCTCGTTTTCATACTTCGCCGCCTTGCCCAAGCCATCGTGGTGATGCTCACGGTGGCCTTCCTGGCGTTCATGCTCTTCCAGTACGTGGGCGACCCGGTCACCAACCTTCTCGGGCAGGACGCGACGCAGGAGCAACGCGACGCGCTGCGCAAGGATCTGGGACTCGATCAGCCCTTCCCGGTGCAATTCGCGCGCTTCATCGGCAATGCGGTGCAGGGTGAGTTCGGATTGAGCTTGCGCCAGGGTCGCAAAGTTTCCTCGCTCATCGTCGAACGTTTTCCGGCAACGCTCGAACTGTCGCTCGCAGCCGCGTTGATTGCGCTGTTGGCCGGCGTGCCACTGGGCGTCTATGCCGCGCTCCGACGCGGCCGATTCGGCTCGCAGCTGGTGATGACCTTGTCGCTGCTCGGCGTGTCGCTGCCAACCTTTCTCATCGGCATTCTCCTGATCCTGATCTTTGCAGTGACGCTGAAGTGGTTGCCAAGTTTCGGCCGAGGCGAGGTCGTGACGCTCGGCGTCTGGACCACCGGTTTCCTGAGTACAGAAGGCTGGAAGCACCTCGTTCTGCCGGCCTTCACCTTGTCGGTGTTTCAGCTCGCGCTGATCATGCGTTTGGTGCGCGCCGAGATGCTGGAAGTGCTGCGCACAGACTATGTCAAGTTCGCGCGAGCGCGCGGCCTGCAAGACCGCACCGTGTACTTTGGCCACGCGCTGAAGAACACGCTGGTGCCGGTCATCACCATCACCGGGCTGCAACTGGGTTCGCTGATTGCTTTTGCCATCATCACAGAGACGGTGTTCCAGTGGCCGGGGATGGGTTTCCTGTTCATCCAGGCCGTGCAGTTCGCCGACATCCCGGTGATGGCGGCCTACCTGTGCCTGATCGCGCTGATCTTCGTCATCGTCAACCTCGTCGT
>JANLYV010000527.1:0-2482 GCA_031365825.1 Rubrivivax sp. | reverse complement strand
GCTCCAGGTGGAGCAGCGCCGTGCTCATGATCGAGTCGATCATCGACAGGAAGCCGACGTGGTGCTCGGCCTGCAGGCACACGACGTCGAGCACGTTGGCCGGGAAGCCGCCGCTGGCGGCGATGCCGCCCTCAAAGGGCTCGGCCACGCTGCGTTCATCGACGATGGCGAAGCTGCCCGGCGGCATCAGCCGCTCAGGCTGCAGCTTCTCGCAGCCCAGGCTCACGACCATCACCTCACCGCCGAAGTTGGGGTTCAGGCTGATGTTGCGCAGCGTGCGTATCGGCACCTCAGCGCCGGGCGCGTCGATGGCCACGCCGCAGCCGTAAGCATGCTCCAGCGCCACCACATCGTCGACGTTAGGGAATCGCGGCAGCAGCTCGGCCTTGATGCGCTGCACCGCAAATTCGGTGACCGCCGCCACGCATTGCACCGTCTGCGTGATGGCCAGGATGTTGCGCGTGCCGACCGAACCATCGGCGTTGCGGTAGCCCTCGAAGCTGTAGCCCGTCAACGGCGCCATGGTTGCGGGCTTGACGGTGGCCATCGGCAAATCGTCGAGGCTGCGCGCCTGCGGCATCTGCAGCAGACGCTCGTGCACCCAGCTGCCGGCGGAGATGTCCTTCGCCGCAAAGCCGATGGGGATGCCGTAGCGCAGCACCGGCGCGCCCTGGGCAATAGCCACGAGCGCCACTTTGTGGCCTTGCGGCACACGGTCAGCTAACACCAGACCGGAGGGCAGCGTGGTCCCGACCGGCAGGCCGCCATCGTTGGCGACGATGGCGACGTTGTCGGCGGCCTGCATGCGGATCAGCAGCGCCGCGCTGCCCGCGGCCTTGGGTTCAGGTGGCACCGTGCGACTCAACGTAAAGCGCGTACAGCGAGTGGCAGCTGGCCATGTACAGCCGGTTGTTCTTGGCGCCGCCAAAACAAAGGTTGGCGCAGCGCTCGGGCAGGCGGATGAAACCGATGGCCTTGCCTTGTGGGTTGAAAACCATCACGCCGTCGAGATCTTCGGACTTGCCCTTGAGCTGGAACACCTTGCGCCCGCCCATGTCGCTGGCCTCGGCCAGCAATGCGCCGTTGCTGCCCCAGCCGCACCACAGGTTGCCGTCGCGGTCGACACGGAAGCCATCGAGCGCGCCCTGGTCCGCAGCGTCGATGAGCTTGGTTTTGTTGGCCACCGTGCCGTCGGCGTTGACGTCGAAGCTCCAGATGCTGCGGTTGGGCGTGCCGCGCCACTCCACCACGTACAGCTTCTTCTCGTCGGGCGAGAAGGCGATGCCGTTGGGGTTGAGGATGTCGGTGATGACGGCCGTGAGCTTGCCGTCGCTGCCCAGGCGGTAGACGTTGGTGCTGGCCTGCTCGGTCTTGGCGCGCGAGCCTTCCCATTCGCCGTTGATGCCGAACAGCGGGTCGGTGAACCAGATGCTGTCGTCGGACTTGACGACGATGTCGTTCGGCGCATTCAGCCGCTTACCTTCGAAGTTATCCGCCAGCACGGTGATCTTGCCGTCACGCTCGGTGCGCGTGATGCGCCGCGTCACGGAATGCTCGCAGCTGACGAGCCGGCCCTGGCGGTCGCGCGTGTTGCCGTTGGCGTAGTTGGCCGGGCTGCGAAAGACGCTGAAGCTGCCGTCCTTTTCACTGAACTTCATGATGCGGTTGTTGGGGATGTCGCTCACCAGCACATAGCCGCCTTCGGGGAAATACACCGGCCCTTCGGCCCAGCGCATGCCGCTGGCGACTTGCTCGACGGTGCTGCTGTAGATGCGGTACTTGGCAAAGCTCGGGTCGAGGATCAGCACCGAAGGGTCGGGGTAGCGCTGGTTGGGTGTGAAGGCGAAGGACTGCGCCAGTGCGCTGCCGCCTGATGTGGCCCATGCGGCCGTAATGCCGGCATTCGCGGCGGTCTTGAGGAAGCCGCGGCGATCGTCTTGTGCTGATGGGTTCATCGTCTGTCTCCGTTGAGGATTTGAAATTCCACGTCTCACTCGACCTTGATACCGCCCAGCGCCACGACGCCGGCCCAGTTCTTGCGCTCGCGCTCGAAGAAGGCAGTGAACTCGGCCGGCGTCATGGTGTAGACCTCGGCGCCTTGCGAGACCAATCGCTCGCGCACTTCCGGGCTGCGGATGATGCGGATCAACTCGGCGTTCAGGCGCGCGATCACCGCTGCCGGCGTATTCGCCGGCACGAGCAGACCCTGCCAGGTGCCCGACTCGAAACCCTTCACGCCTTGCTCGGCGATGGTCGGCACATCGGCCAGCAAAGGCACGCGGCTGGCCTTGGACACACCGATGACCTTGAGCTTGCCCGCCTGCACATGCGGCAGCGTGGCCAGCATGCCGTTCATCAGCACCTGCGTCTGCCCGGCGATGGTGTCGCCAATGGCTTGCGCGCCGCCTTTGTAGGGGATGTAGGTCCACTCGGCCTTGGTCGCCTTTTCCACCGCCACGCCGGCCAGGTGCGGCGCGCTGCC
>JANLYV010000520.1:0-3160 GCA_031365825.1 Rubrivivax sp. | reverse complement strand
GCTCGGGCACCAACCCCTTCGCGGCCATTGCCGCCGGCGTGGCCTGCCTGTGGGGCCCGGCGCACGGTGGCGCCAACGAAGCAGCGCTGAACATGCTGGAAGAGATCCAACGCAACGGCGGCGTCGAGAAGATCGGCGAATTCATCAAGCAGGTGAAGGACAAGAATTCCGGCATCAAGCTGATGGGCTTCGGCCACCGTGTCTACAAGAACTACGACCCGCGCGCCAAGCTCATGCGCGAGACCTGCCACGAGGTGCTGACGGCGCTGGGCCTGCACAACGACCCGCTGTTCAAGCTGGCCATGGCGCTGGAGAAGATCGCGCTCGAAGACGAATATTTCGTAGCGCGCAAGCTCTACCCGAACGTCGACTTTTACAGCGGCATCGTGCAGCGTGCGATCGGCATCCCGGTGAGCCTCTTCACGGCGATCTTCGCGCTGGCGCGCACGGTGGGCTGGATCGCACAGCTGAACGAAATGATCGGCGACCCCGAGTACAAGATCGGCCGGCCGCGCCAGCTTTTCGTCGGCGCGCAGCACCGTTCGGTGAAGCCGATCACGCAGCGCTGACGCGCTATCGGTGCGGTATCGGCGTCCCTATCGGCGTCACGTCAAAGCCGCACCGAGCGATACACCGCGCTGCGTTCGCGCCGCGTCAGCACCAGTTGCCACAACTGCCCCTGGCGCGAACGGAAATAGCCGGCGCAGCTGAGCAGGTAGTACTTCCACATGCGATAAAAGCGCGCGTCGTAGTGTGTGCGCAGCTCGGGCCAGGCGGCATCGAAGCGTTGCCACCAGGCCATCAGCGTGCGGTCATAGTCGGCGCCGAAGTTGTGCCAGTCTTCGATGAGGAAGCGGCCCTCCAGTGCCTGCGCCATCTCGCGCGCCGACGGCAGCTTCCCGTTGGGGAACACATAACGTTCGATCCACGGGTCGGTGGCGGCGCTGGTGACGTGGTTGCCGATGCTGTGCAAGAGGAACACGCCCTCGGGCGCGAGCAGCCGGCGCATGTGCTCGAAGTACGAGACGTAGTTCTTCTGGCCGACATGCTCGAACATGCCGACCGAGACGATGCGATCGAAGCTGCCCTGCACGTCGCGGTAGTCCTGCAGCCGTAAGCTCACCGGCAGGCCGCGCACGCGCTGCTGGGCCAGCGCCAGCTGCTCCTTCGAGACGGTGATGCCGACGACGCTGACGCCGTGTTTTTCAGCCGCCCAGCGTGCCAGACCGCCCCAGCCGCAGCCCACGTCGAGCAGGCTCATGCCGGGCTGCAGGTCGAGCTTGCGGCAGATCATCTCCAGCTTGTCGGCCTGCGCCTGTTCCAGGTCTTGGGCGTACTCCCAATAGGCGCAGGAATAGATCAGGCGCGAGTCGAGCATGCGCTCAAACATGTCGTTGCCGGCGTCGTAGTGATGCTGGCCGACCTCGAACGCGCGCGTCTGCGACTGCAGGTTGAGCCAGCGGTGGCGCAGCACCTGCGCCAGCCAGCGCCAGCGCGTCAGGCCAATCGCTTCACGGTCGACATCCACGCGCATCAGCCGCGCGAAGAGCTCGTCCAGCGCCTCGCAGTCCCAGTCGCCGTCCATGTACGACTCGCCCAGCCCGAGCGTGCCCTGGCGCATGGCTCGGCGGTACATGCGCGGGTCGCGCACCTGCACGTCCCAGCGCTCGGGGCCGTTGACGCGCACGCCGGCGAGGGCGAGTAAGTGTTCGACGGGCTCAGGAGGCTCGATGCCGGCGCTTGGCGCATCACGCCGTTCTGGCGGCTGCGGCTGTGGCTGGCCGGGCGGGGTCGCGTCGTGGCGTTGGGGCTGTTGCAGGTTCATCGATGCACCCTTGGTGGCGCAGCGTCGGCATCGGGCCGCAATGCGCAATGGGATGACTTGGCGAAACCCGAGGATTCACCAAGTTCCGGCGGCTTGCAAGCCCCGCGATGCGCAGCACCGTCACGCTCGCGCGGATGCGATGATGGCCAGGTAGGCGCCTGGCGGTCTGCACCAACTCAAGGATTCCACCGTGTCATTGAGCCACCTGTCCACCCCTGCCGCATTGCTCGACGAGCAGCGGCTGGCGCGCAACATCGATACCATGCAATCGCGCATGCGCCAACTCGGTGTGCGCTTGCGGCCGCATGTGAAGACGGCCAAGTGCATCGAAGTCGCGCAGCGCCAGCGTCGCGCCGGCGCCAGCGGCATCACCGTTTCGACGCTGAAGGAAGCGCAGGAATTCTTCGCCGCCGGCTTTGACGACATCCTCTACGCCGTGTGCATCGCGCCGGGCAAGCTGGCGCAGGCGCAGGCTTTGCGCGCACGGGGCTGCCACCTCACTGTGGTGGTGGATTCGTTGGAGGCCGCCCATGCCGTGGCCGCGGCCAGCCGCAGTGCGCCGCTGGTGGTGATGATCGAAATCGACAGCGACGGCCACCGCGCCGGCGTCAAGCCAGACGACCCGCTGTTGCTGGATATCGGCCGCGTGCTGGTGGCGGGCGGGGCGCGGCTGCTGGGCGTGATGACGCACGCCGGCGCGTCCTACGAAGAGAGCACGCCCGAAGGCCTGCGCCGCATCGCCGAACAAGAGCGCAGCCGCTGCGTGGGAGCGGCCCAGCGTTTGCGCGACGCCGGCCTGCCTTGCGCCGAAGTCAGCGTCGGCTCCACGCCCACGGCGCTTTCCGCCGTCACCCTCGAAGGCGTGACCGAAGTCCGCGCCGGCGTGTATGCCTTTCACGACCTGGTGATGTGCAACATCGGCGTGGCTCGTCCTGAAGACATCGCCTTGTCGGTGCTGGCCACCGTCATCGGCCATCAGTTGGAGAAGGGCTGGGTGCTGGTCGACGCCGGCTGGATGGCGATGAGCCGCGACCGCGGCACGCAGGCGCAAGCCGTGGACTGGGGCTACGGTGCCATCTGCGATGCGCAAGGCGTGCTGCTGGCCGACTGGCACATGAGCGGCGCCAACCAGGAGCACGGCATCGTGTCGCGGCGTGACGGTGTGGTGGACGTCGCGCTGGCGCAGCGCTTTCCCGTCGGCTCGTTGCTGCGCGTGCTGCCCAACCACGCCTGCGCCACCGCCGCTCAGTTTGCGCGTTATGACGTGATCACCGCCACGGGCGCCTTGGCCAGCTGGCCACGCTTCAACGGCTGGTGAGAGCCGGCTGTGCGGCG
>JANLYV010000544.1:0-13430 GCA_031365825.1 Rubrivivax sp. | reverse complement strand
GCCTGCGTACCGCGTGGCCCGGCACCGCCCCGAACCTCAACTGCGCTCCAGGAGTTTGTCCATGAAGAAGCCCGTTCGTGTTGCCGTCACCGGCGCCGCAGGCCAGATCGGCTATGCCTTGTTGTTCCGCATCGCCGCCGGCGAAATGCTCGGCAAAGACCAGCCGGTGATCCTGCAGCTGCTCGAGATTCCCGACGAGAAAGCGCAAAAGGCGCTCACTGGTGTGATGATGGAATTGCAGGACTGCGCCTTCCCGCTGCTGGCCGGCATGGAAGCGCATGGCGACGCCAACACCGCCTTCAAGGACACCGACTACGCGCTGCTCGTGGGCTCGCGCCCGCGCGGCCCGGGTATGGAGCGCGCCGAGCTGCTGGCCATCAACGGCGCCATCTTCACCGCGCAAGGCCGTGCACTCAATGCCCATGCCAGCCGCAACGTGAAGGTGCTGGTGGTCGGCAACCCGGCCAACACCAACGCCTACATCGCAATGAAGAGTGCACCCGATTTGAGCCGGCGCAATTTCACCGCCATGCTGCGCCTGGACCACAACCGCGCGTTGAGCCAGGTGGCGGCCAAGACCGGCAAGCCTGTTGCCAGCATCAAGAAGCTTTGCGTCTGGGGCAACCACTCGCCGACGATGTATGCCGACTACCGCTTCGCCACCATAGCCGGCGCGGCGGTGAGTGACATGATCAACGACCAGGTGTGGAACAAGGATGTGTTCCTGCCGACCGTGGGCAAACGCGGCGCGGCCATCATTGAAGCGCGTGGTTTGTCGTCAGCGGCCTCGGCTGCCAACGCCGCCATCGACCACGTGCGCGACTGGGCCGCCGGCACCGGCGGCGAGTGGGTGACGATGGGCGTCGCCAGCAATGGCGAGTACGGCATTCCGAAGGACGTGATGTTCGGCTTCCCGGTGACGTGCGCCGGTGGCGA
Source organism: Rubrivivax sp. (assembly GCA_031365825.1). Classification (GTDB taxonomy): domain Bacteria; phylum Pseudomonadota; class Gammaproteobacteria; order Burkholderiales; family Burkholderiaceae_C; genus Rubrivivax. Next base: position 12,494 of record JANLYV010000544.1, on the reverse strand, counting down.
CTACAAGATCGTCGAAGGGCTGGCGATTGATGCGTTTTCGCAGGAGTGCATCAACAAGACGTTGGCGGAGCTGGTGGGGGAGCAGGACGGGGTCAAGCACTTGGTTTGATGGATGTTGGCGCCGCAGCTGGCTTTAGTGGCGGCAAAGGGGCGTTCGGGCAGGCCGCAGCGCTTCGTGCCGGGCGGTCGGTGCTGCGCACCGACTGCCTTGCGCTGCTCGGTCTCGTGGCCCGTCGCGGAACTCGCTTCGCGACCGGTGGTGGCGGCGGTCCAACCTCATGTGCCTGAGCGGCAGGTGCTGCCCGCTGGCGGCCCTATCTGGGGCGGCGAGCAGCGCAGCGCCGGGGTCGGCGCGCGCAGCGCGCTTCGTTGACTGACTCGCCGAATCCTGTTTGAACGCAGCGACCGCAGGTCGCGTAGTGAGTTATGCGGCGCGACCCCGGTGTGAGCAGCACAGCGCAGTCGGCGCGCAGCGACGACCGACCCAGCTTGGGCCGCCAGCGGGCAGCACCTGCCGCGACGCAGCCCCACATTACCAGCGTTAGCTTCTAGCGCGCGACGCCCACCATCCTCGCGCCAGCGGCCACAACCACACCACAAGCGTCAGCACGCCGAGCCCACAAGCAATCGGCCGCTCGAAAAACGCCAGCACATTGCCGTCCGACTTCACCAGGCTGCTGAAGAAGTGCTCTTCGAGCAGCGTGCCCAGCACCACGCCCAGGATGGTGGGCGCCACCGGGAAGCCCCAGCGCTCCATGTAGAAGGCGGCGACACCGGCCACGCCCATCACGATCACGCCGAACATGCTGTTGTTGATGGCGAAGCTGCCGACGATGCAAAAGAGCAGGATCAGCGGCATCAACACCGCTGCCGGCACACGCAGCACCTGCTTGGCCACCTTGATCGCCATCCAGCCGAACGGCAGCATCAAGAGCTGCGCCAGGATGAAGACGATGAACACGGCGTAGATGTTCTGCGGGTTGTTGACGAACAGCGTCGGCCCCGGGTTCATGTTCTTCATGTAGAGCACGCCGATGGCAATCGCCGTGATCGAGTCGCCCGGAATGCCGAACACCAAGGCCGGTATCCAGGCCCCACCCAGTGCCGAGTTGTTGGCCGCGCCAGCTTCGATGATGCCTTCGATGTGGCCGGTGCCGAACTTCTCGGGCTCCTTCGAGAACTTCTTCGACATGGCGTACGACATCCAGGCCGCGATGTCGGCGCCAGCGCCGGGTAACGCGCCGACTGCCGTGCCCAGGGCCGAGCCCCGCAGCGTCTGCAGCGGGTACTTCTTCATCAAGGCCCACATGCCCGAGAAGACGTTGCCAAACGGCCGCTCGACGGCCATCACCGGCTTGTCCGTCGCCACCGCAAAACGCAGCACTTCGGAGATGGCGAACATGCCGATCATCAAAGGGATGAGCGAGATGCCGCCGGTGAGTTCGGCGCTGCCGAACGTCCAGCGCGGCGCACCGGCGGGGTTGTCCAGGCCGACGCAGGAGATGAGCAGGCCCAGCAGCAGCGACACCAGGCCTTTGAGCGGATCGTTGCCGGCAATGAAGATGGCACAAGTGAAACCAAGCATCACCAGCCAGAAATATTCGTAGCTGCTGAACTTCAGCGCAATCTCGGCCAGCACCGGCGCAGCGACGATGAGCACGATCACGCCGAAGATGCCGCCCAGCACCGAGAACACCAGCCCCGCGCCCAGCGCCAGTTCGGGTCGGCCGCTCTTGGTGATGAGGTAGGCCTCGTCGGTGTAGGCCGCACTGGCCGGCGTGCCGGGCATGCGCAGCAGCGCGCTCGGGATGTCGCCGCTGAAAATGGCCATGGCCGTGGCGGTGACGATGGATGCCACCGCCGGCACCGGTGCCATGAAGAAGGTCACCGGCACGAGCAAGGCCGTGGCCATGGTCGCCGTCAGCCCGGGAATGGCGCCGACGAACAGGCCGTACAGCGCCGACAGCGCAATGACCATCAGCACGTAGGGCTCGAAGACGAGGCCGAACGCGGCCATGATGGCGTCGAAGGTGGACATCAGCGCGTGGCCATCAATAGAACGGGCGCAGCACGCCCCAGGGCAGCGGCACGCGCAGCAGCTTGTAGAACGCGAAGTGCACGACCAGCGTGCCGCCCACGGCCCATAGCAGCGAAGGCCGCCAGCCCACGCGCAGTGCCTTGAAGGCGATCACCAGCGCGATCGGCGCGACGATGAGGAAACCGACGCGATCGGCTGCCAGCACGTACAGCGCAATGACGGCGATGGTGGCGAATGCGCCTGCCGACTGTTCGGGCAGGCGCGCGCCGGCATCGGCCACCACGCCGCGGCTGCGCCACATCAGCGCCAGCCCGCAGCACAGCAGGCCCACGCCCACCAGCATCGGCAGGAACCCGGCGCCGAGCTTTTGCCCCGGCACGCTGGGAAAGCTGCGAGCTGACCACAGCACCGCTGCCGCGAGCAAAGCCAGCGCCAGGCCGGCCCGGCGGTCGATGTGATGCACGTATGTCAGGCGTTAGCGGTGGGCAGGGGGCGGCCGTTTGTCGACTATTTGGCGATGCCCACGGCCGTCATCACCGCTTTCATGTCGGCGTCACCCTTGGCCATGAAACGCGCGAACTCCTGCGAGCTGCCCCACAGCAGGCCGAAGCCGCGGTTGGCCATGAAGTCCTTGTATTCCTTGCTGTCGAAAGCCTTCTTCACCGACGCTTCGAGCTTGGCCGCCACGGCCGGTGGCAGGCCCTTGGGTGCGGCGATGCCACGCCAGGCACCGGTGGCCCAGTCGGAGCCGGTGGCTTCTTTCAGCGTGGGCACGTTCGGGAACAGCGCGGCGCGGGTCGGCGCCATGACGGCAAGCGAGCGCAGCTTGCCGGCGTCGATGAGCGAGCGCGCTTCGGGCAGCGAACAGGGCACGAACTCGATGCCGCCGGCCACCAGGTCCTGCAGCCCCGGCGCGGCGCCGTTGGACGGCACCCAGGGCACCGCGGCCGGGTCGACCTTGGCGTCGCGCAACCAGCCCGCAAGCGCCAGGTGCCAGATGCCGCCCTGCCCCGTGCCCGAGGCCTTGAACTTGCCGGGGTTGGCCTTCACCGCGGCGAGCACGTCGTTCATGGTTTTGTAGCTCGAATCGGCGCGCACCTGGAAGCCCGCGGGGTCGAGGTTCACCAGCGCAATCGGCGTGAAGCTGGTGGGGTCGAGCTCGGTCAATTTCTGGTGATGCATCATGGTGATTTCCACCGTGATCATGCCGATGGTGTAGCCGTCGGGCGCGGCCCCGGCGATGGCCGAATGGCCCACCACTCCCGAGCCACCGGTGCGGTTGACGACGTTGACGGGCTGGCCGAGATCGCGCTCGAGCAGGCTGGCGATCATGCGCGCCACGGCGTCGGTGCCACCGCCCGCGCCCCAGGGCACGATCAGCGTCACGGGCCGGTCGGGGTAGGCCTGGGCCAGGCTCAGGCCGCAGCTGGCGGCCAAGGCCAGGCCGATCAAGCCACGCCGTGAAAGCCGCGCCACAGTACGCAGGGAAGGCATGGTCATCACGCTGGTCTCCTTGGTCATATGATATTTTCAACCCGCCGCAATCTCCCATCGCGGCCGCACAGCGGCAATGGGGGAAACCCAAAGCGCGCACGGTCCCAGCCCAGGTTGAACGCCGCCGCTTTGGCGCTACGCTTGGCAGCTGTCGAAGTCCGTCGCCACACCCATGCCGCAAGCCCCCACCGTTCACCCGCGCCAGGCCCTGTTTGACCCCGACGAAGCCGCGCTGACGCAGTTGCCCGTGTGCGACCACTACGCCGGGGTCGAAGTGCGCATGAAGAAGAGCCTCGCGCTGCAGGCCGAGATGGGCCCGGTGTTCGACGTCACGCTCGACGGTGAAGACGGCGCGCCGGTGGGCGGCGAGATCGAACAGGCGCAGCTCATGGCCGAGTTGGTGATGTCGACAGCGAACGTCTTCGGCCGAGTCGGTGCGCGTGTGCTGCCACTGGCCCATGCGCGCTTCGAAGAGCAGGTGCATGAGCTCGTGCGCCGCGCCGGCACGAAGCTGGCCTATGTGATGGTGCCCAAGCCGCGCAGCCTGGCCGACTTCGACGCCGCCGCCACCTTCATCGACCGCGCCTGCGCAGCCGCCGGCGTGGCGCGGCGCATCCCGCTGCACGCGCTGGTGGAAACACATGGCGCGCTGCGCGACGTGATGAGCCTGGCGGCGCACCCGCGCATCGAGTCGCTGTCCTTCGGCGTGATGGACTTTGTGTCCGCGCACCGCGGCGCGATTCCACAGTCGGCCATGACCACGGCGCCGGGTGTGGGCCAGTTTGACCACCCGCTGGTGCTGCGCGCCAAGCTCGAAATTTCGGCCGCCTGCCACGCCGCAGGCAAGGTGCCTTCGCACTGCGTCGTGACCGAGTTCAAGCACAGCAGCGCGGTGCAGGCCGCGGCCGAGACCGCCGCGCGGCGGCTGGGCTACACGCGCATGTGGAGCATCCACCCGGCGCAGATCCGGCCCATCGTCGACGCCTTTGCACCCACCGTGGCCGAGGTCGACCTGGCGATCGACATCATCCACGCCGCACAAGCGGCAGGCTGGGCACCGATACGACACCACGAAACCTTGCACGACCGCGCCAGCTACCGCTATTTCTGGCAGGTGCTCGAGCGGGCACAACGCACCTCGTTTCTCGGTGGCCCGCAGCTACCGGCCGAAGTGCGCCTTGCTTACTTCCAGAGTGAGCTGACATGAACACAAGGCTGGCACTGCCCGCAGGCAGGCACGCGCTGGTGCTGCGCAGCTTCGCACGCCCGCTGGAGCTGCGCAGCGCACGTACGCTGCTGCGCGACTGGCTCGACACCGACCTGCCGCCCTGGGTGGCGATGAACGCCGACGCCGCGGTGCGGCGCTACTTCCCTTCGATCCACACCGAAGCCGAGGCGCTGGCCGAAGCGGCGCGCATACGCGCCAACCTGCAGCGCCGCGGCTGGGGCGTTTGGGCCTTGCAGATCCCCGGCAAGATCGAATTCGCCGGCTTCGTCGGCCTGCATGTGCCCGCCTTCGAAGCGCCCTTCATGCCGGTGGTGGAAATGGGCTGGCGCCTGAGCCGCGACGCCTGGGGCCAGGGCTACGCCAGCGAAGCCGCGGCCACGGCGGCGGCGTTTGCCTTCGACACGCTGGGCCTGGATGAAGTCGTGTCCTACACCACGCGCTCGAACGAGCCCTCGTGTCGTGTGATGCGTCGCATCGGCATGCACCACGACGCGGCCGATGACTTCGAGCACCCCGGCCTGGAACCGGGCCACCCGATGCGAGCGCATGTGCTGTACCGGCTGACCGCTGCCGACCTGCTGGCGGCGTGATGTCAATCGGTTGGCAAGTTGCGGCAAGCTGCGGCACGTGGATACGGCTGGCTACAGGACAGGGCGCTGGCGCTGGGCACAATCCCGCACCACTTTTGGAGCACAGACCATGAAGACCCCCACCCCTTTCGCGCCGGCGTGCCTGCTGGTCGTGGCCGGGGCTGTGCTGTGCCTGGCCGGCAACAGCCTGGCACAGACCGCGGCCAAACCCGCGGCCCCTGCGGCCAAGGCCGGCACCACCAAGTCGACCAAGGCAAGCAAGCCCGCGGCCAAGCCGGCACCCGCCGCACCCGCGCTGCCCGCGGCCGATGCCGAGCAGGTGGCCGCGGCTGGTATTGCCCACATGGGCGACTACGACTGCGAGTTCGGTGAAACGGTGAGCGTGCTGGCCACACCCGGGCACGAGGGCTACGTCGACGTGCGTCACAAGAAGGCGGCGTACACGATGAAGCCGGTGCTTTCGTCCACGGGCGCGCTGCGCCTGGAGGACGTGCACGGGCGCATCCTGATGCTGCAGATCGCCAACAAGTCGATGCTGATGGACACCAAGATCGGCCAGCGCCTGGTCGACGGCTGCGTGCACGAGAAGCAGCGCGAGGCTGCGGCCAAGCCTGCGACCACGTCGCTCGGCATCGAGCCCAGCAAGCCCTGAACGCCGTCGCTGCATGAAGCTTGCGCGCGTCGTTCGCGGCCTGGCCTGGTGCATCGGCGGCCTGCCATTGGCGGCACCGTGACAAGGACAAAACACCCAACCGCGGCCGGTTCGATGCAGCTGCGGCTGCACGAAGTCGCGCTGGACGCCATCACCGAGATGGTCAGTGTCATCGGCGAGGACCAGATCTACCGCATGGTCAACGCCGCCTGGTGCCGCGCCATGGGCCTGCGCGCCGAGCAGGTGGCGGGCCGCCACGTGCGTGATGTCTTCCCCGGCGGCGTGGGCAGCGAGCGCGAAGTGGCGCTGGCCGAATGCCTGCGCACCGGCACGCCGCACACCGTGCGCGCCCCGCTGGATGCACCGCGGCTGGAGGGCCGCCAGTTCGAAGCCATCTACAGCTTCTTCGGGCTGGACGCGCAAGGCGTGCGCTGTGTCGTCGTCGTCACGCGTGACATCACGGCCGAGAGCGAGACGCTATGGCGCATCCGCCAGGCCGAGGCCGAAACACGCGAGTTGCTGGAAGCCTTCCCGGGCAGCATCGCCGTGCTCGACGAGCAGCTGGTCTACACCTTCGCCAACCCGCGCATGGCCGAGTTGCTGCGCACCACCGCCGCGGGCCTGATCGGCAAGTCGGTGTTCGAGTTTTGGGGCCAGCAGCGGGGCGAGACCATTGCCGCACTCTGCCGGCGCGCGCTGGCGGGCGAGGCGCTGAGCTACGAACGGGTGCACGCCGGACGCACCGTGGAAGTCACGCTGTGCAGTGGCATCAACAGCCGCACCGGCCGGCCGCAGTATTACGGTTTCGGCCAGGACATCAGTCAGCGCAAGGCGGCCGAGCAGGCCTTGATCACTGCGCGCGACGAAGCCGAACATGCCAACCAGGCGAAGTCGCTGTTCCTGTCGCACATGTCGCACGAGTTGCGCACGCCGCTCAACGCCATCCTCGGTTTTGCGCAGGTGCTGGCCGCCGACGCGGCGCTGCCGCTGGCTGCGCCACAACGCGGCGCGGTGCATCAGATCGAGCGCAGCGGCCGCCATCTGTTGCAGCTCATCAACGACGTGCTCGACCTGCAGCGCATCGAAGCCGGCCGCCTCGAAGTCACGCTCGCGCCCATGACGCTGGCGCCGCTGGTGCAGGAATGTCTCGCGCTGGTCGCACCCCTGGCGCTTGAACACGAGGTGAGCCTGCACGCGCTGGCGTGGCCGCAGCCCGCACCGCAGGTGATGGCCGATGCGCTGCGGCTGAAGCAGGTGCTGCTCAACTTGTTGGGCAACGCCATCAAGCACAACCACGCGGGTGGCCAGGTGCAGCTGCTGGCCGAGCGGCATGCGCAACATCTGCGCTTAAGCGTGGCCGACAGCGGCAGCGGCTTGAGTGCGGCCGAACAGGCGCGGCTGTTCACGCCCTTCGAGCCCCTGCTGGCCGCCAGCGGCACGCTCGAAGGCGCGGGCATCGGCCTGGCGCTGAGCCGCAAGCTGATGCAGGCCATGGGCGGCGACATCGGCGTGCACAGCGAGATCGGCCGCGGCAGCCGCTTCTGGATCGAGCTGCCACTGGCCGCCCAGGCACACGGCGATGGCGCAAGCGCCGACGCCGCCACCACCGCCGTCGGTCCCACCGCAGCACCGCTGCGCCACGCTCTCTACATCGAAGACAACGCCGTCAACATCGTGTTGATAGAAGCCATGCTGGCACGTGTGCCTGGCCTGAAGCTGCACAGCGAATTGCAGCCCGTGGCGGGCCTGGCAAGTGCGATGCGCGAACCGCCCGATGTCATCCTGCTCGACATCCAGTTGCCGGTGATGAGTGGCTACGAAGTGCTCAAGCGCCTGCGCGCCGCGCCGCAGACGCGCCACATCCCCGTCATTGCCGTCAGTGCCAACGCCATGCCCAGCGATGTGGTCAAAGGCCTGGCCGCGGGCTTTGCGCAGTACATCACCAAGCCGGTGGAACTGGCCTGCCTGCTGGCGGCCGTGCACGATGCGCTGGCCACCGTCACCACAAGTGAAGACGATGCAAGAGAGACCTTGACATGACCCACGCCAACTTCGCCCCACGCCTCGCGGCGCTGACCCTTGCCTTGATCGCAGCCCTGCCGCCCGCCGCCGCCGAACGCCTGAAGCTGCGCATCCTGGGCACGACCGACGTGCACATGAACCTGCTGAACTGGGACTACTACCAGGACAAGGCGACCGACGAATACGGCCTGGCGAAGACCGCCACGCTGATCAAGGCAGCGCGCGCGCAGAACCCCAACCACCTGCTGCTCGACAACGGCGATTTGATCCAGGGCAGCCCGCTGGGCGACTACGTGGCGCGGGTCAAACCCCTCGCGCCGGGCCAGGTGCACCCGGCCTACAAGGTGATGAACCAGCTGCGCTACGACGCCGCCAACATCGGCAACCACGAGTTCAATTTCGGACTGCCCTTCGTGCGCCAGGCCATAGCCACCGCCGCCTTTCCCTACGTCAACGCCAACGTCATGCAAGAGGGCAGCGAGGGCCGCCACGCCTTCATGCCCTACGTGCTGCTGGACCGCATGTTCACTGCCGAGAGCGGTGTCAGGGTCGCGCTCAAGATAGGTGTGATTGGTTTCGTGCCGCCACAGATCATGGCCTGGGACCAGCAAAGCCTGCGCGGCCAGGTGCAGGTGCGCGACATCCCCGAAACCGCGCGTCGCCTCGTGCCCGAGATGAAGGCCAAGGGCGCGCAGATCATCGTCGCCGTGCCGCACTCGGGCTTCGAGCTCGGCGAGACGATCTTCTTCGGCGAGAACACGGTGGCGCGCATCGCCGAAGTACCGGGGGTCGATGCCATCCTCTTCGGCCATTCGCACGGCGAATTCCCCGGGCGCTTCTTCGCCAGCCACCCCAAGGTGGACCTGGCGCGCGGCACCATCAACGGCGTGCCCGCGGCCATGCCCGGGCGCTGGGGCGACCACCTCGCGGTGATCGACCTGGTGCTCGACGACGCGCTGCCTGACAAGAAGGGGACGTGGACCGTGGTCGAGTCGCGCGCCGAGATTCGGCCGATCTGGGACCGCGTGGCGCGCAAGCCGCTGGTCGAGGCCGACCCCGAGATCGGCAAGCTCATCGCCGAAGAACACGAAGGCACGCTGCGCTACATGCGCTCTGAAGTGGCGCAGACCAGCGCGCCCATCCAGAGTTTTTTCGCGCAGGTGGCCGACGACCCCTCGGTGCAGCTCGTGGCGCAGGCGCAAGTCGCCTACGCGCGCCGCGCGCTGGCCGGCACGCCCCACGCCGCGCTGCCCATCCTGTCGGCCGCCGCGCCGTTCAAGACCGGCGGCCGCCAGGGCAGCAGCTACTACACCGACATCCCTGCCGGCACGCTGACGCTGCGCAACGTGGCCGACCTCTACATCTACCCGAACACGCTGAAGGCGGTGAAGCTGAGCGGTGCGCAGGTGCGCGAATGGCTGGAGATGTCGGCCGGTGCCTTCAACCGCATCGACCCGGCCGGTGCGGCCGAGCAAAACCTGCTCAATGCCGCCTTCCCCAGCTTCAACTTCGACACCATCGACGGCGTGAGCTACCGCATCGACCTGACGCAGGCCGCGCGCTACAACCTGCAGGGCAAGGTGGTGGCGCCCGAGGCGCGGCGCATCGTCGACTTGCAGTTCGAGGGCAAGGCTATCGATGACGCCGCGACCTTCATCGTCGTCACCAACAACTACCGCGCCACGGGCGGCGGCAACTTCCCCGGCCTGGACGGCAGCAACATCGTGCTCGACGCACCCGATGAAAACCGCGAAGCGCTGGTGATGTTCCTGAAGGCGCAAGGCCGCGTGAACCCCAGCGCCGACGGCAACTGGCGCATCCAGGACGTGCCCGGCGTGAAGCTGCGCTTCACCTCGGGCGCCGCCGGCGTCGCACACCTGCCGCGCTACCCCGGCATCCGCCTGGTGAAAGACAACGGCGACGGCTCGGCGTTGTACGAGCTGGCGCCGTGACTTTTTCGCTTCGTGCGCGTCACCGCGCCTGGCTGCGCACTGGCGCGATCGCGCTGGCGGCCGTGGCCGTGCTCGCGCTGCTGCTGCTGGCGGCGGCCGTGCTCTGGTACGGGCAGCAACTGCCGCCGCTGGACCGCGTCACCGACTACCGGCCGCGCCAGCCGCTGCAGGTGTTCACGCAGGACGGCGTGGAGATTGCGCAATTCGGCAGCGAGCGGCGGCAGTTCATGGCCATCGAACAGATGCCCAAGACCCTGCGCAACGCGGTGCTGGCGGTGGAAGACTGGCACTTCCATGAGCACCCGGGCATCAGCCTGCGCGGCCTGGTGCGGGCCACACTGGCGAACGTGACGGGCGGCATGCCACAGGGTGCGTCGACCATCACGCAGCAGGTGGCGCGCACCTTCTTCCTGTCGACCAAACGCACGCCCGAACGCAAGATCAAGGAAGCACTGCTGGCGCTGCAGATCGAACAACGCCTGAGCAAGGAGCGCATCCTCGAGCTCTACATGAACCAGATCTACCTGGGGCAGCACGCCTATGGCTTTGCCGCCGCGGCGACCATCTACTTCGGCAAGCCGCTGGCGGATTTGAGCCTGGCCGAGACGGCCATGCTGGCCGGACTGCCGCAGAACCCGGTCTACGCCAACCCTGTGGCCAACACCGAACGTGCACGGCGGCGCCAGCTGATCGTGCTTTCACGCATGCGCAGCGTCGGCTTGATCGACGACACCACTTACCGCACGGCCGCCGCCGAAAAGCTGAGCTTTCGGCGCGAGCAGCAGGTGGACCTGCATGCCGAACACGTCGCCGAGATGGCGCGCCAGGCGGTGGTGGAAGCCTTCGGCGAACGCGCTTACCAGGAAGGCTTTCGTGTGCACACCAGCCTGCGCGCCGCCGACCAACGCGCGGCCTGGGCCGCGCTGCGCGGCGCGGTGATGGCGCATGAACGCAAGCAGCCCTGGCGCGGCCCCGAAGACGAGGTGAACCTGCCCGCCGCGCTGGCCGAGGCCAGCCCGGAGCTCGAGCGTGCCGCCGCGCAGGCGCTGAAGGAACACCGCGACGACGACGAGCTGCGCCTGGCCATCGTGCTGCGCGCCGGCCCACGCGAGGTGCTGGCGCAGCTCGCCGGCGGCCAGAAGGTGCACATCAACGGCGAAGGCCTGCGTCGCGCGCTAACGTCCAAAGGGCTGGGAGTAAAGCGCGGCTCGGTCATCCGCGTGGCGCAGGAGCGCGGCAGCGCCTGGGGCATCACGCAATGGCCCGAAGCCGACGGCGCCTTCGTCGCACTCGACCCCGACAACGGCCGCGTGCGCGCGCTGGTGGGCGGCTTCGACTTCGAACGCCAGCCCTTCAACCACGTGACCCACGCCTGGCGCCAGCCGGGTTCGAGCTTCAAGCCCTTCCTCTACTCGGCCGCGATCGAACACGGCGTGATGCCCGAGACACTGGTGAACGACGCACCGCTGACGCTGCCCGACGGCGGCACGCCGGCGTGGAACCCGAAGAATTCCGACGGCCACTACGACGGCGCGATCACGCTGCGCGAGGCGCTGGCGCGTTCGAAGAACATGGTCAGCATCCGCCTGCTGCAGCACATCGGCCTGGCCACGGCGCGGCCCTGGGTCGAACGCTTCGGCTTCGATGCCGACAAGCAGCCCGACAACCTGACCTTCGCGCTGGGCGCGGGCAGCACCACGCCGATGCAGCTGGCCAGCGCCTACGCCGTGCTGGCCAACGGCGGGCACCGCGTGCTGCCGCAGTTGATCGAACGCATCACCGACGCACACGGCAAGCTGCTGTTCGAGGCCCTGCCGGCGGCGCCGCTGGACGAAAGCAGCCGCGTCGTGCCGGCGCGCAACGTCTTCATCACCAACAGCCTGCTCAACCAGGTGACGACCACCGGCACCGCCGCACGCGTGGCCGCACAACTCAAGCGCAGCGACCTGCAGGGCAAGACGGGCACCACCAACGATGCGGTCGACGCCTGGTTCGCCGGCTTCCAGCGCGGCGTCGTGGCCGTCGCCTGGATCGGCCACGACCAGCCCCAGAGCCTGGGCGTGGGCGAATCGGGCGGTGGCCTGGCGCTGCCGGCCTGGATCGACTTCATGGCACACGCGCTGCGCGGCGTGCCGGTGCCGCCCAACGAACCCCCGGATGGCGTGGTGCGCTCCGCTCAGGATTGGCGTTATGCCGAGTGGCTGGAGGGTGGCGCGGTGGAGCGCATCGGGCTGGAGCCTGCACCAACGGCCGCGACGGCCACAGCGCCCGAGGTCGGCAGAGCCCCACCTTGAAAGCGCATCGCGTGGCCACCCAGGCTTTTTCGAATTCGCGATCAACCGAAAAGGAACCACCGTTCGCCCTGAGCCTGTCGAAGGGAGGGCTTCGACCTGCCTTCAGTCCTGAGTTCGTCGAAGGATCAGCCCGAACGGGAGTTCTTACGTGGCTGAAGGCGAGTCGGTATCAGGCCGCGTCGCGCGCAAACAAGAGGTTTTCGATCATCGGCCGGCGGCAACCC
>JANLYV010000440.1:0-2583 GCA_031365825.1 Rubrivivax sp. | reverse complement strand
TGCTGCAGCCGCTGCGCCGAAAGCTGGATCGGCGTGAGGGGGTTCTTGATCTCGTGCGCCAGGCGCCGCGCGACTTCGGTCCATGCCGCCGAACGCTGCGCCGAGACGACCTCGCTGATGTCGTCGAACACCAGCAGCCGTGCTTCACCGGGTAAGGTGGCACCGCGTACCAACAACGTTAGCGTGGTGCCGTCACCGCGCACGAATTCGAACGACTCCTGCCAGTGGTCACGCTCGCCCGGCTCGGGGCTGGTGGCCAGCAGCTCGAAGCGTTGGTCGACGTCGTGCGCCAGCACGTCGAGCTCGGGCACTTCGGCGAGGCGGCGGCCGCGCCAGGCTGAAAGCGGCAGGCGCAGGATGCGCGTGGCGCCGGGGTTGACGGTGTCGATGGCGTCGTGCCGGTCGAACACGATCACGCCGGCGCTGAGCGTGTCGAGGATGGTCTGCAGCCGTCCGCGCGCACCTTCGAGTTGCATCACGCCGCGCTGCACCTGTTCGCGCGCGTCGGCCATCTGGCGCGTCATGTCGGCAAAACTGCGCGTCAGGCCGCCGAGTTCGTCGGCCGAGGCGAACACCGGCTTGTCGGTGAGGTCGCCCGCCGCCACCTGGCGCACGCCGTCGGCCAGCATCAAGAGCGGCCGCGCGATCTGGTTGCCGAGCACGATGGCCAGCAACACCGCGCCGAACACCGCCAGGATCAGCGCCAGCGTGAGCGTGCCGATGTACATGCGGCGCAGCGCGTCGCGTGCCAGCGCGCGCTGCTGGTATTCGGTGTACGCCGCCTGCACAGCCAGCGCATTCAGCGTAAGCGCGCGCGACAGGGGTTGCACGGCCATCAGGAACTGGTCGTCACCGGCCGAGAGGTTGAGGTCCAGGCGCGGCACCCGGGCCAGCGCACGCACACGCGCCGCGCCTTCCTCTGACGCGGCCAGCGACTCTTCGTCGAGCCGCTCGACCTGGCTCGACACACCGGTGGCACGCGCCTGGCGCAGCATCATGGCCGTGGGCCGCTCGGGCGCGATGGCGCTGCGCGAACTGCCGGCCATGACGATCACCTGGCCACTGCTGGCCACCAGGGCCACTTCAGCGGCGCCGAGTTGCTCGCGCACGCGCTCCAGCGCGAGCGCAGAGACGGGTAACTGCCCTTCAGCCAGGCGCTCGGCGGCGACGCGGGTCTTGGCACCGAGGTCGCCCTGCAGCGTCTCGAGCATGCCCCGGCCCAGGGCCAGCCCGGCGTCGAGTGCACCCGCCACCTTCACATCGAACCAGACTTCGATGCTGCGCGACACGAACTGGTACGACACGGTGTAGATCAGCACCCCGGGCACCAGACCCACCATCGCGAAGATGCCGGCCAGCCGTATCAGCAGCCGGCTGCCGAACTTGCGCAGGCGCAGGCGCGCGGTGAGTCGCAGTGCGACAAAGCCGATCACCCCCACCAGCAACACGGCGACGGCGACATTGACCCAGAACAGCCAGAAGAAGTGGCGCTCGAAAGCCTGGTCGCCCTCGGTCGTGAGCGAGAGCACGAAGGCCAAGACCAGCACCACGCCGGTGGCAGCGACCATCGCCACCGTCCAGGCCCAGCGCGTGGAGTTGCTCATCGCAAGCCTGTGGTGGCATTCATTCCAGCCGCAGCGTGCGCTCGATGGCCAGCGTCCAGCCGGCCGGGCCCCCCAGGCCGATCTGCATCGGGCTGGGCAGCTGCGACGTGTCGAGCCGGTAGCTGAACTCGACGTAGCCGCCCTTGTCGCCTTCCAGCGCGGCCAGTTCCGCCAGCCGCCAGCCGCTGGCGCGCGACACCGCCGCCAGCGCTTCGGCCAGGTTCGGGTAGGACTGGTTCAAGCCACCCAGGCTCACGCGCCAGGTCGAGGTCAATGGTTGGTACACCAGCCGCCAGGAGCGGGCCAAATGCGCCACGCTCAGGTCGCGCCAGTACCAGCGCGGGCGAAAGACTTCGGCATGCGCCACGAAGTACACCGGCACGCCGCGTTGCAGCGCATCTTCGACGGCGCGCGTGAGGCTCACCTGGGCCACGAAGTCCAGCGTCAGCTGGCCCTCCTGGCGCTTCAGCTGCAGCGTCGACAGCTCCACCCCCTGGCCATGCGCCGCGCCCAGCATGGCGATGCAAAACAGCACGGCACTGACGCAGCCCTTGAGCAGCTTTTCGAGGACTTGCGGCGAAGGCATGCGCGGGTAGGTGTGACGTCAGTGGCTGGAGCTTGCGGGCCTGGTGATGCGGGCGAAATAGAAGCCGTCCTGGCCGGCGCTTGCGCAGGCATGCGTGGCGGCGTCGGCGTCGCCGCCATTGTCGGGCAGGGGCAGCAGATGTCCGGGCGAGTGCGGGTCGAGCAGCGCGCCCGGGGCTTGCAGGCGTTGCATAAATGCCGCGATACGTTGCTCGCCTTCGACCTTGAAGAGCGAGCAGGTGGCATACACCAGCGTGCCGCCGGGCTTGAGCAGTGGCCACAGTGCCTGCAGCATCTGCGCCTGCGTCTGGGCCAGGGCGGTGACGTCGTCGGCGCGGCGCAGCCAGCGCACATCCGGGTGCCGGCGCACGATGCCCGAGGCGGTGCACGGGGC
>JANLYV010000422.1:0-6668 GCA_031365825.1 Rubrivivax sp. | reverse complement strand
ACTCCATGCGGCGGTAGACCGAGTCGGTGATGTCGGCGA
The DNA here is from genome assembly GCA_031365825.1 of Rubrivivax sp. GTDB lineage: Bacteria > Pseudomonadota > Gammaproteobacteria > Burkholderiales > Burkholderiaceae_C > Rubrivivax. The sequence goes on along the minus strand of JANLYV010000422.1, from coordinate 6,629 downwards.
CGAAGTCCACGCGCTTGATTCTCACGTCGACGATTTCGATGCCGAAGGCCTTGGCTTCATCAGCCAGCCGGCTGCGCACGTCGTTCATCACCTTGTCGCGTTCGCCGGCGAGCATGTTGCGCACGGTGCGCTTGGTGATCTCTTCGTTGAACGCCGCTTGCACCACCGGGCTCAAACGTGTTTCGAGGTTGCGAAAGTCGACGCCGTTGTTGCGGATGAATTGGCGCGGCTCGGTGATGCGCCACTTCACCAGCCAGTCGATCACCAGGCTCTTCTTCTCCGCGGTGAAGATCGGCCGCGTCTCGGGGCTGTCCAGCGTCTGCACACGCTTGTCGAGAAAGACGACGTTCTGGAACGGCGGCGGCAACTTGAACTTCAGCCCCGGCTCGGTCGCCACTTCCTTGATCTCACCCAGCGAGTAGATCACCGCCACCTGGCGCTGATCGACGACGAAGAGCATCGAGGCGGCCACCAGCAGCACGATCAATGCGCTGGCGAGAATCAATCCAATACGGTTCATGTTCAACGCCCTTCCCGCTCGCGCGTGCGCGCACCGTCGCGCGAGCGCACGTCGGTGCCGGCAGGCGTGGCCGCTGTCTCGGCCGGGGCGACGACGGGTGCGCCGCTGGCCGGCCCCGTCAGCGGCGTGCCGCCTGCACCTTGCAACAGGCGCTCCAGCGGCAGGTACAGCAGGTTGCCATTGGCGCGGCTGTCGATCAACACCTTGGTCACGTTGCTGTACACCTGCTGCATGGTTTCAAGGTAGAGCCGGTCTCGCGTCACCGTCGGCGCCTTCTGGTACTCGGTCAACACAGAGCGAAAGCGCTGCGCATCGCCCTCGGCCTGCGCCACCACACGGGCGCGGTAGCCTTCGGCTTCTTCGGCCAGGCGCGCGGCCGTGCCCCTTGCTTTGGGGATGATGTCGCTGGCATGGGCCAGACCTTCGTTCTTGAAGCGGTCGCGGTCGGCACTGGCTTTCACGGCGTCGTTGAACGAGGCTTGCACCGAGTCGGGCACCTGCACGTTCTGCACATTGACGTTCGAGATGATGATGCCGGCATGCAGGCGGTCGAGTTGCTGCTGCACCGACTTCACCAGGTCGGCGGCGATGGCATCGCGCTGCTCGTACAAGACCGAGTCGACCTTGCTGCGCCCGACGATTTCACGCACCGCCGATTCGCTGGCCTGCACCACCGCTTCGTCGGGGTTGCGGTTCTCGAACAGGTAGGCGCGGGCATCATTCAAGCGGTACTGCACCGTGAAGCGGATGTCGACGATGTTCTCGTCCTGCGTCAGCATCGAGGAGTCACGCAAGCCCGTGGCCTGCCCCACGGTGGCACGGCCGACCTCGACCGAACGCAGCTGCGTCACCGGCACCGTCTCATGTGCCTGGAACGGATAGGGGAATCGCCACTGGAATCCGGCGTCTGCCGTGTGCGTGTATTTGCCGAAGGACGTGACCACCGCCTGGTGGCCTTCCTGCACGATGAAGAAGCCGCTGCCCAGCCATACCAGCGCCACCACGGCGACGATGAGCCCGATGCCGATGCCTGCACTTTTCATGTCGGGCTGGAAGGGCGAACCAGGTTGACGATCGCCGCCGCCTTGGCCACCGCCTTTGTTGCCGCCCTTGCTGCCGAACAGGCCACTCAGCTTGCGGTTGAAGTCGCGCCAGAGTTCGTCGAGATCGGGCGGCCCGTCGTTGCGGCCTGCGTGCATGGTCGACGCACGCCGTGGACGCAGCATCGCCGAAAGCAGCGCCGACAAGGAATGTGCCAGGGCCGCTGCACGCGAACGCAAGGGTGGTGATGCGGAGTGGAGTTCGCTCGTACTCATATCGGCGTGGTGAACGGCGTGGTGGAGGCCAACGATGCATCGACAGGGACATCGGTGAAGCGTAGATCTGGCGCGACACCCTCAGATGAGGCATTCGTCGCCGGGTTCAAGTCGTCACGCACGATCTGCGCGATGAGCTGGCGCAGTTCCGCCAGGCCTTGACCGTCTTTCGCGCTGACGAAGACACGCGGCCGCCGTTGACCTGGGTGGGCTTCAATGGCATCGACGGTGTCACGCGGCTGTTGCGATGCCTCAAGCAGGTCGCATTTGTTGAACACCAGCAGCTGCGGTACGGCGCCGGCGCCGATCTCTTCGAGCACGCGTTCGACTTCGAACTGCTGCTCACGCAATTGCGGGCTCGCGGCGTCGACCACGTGGATCAGCAGGTCGGCGTCAGCGGCTTCCTGCAAGGTGGCTTCGAAGGCCTCGACCAACTTGTGCGGCAAGTCGCGGATGAAGCCCACCGTGTCCGACAGCGACACCGAACGCGCCGCGTGTTCGAGCCACATCGAACGTGTGGTCGTGTCCAGCGTGGCGAAGAGCTGGTCGGCCGAATAGGCGCGCGCCTTTACCAGCGCGTTGAACAGCGTGGACTTGCCGGCATTGGTGTAGCCCACCAACGAGATGCGAAAGCTGCCGCGACGCTCGCGTGCCTTGCGTTGCGTGCCGCGCTGGCGCTTGACCTTTTCCAGCCGCTCTTTCACCGACTTGATGCGGTCGCCGATCATGCGCCGGTCGAGTTCGATCTGCGCTTCACCCGGGCCGCCACGGTTGCCGATGCCGCCGCGCTGGCGCTCGAGGTGCGACCAGCGCCGCACCAGGCGTGTGGCCATGTATTGCAGCCGCGCCAGTTCCACCTGCAGTTTGCCTTCGTGGCTCTGCGCACGTGCGGCAAAGATGTCGAGGATGAGCGAGGTGCGGTCGGCCACCGGTACGCCGAGATGGCGTTCGAGGTTGCGCTGCTGTGCCGGGCTCAGCGCCTGATCGAAGATGACGCCGTCAGCCTCGGTGCTGGTCACCAACAGCTTGATCTCGTCGGCCTTGCCGCTGCCCACGAAGAGCGCCGCGTCGGGCGCCTTGCGCCGCGCGATGACCTTGCCCACGGTGACGTCACCGGCTGACGCCGCCAGCAGTGCCAGTTCATCGAGCGAGGCATCGAAGTGCTGGCCGCCACCGAGGTCGACACCCACGAGCACGGCCCGTGTCAGGCCGTCAGCAGTGGCGGCGTGCGAATGCGTGGAAGCGGTCAAAGCGCAAGCTCAGGCCGGGCCGTGCGGCGGGGCGTTTGGCTGCAGGACGTTTGGCTGCGGCGGCTCAAGGGGTGTCGGTGCTCTCGGCAGCGTGGAAGTTGACCGCACGACCCGGTACCACCGTCGAGATCGCGTGCTTGTAGACCATCTGCGTGACGGTATTGCGCAGCAGCACCACGTACTGGTCGAAGGACTCGATCTGGCCCTGCAATTTGATGCCGTTCACGAGGTAGATCGATACCGGCACATGCTCCTTGCGAAGCAGGTTCAGGAAGGGATCTTGCAGGAGTTGACCTTTGTTGCTCACGATATGCTCCGTGTTGAAAGAGATGAGGCGGCCACGTTATCACAGGCCCGCCCAGGTGGCAGGGAAAGCCCGTAGACGGCACGGCACTTCAGCCGCCGCGCTTGTCGAAAGGGTTCTCGCCCGATCGCATCTCGATGCGCAGTGGTGTGCCCACCAGCTTGAAGTGATCGCGCACGCGGCCTTCAAGGAAGCGCTTGTACGAGTCGGTGACGTGGTCCAGTGAATTGCCGTGGATCACCACCAGCGGCGGATTCATGCCGCCCTGATGGGCGTAGCGCAGCTTGGGGCGGAAGCGCCCTTCGCGGCGCGGAGCCTGGTGCTGCGCAGCGTCGAGGATCAAACGAGTCAGCACCGGCGTGCTCATCTTGCAGTTGGCCGACGCATGCGCCTGGGCTATGGCTTTCCACACGGCGCCGAGCCCCTGGCGCCTGATGGCCGAGATCATCGAGATCGACGCGAACTTCAGGAACGGCAGGCGACTCTCGATCGAACGTTGCAGCGTCTCGCGCTGGTAGCTGTCGACGGCGTCCCACTTGTTCACCGCCAGCACCACCGCGCGGCCCGACTCGAGGATGTAGCCGGCGATGTGCGCGTCCTGGTCGGTCACGCCCTGCGTCGCGTCGAGCAACAGCAGCACGACGTTGGCATCGGCGATGGCCTGCAGTGTCTTCACCACCGAGAACTTCTCGATCGCCTCGAACACCTTGCCCTTGCGACGCAGGCCCGCGGTGTCGATGAGCTCGAACTTGCGGCCCTCGCGCTCGAACGGCACGTGGATGGCGTCGCGCGTCGTGCCCGGCTGATCGAAGGCGACGAGCCGCTCCTCTCCCAGCCAGGCGTTGATGAGCGTGGACTTGCCGACGTTGGGCCGCCCCGCCACGGCCAGCCGGATCGGGGCGTTGGCGTCTTCTTCAATGTCGCTTTCGTCAGGCCAGATGATGTCTTCCAGCGCGATCTCGAGCAGACTGCGAATGCCCTGGCCATGCGCCGACGACACCGCCAGCGGCACGCCGATGCCGAGCTCGTGATTGTCGGCCACTGCCGGCGCATCGATCATGCCTTCGGCCTTGTTCGCCGCCAGAACCACCTTCTTGCGCTGAGTGCGCAGGAAGGTGGCGATGTCGTGGTCTTGCGCTGAAATACCACCGCGCACATCGACGACGAAGATCACGTCATCGGCCTCGGCCACGGCCTGGCGCGTCTGCCGCGCCAACTCTTTCACGATGCCGGTCGTGCTGTCGGGCTCGAAGCCACCGGTGTCGATCACGATGAACTCGTGTGCGCCCAGGCGTGCGTCGCCGTAGTGGCGGTCGCGGGTGAGGCCGGCGAAGTCGGCCACGATCGCATCGCGCGACTTGGTGATGCGGTTGAAGAGCGTGGACTTGCCGACGTTGGGGCGGCCGACCAGTGCGATGACCGGCTTCATGTCGTTGCCTGGATCAGTTCAACCGAAAGGCGAACAGCCCCCCATTGCGCGTGGCCACGAGCACGGTGCCGTCCAGTTGCACCGGCGTGCCGACCACGGGAGAGCCGTCGGTAGGCAGGCGCTGTTGCGTCTCGCCGGTCGCGGCCGAGAGGAAGTGCACGTAGCCTTCCTGGTCGCCGAAGAGCACGACGTTGTTGACCAACAGCGCGCCGCTCAAGCCGCGATTGAGCAACTTTTCATTGCTCCAGATGACGTCGCCGGTGGCGGCCTTCCAGGCGCTGATGCGGTCACTGGCGTCGCCGCCGATGACACGCTCGTTGTCTGCGGCCACGGCCTGCGCGCCGCCGCTGCCTTTGGACCACAACAGCGTACCGCGCGATGCATCGAGGCAACCGGCCGAGGACTGGAAGGCGCGTGCGCACATGCGGTCGCCCACGCGCACGGCCGGGCCGATGAGGTCGGCCAGCCGTTCGACTTCGTTCGTGCCGCGCGGTGTGGCCAGCGGCACTTCCCATTGCACGGTGCCGCGCAGCGGGTCGACCGCGGTCATGCGCGGGCCCTGGCCGACGATGAGCAGGTTGCGGTAGGAACTCAATACGCCGGCTTGCGCCAACGTCAGCGCATCGCCCGGACGTTGCAGCGTCCACAGGCGGCGGCCATTGATGGCGTCGAAGGCATGCACGACACGATCGACACTCATCACGAAGACGCGCTCGCCCGCGACGAAAGGCGCGGTGACGACCCGTGCCGGCACGCGCTGGCGCCACAGCTCGCGCCCGGCTTCGAGAGTGATCACTTCGTTGGCAATGGTGACGACACTGACGAAGCGGCCGTCGCTACCGACCCCGGCCGACAGGGCAGCGCCAGCACTGGCACGCCACACCTCTTGGCCGTTATCAGCACGAAGCACGGCCACCTGGCCGTCGCTGCCAGCCACCGTGAACTGGCCGTTGCGCGCAGCCGCGGCGAGTGGGAACTTGGCGCTGTCGACGCGCGCCGTCCAGACCTGCCGCGCCTGCAGGCTGGGCGTGAAGGTTTCCAGCGCGGCGGGTTTGGGTTTGTCGCTGGAGCAGCCCGTCAACACGGTCGTGAGCACGGCCGCCAGCGCGATGCCCTTGAACAGGCGCCGCACCGTCACGGCGCAGCTCCCGAAGCTGCCGGCGCCGCACCCAGCGCGGTGAGCTTGGCGTCGATCAGGCGGCGGTACTCGGTGCGTTCACCCATGCCTTTGAAGGCCAGCGCGTAAGCGGCTTTGGCCTCCGCCGTCTTGCCCATGGCGGCAAGCACGTCACCGCGGCGGTCGGCCACCAACGCACCGAACTCCGCGCCTTTGGCGCCATCGAGCTGTGCCAGCGCGGCGTCGAACTGCTTGGTGTCGAGCAGCAGGCCCGCCAGGCGCAGACGTGCGACGTCGCGCAAGGCTTCCTGCGCCGCGCTTTGCGCCACCCACGTGAGGCTGGCCTTGGCGGCGTCGAGCTGGCCCTTGTCGACCTGCACGCGGGCAGCGGCCAGGCCACCTTGCTCGGCGAAGGCCGTGCGGGGGAAGCGTTCTTTCAAGTCGCCGAAGATGCGCGTGGCCTTGTCGGCCTCGCCGCCCTGCACCGCGCGGTCAAGCTCGTCGTACATCGCGCCGGCCTTTTGCGCCTGGTCGCGCTGGTAGTAGTTCCAGCCATTCCATGCGGCATAAGCACCGAGCAGAGCCACCAGCACCCAGGTGATGAGGTTGCCCCAGTTCTTCCAGAAAGCCTTGAGGTCGTCGAGTTGTTCCTGCTCTTGCAGGTCAAGTGGTGTGGCCATGAAGTCGGGGGCT
>JANLYV010000418.1:0-13708 GCA_031365825.1 Rubrivivax sp. | reverse complement strand
ACGCTGACGCCGTGGCCGGCCTTGGTCAGGCGCTTGACCATCGCCTCGCCCATGCGGCCGAGGCCGATCCATCCAATGCTGTTTGCCATCTGTCGGTGCTCCTGGTGAATGTGAAGAGCGCGGCGCCTCAGCGCTCCATCGCGCGCTGCCAGTAGCGGCGATCGAGATTACGGCCGGGATCGTCAAGCACGCGCCGGGGCTCGCCGAGCTTGCTGCGCAGGTCCAGCACGGCCCGCACGCTCTGCTCCTGCATTTGCGCGTCGGAGAAGAAACCGGTCTGGGGGTGCAACATCAGCTCGGCGGACTGGCTTGCGACCTGCGGCGTCATGCCGGGCACGTTGGCCATCAGCAGCGCCTGGGCGGCGGCGCGGTTTTCCGGCGCCTTGAGCCAGCGCACGGCGTCACGGTAAGCGGCGATGAAGTTGACGACGGTCGCCTGGTTGGCCTCGGCCCAGCTGCGCCGCGCCGCGCCGACGATGCCCAGGTAGGGGCCGATCACGTCGCGCGCGCTGGCCAGTTGCGTGAAACCGCGGTTCCTGGCCTGGATGTCGAAGGGCGCGCGCAGCATGGTGGCCGCGTGCTGGCGGTCCATCAAGGCCGCAAAGCGCCGGTCGGTGCCGCCGGCCCGCGCCCATTGCACGTCGGACTCGGACAGGCCGTTGCGGGCCAGCATTTCGCGCAGCGCAAATGAAAACCCATTGCTCATCGCGTCGACCGAAATCGTCTTGCCGCGCAGGTCGGCGATGCTGCGGACTTCGGGCACCGCCACCAGGCTCAGGAAACCGTCATCCGATCCCATGAAGGCGAAGAAGTCGCTCGGCGGGTTGAAGCTGACCTCGCCCTGGCCTTCCTGGTAGGCGACGATGTTGTCGAAAGCGGTGATGGCGAACTGGTAGCGGCCGTCCATCAAGCCGCTGAAGAGCTGCTTCGAATCGGGCGTGATGTGCAGCGTGGCCGCCAGTCCGTTGGCGGCGAAGAAGCCTTGCTCGCGCGCCGCCCACAGCGGCAGGTTGAAGCCGCCGCCGAAGCTGATGACGTTGACGGGCAGCGGCGTGGCGGGCGTGGCCGGGGTGATGGCACAGCCCGGCAGCACGGCCGCGGCATAGGCGGACGCCGTGACCGAGATCAGGCTCAGGGTGTGTTGGCGGCGGTTCATCGTGGCGATGCTAAAGCCAAGGCGGTGGCTTCGAAGGCCGACGTTTGCCTACACTGACGAGGCGGTGTCCCGCCGTGCTCTTCGTGCCCCCACGCCCATCACCATGCCCCCCACCCTGACCCGTCGCCATCTGCTGTGCAGCGCCGCTGGTGCTTTGGCCGGCAGCGGCTGCGCGCTGAAGACCGCGGTGCCCGCAGCCGTGACGCAGGCCTTCGCGCCCAGCGGCAAGCTGCGCGCCTGCATCAACCTCGGCAACCCGATTCTGGCGCGCAAGGGCGACTCGCCGGGGCAGGCGCTGGGTGTCTCGGTCGACCTGGCCACGGCCCTGGCAGCCGAGCTCGGCGTGCCGCTGGAGCTGGTGGTGGTCGAGGCCGCGCTGAAGTCGGACGAGACCGTCAAATCGGGCCAGGCCGACATCGGCTTCTTCGCCATCGACCCGCTGCGCAGCGACGGCATCCGCTTCAGCGCACCCTATGTGCTGATCGAAGGCGCCTACCTCGTGCGCCAGGCCTCGCCGCTGACCGATAACGCCCAAGTTGACCGCACAGGTACCAAGCTGATGGTCGGCCGCGGCAGTGCCTACGACCTCTACCTGTCGCGCGAGATCAAGGCCGCGACGATGCTGCGCGCGCCGACCTCGCCGGCGGTGGTGGACCAGTTCCTCGCCCAAGGCGCCGACGTGGCCGCCGGTGTGAAGCAGCAGCTGCAGGCCGACGCCGAGCGCCTCGGGGGCTTGCGTCTGCTGCCCGGGCGCTTCATGGTCATCGAACAGGCCATGGGCGTGCAGGCCACACGTGGCGAGGCGGCACAACAATTCCTCAAGGACTTCGTCGAGCGTGCCAAGGCCGGCGGCTTTGTCGCGCAGGCGCTGCAGCGGCACAAGATCAGCGGCGCCATCGTGGCGCCGGCAACGCAGGGCTGACAGCGCACTCAAGGCGCCGCAGCTTCAAGCGTGCGCTTCATGGCCACCAGGCCTTGGCCGATCATGGCCTCGATCGCCGGCGCCAGCTCGTTCGGCAACAAGTCGGCGATCCAGACGATGCGGCATTGGCCGGTACCTTCGGCGAAGACCTGTGCCGAGGCGTTGTGGTGGCTCAGCCGTCCGCCGACCACAGCCCACACCAGGCGCCGCGCGACGTCGTCGACATCGACGATGCGTTCGCGTGCGCTCATGCCGTTGGCGAAGCTCACCAGCCTGGCGTCGCCGTCGAGCTTGCAGTCGGTGACAAAGCCTGTGGCCAGGCGCGTATGCACGGCGCCGACATCGCGCATCGCGGCCCAGGCCAGGTCGGCGGCTATGTCGACCAAGACTTCCTTGTGGATCGATGCCATGTCGGTTTTCCTGAAGTGCTGCGGTACCAACAAGATTACCGATGCGCCGTGCCGAGGGCTGGCCAGATTCGGACACCTTCATCGCCGCGCCCGGCGCGAGTGCCTACCTACAATCGCGCGCACCGCGGCAGCCCCGCCGCCCCTGCGACGCCATCACCATGCAAGTTCACGCCTCCATCTTCAAGGCCTACGACATCCGCGGCGTCGTCGGCCAGACTGTCGACGAGAGCCTGGCCGAACACCTGGGCCGCGCCTTCGGCTCCGAAGCGCTGGCGCTGGGGCAAAAGGCCGTGGCCGTGGGGCGCGACGGCCGCGTCTCGGGCCCGGGCCTGCTCGCGGCACTGGTGCGTGGCCTGGCCTTCACCGGGCTGGATGTCGTCGACCTCGGGCCGGTGACGACGCCGATGCTGTACTACGTTGCGGCGACGAGGGAGGGTCACGGCTGCAGCAGCGGCATCATGGTCACGGGCTCGCACAACCCGAAGGACTACAACGGCTTCAAGATGGTGCTCGGCGGGCGCGCGATCTACGGCGAAGACATCCAGCGCCTGCGCCGCCGCATCGAAGCCGAGGACTATGTCAAAGGCAAGCTGCGCGGCCGCAGCGCGCGTATGGACATCGGCGTCGAATACGCCGCGCGCATCACCGGTGATTGCCGCCTGAGCCGGCCCATGAAGATCGTGGTCGATTCGGGCAACGGCATCCCCGGCGCCAGTGCGCCCGGCATCCTGCGCGCGCTGGGCTGCGACGTGATCGACCTCTACAGCCGCGTCGATGGCGACTTTCCGAACCACCACCCCGACCCGAGCAAGCCCGAAAACCTGGCCGACCTGATCAAGGTCGTGCACGCCACCGACGCCGAGATCGGCCTGGCCTTCGACGGCGACGGTGACCGCCTTGGCGTGGTCACGAAGGACGGCCACATCATCTACCCCGACCGCCAGATCATGCTCTTCGCGCGCGACATCCTGAAGCGCCACCCGGGTGGGCAGGTCATCTTCGACGTGAAGTGTTCGCAGCGCTTGCCGGTGGCCATCCGTGAGGCCGGCGGCGTGCCTGTGTTGTGGAAGACGGGGCATTCGCTGATCAAGGCCAAGCTCGCCGAAACCGGTGCGCCTTTTGCCGGCGAGATGAGCGGGCACCTCTTCTTCAAGGAGCGCTGGTACGGCTTCGACGACGCGATGTACACCGCGGCGCGGCTGCTGGAAATCCTGTCGCGGCATGCCGACCCGAGCGCCTTCCTCGACGCGCTGCCGACGAGCTTTTCCACGCCCGAACTGAACGTGCCCTGCGCCGAAGGCGAGCATCACGCGGTGGTGGCCGAGTTGCTGGCGCGGGTGGAAGACGGCCGGCTGAAGTTCCCCGGCGGCGAGGTCGGCACCATCGACGGCCTGCGCGTCGACTTCGCCGACGGCTTCGGCCTCATTCGTGCGAGCAACACCACGCCCGTGCTGGTGCTGCGCTTCGAAGGCCACACCGAGGCCGCGCTGCAGCGCATCCAGGCGCAATTCATGGCCGTGCTGCGCGAGGTCAAGGCCGACGCGCAGCTGGCGCTGGCGGCGCACTAACGTCTAAGTTGACGTGACGACCTTGACGTGATTCCTGCAGCCGCGCTTGCACGCGGCGCCTACGCCACGCTGCTGCGCCTGGCCACGCCGCTGTACCTGGCGCGGCTGTGGTGGCGCGGCCGGCGCGAGCCGCTGTACCGCGGACACATCGGCCAGCGTCTGGGTTTCACGCCAGTGGGCACAGCCACCGGGCGGCTGTGGATCCATGCCGTCTCACTCGGCGAAACCTTGGCCGCCGCGGCCCTGATCACCGTGCTGCGCGAACAGGCACCGGCGCCACGTTTCCTGCTCACCCACGGCACGGCCACTGGCCGCGACGCCGGCGCCGCGCTGCTGCGCGAAGGCGATGCGCAGGCCTGGCTTCCCTACGACACACCCGGCGCCGTGCGCCGCTTCCTGCGCGCGCACCGGCCGGCCATCGGCGTGTTGATGGAGACCGAAATTTGGCCTGTGCTGCTGCACGAAGCCAGGTGTGCCGGCGTGCCCATGGTGCTGGCCAACGCGCGCCTGTCGGCGCGCAGCCTGCGCAAGGGCCTCATGCTTTCGCACCTGCTGCGCCCAGCCGTGGCCAGCTTTGCTGCGGTGCTGGCGCAGACCGAGGCCGACGCCGCGCGGTTGCGCGACGCCGGCGCGCTAACGCCCAAAGTCATGGGCAACCTGAAGTTCGATTTGACACCTGACGCCGGGCTGCTGGCGCAAGGCCGGCACTGGCGCGCGGGGCTGAGTCGGCCGGTGGTGCTGGGCGCCGTCACGCGTGAAGGCGAAGAAGCGCCGCTGTTGGCGGCCTGGCGCGCGCTGCCCGCGCCGCGCCCGCTGCTGGTGCTGGTGCCGCGTCACCCGCAGCGTTTCGACGAGGTGGCGGCGCTGGTGCTGGCGGCGGGGCTCGCACTGCAACGACGCAGCATGTTCGGCGAGGCGCCGCCGGCCGCGGCGGCAGAGGCCGATGTCTGGCTCGGCGACTCGATGCGCGAGATGGCGCTGTACTACGGCCTGGCCGACGCGGCGCTGCTGGGCGGCAGCTTTGCGCGCTTCGGCGGGCAGAACCTGATCGAAGCCGCGGCCTGCGGCTGCCCGCTGGTGATGGGGCCGCACACCTTCAACTTCGCGTTGGCGGCCGACATGGCCGTCGAATCAGGTGCGGCGCTGCGTGTGGCGGATCTGCGCGAAGGCGTGGCGCGCGCCGTGGCGCTGGCCCAGGCGCCCGATCACGGCGAATGGGTCATGCGCGCCGAGCGTTTTGCCGCGGCCCACCGTGGTGCCGCGCGGCGCATGGCGGCCGAGGTGTTGCTTCTGGTCTGAGTGAAGGGGCGCTGAGTCAGATGAGCTCAAGCAGCCGCTTGCCGCCGACCACGGCGTCCACCACCAGCCGTTTGTCCATGCTCGCCAGCCGGCCGCCGTGCGCCGCCGCCAGTGCCAACAGGTAGGTGTCGGTGACCTGCGTAGGGCTCGACAGCCGCGAGGCATCGACGTACTCGCCCTCGGCCAGGCTCACCTTGTCGACCCAGAAGTGGTGGCCAGGCAGGGTGCGAATCGCGGCCAGCGCGGCCATCACCGCGCCCGGTGCGCCGGGTGAGTTCGGGTATCTGGGGTGGCCGACGATGCGCAGCAGGCCGTTCTCGGTGATCGGGCAGGTGGCGAAGGCCTTCTTGCCCACGCGCGCGAACCAGGCATGCGCCTGGTCGTGCTGCACATGCGCGGGGTCGACGAGGGCGATGAGAACGTTGACGTCGAGCAGGAACGCCGTCACGGCAACTCGTCGCGCAGCTGGTTGACGAGCGCCAAGGTGACGGCGGCCGCACCTTTGCGTACGGGCAGCAGCGGCACACCGTTGCGCTGTGCACGCGGGCTGCGCGCGTCACGGCTCAAGCCCTGTCGCGCCAGCGCCGACACCACCTCGCCCACGCTCTTGCGCTCGCGCTCGGCCAGGTGTTTGGCGGCAGCCAGGATGTCATCGTCGATGGCGAGGGTGGTGCGCATGGATCAAGCGCCAGGAAATCGGATTGGACGCATCGTACATCACGCATCACGCATCTGATACGCCACCACCGTATCATCGTTATTTCAACACCTCGCTGGCGCCGGCGGCAGCCACCAGCGCGTCGGCATCGGCCGGCAACAGGAAGCCGCGCGCCACCGCGTTGGCTGCGGCCTTGGCAACAGTCGCGACATAGCCGTCGTGGCTGCCATAACGTTCTTCCAGCGAAGGCCGCGGGTCGTTCGTGGCCAGCCGCTCGGCGCGGGTACGCGCGAACGGCAGCATGCCGCCGACGTAGTTGCAGATCTGCCCCTGGTGGAACGGCCGTGCGCCGCCGGCGGTGATGTTCCAGCCGAGGTAGGTGCCCAGTGGCGCATCGGTCAGCACGTTGGGCACGCCGCCGACTTCGTTGCCGTCGGCATCGACGCGTGGCACGAGCATCTTGATGACCTGGCGGATCGGCGGCGGCGCGTTGCTCGGCACGCCCGACACGTCGGTGTCGCTGAAGAGCGGGCCCCAGTCGTAGTCGAGCACCGGCATGATGAAACCGGGCTCGGGCGCGCTGGCGCGCAGGCCCGGCAGCGTGGGGAAACCCATCGCCGCCTTGTGCGCCTCCACCAGGTCGGGCCGGCCCTTGCCTTGCAGCGTCGGGTAGACGCTGTCGGGCGGCGGCGTGCCCTTCATCACCCAGTCGCGAAAGTGCACGCGCAGCGCATTCACCACCGGTACATGCGGCACCGGGTTGGCCGGCAGCATGCCGGTGCCGAAGTTGTTGCCCGGGCAGCTCGCCCCCACCGTGGGCAGGCCCTTGCCCGGCAGGCTGGTGTTGAAGCCGCCGGCGCCGCCGCCATGGGTGGAACTGGCGATGTAGTAGCGGCGCACGTTGGCCGGCAGCGGGATGTCGGCGCGGGCATCGGTTCCCACCCACTCGGGCGTTAGTTTCAGCGCCCAGACCTCGGCCGAACCGAAGTGTTCGACCACCTTGGGGCAGGTCTTGCTCGTCTCGCAGCGGTCGAAGATGCTGGCGCTGGGCAGGCTGCGCACGGGGTCGGGCCAGCGCTGCCACCACTGCGGGCCTTCGCTGCCGGCCTGGTAGAGCTCGAGCACGCCGTCGGGCTGCGCCCAGCGGAAATTCAACGCGATGCGCCGGCCGGCGATGATGGGCCACAGGCCGTCGTGCACCTGCCTGCCGTCTTCGCCGCGGTTGAAGCCCAGGTGCAACCAGCCGCGCAGGAAGTTGCCCGACTGCGAGTTGCCGCGTGCGATGCTGTGCGTCACACGCATCGCCACCGGGTTGGCGGTGCCGGCCGCATCGGCGGCAGCGCTCTTGAAAAACTGGCCGACATCGCGCCAGGCCGCCATGCCCGCACCCAGCACGTAGGGGTCTTTGGCGGTGTAGCTCACCATGTACAGCTTGGCCGCGTCGAAGCCGCCCTTGACGCAGATCTGCGTCGCATCCGGCGTGCCGGGGAAGGGCGGCGCATCGCCCGTACCGCAGCGTGCCCAGGCCCATTCGCTGCTCGGCACCTCGGCTTCGCCCAAGGCCGTGCCGTCCTGCAACTCGCCTGTGCGCGTGACAAGACGCGCCAGGGTCGTGTCGAGGCTCGCCGGCAGGTAGGGCACGGGGTTGGTCTGCACGATGAGGCGCTGCGATGCCGTGCCCGAGCGGTTGACGATGCGGCCGAAGACGCGGCCGGTGACGGCCGAGCCGTCGGCGTAACGCGCGACCGGCACTTGCAGGAAGTGGCGCCCACCGACGAGCATCGTGGCGCGCACGGCGGTGCCGTTGTGGTCGTCGATGGCAGCGTTGTCGCCCTGCCAGGCGCTGGCCAGGCCGATGTCGCCGAAGTTGCGCTCGGCCACGCCGATGGTGATAGGCGTGCCGCGGTTGGGCACGTCGTGCCACATCAGGCCGCTGGAGCGCGCCATGTCCACCGGCTTGGTCAAGACGAAGCTGGCCGTGTAGCGCAGCTTGCCATCGGCGTCGCGGCCGAGCGCGATGTCTTGAATGATGGCGTTGGCCGGGTCGCGCGGATCGAGCTCACCGAAGGCGCGGCCCGAGATCTGCTCGTAGGTGATGGCCTGGCCGGCGTCGTTGGCCAGCGGCTTACGGTCGTCGACGACGATGCGCACCACACGCGCTTGCAATGTGGGTGCGGCGGCAAGCAGGCAGGCTGCCAGCATCGTCACGCCCACGCGTGATGCCTTGCGGGTTGCTGGGGTGATCATGGGGTCTCCTCGAGCGTGCTTGTTGTCGACCAGGATGCTACGGCTTCGCCACGGCAGGACGCAGGCACACTCAAGCCCATGCGCCCACCCAAGCACCTTCGTCCGACCGACTTGCGCGGCGCCGCGCGGCTGGCCGTCGACGCCACCGCCGCACTCACCGACCTGGTCGAGGCCATGCATCAACGCATCGCACGCCTGCCCGGCACGGGCGTGAATGACGGCCGCACGGGCGGCATCACCGGGCTGGTCTACAAGAGCGTGCGCGGCGTCACGCGGCTGGTGGGCGGCAGTGTCGACGCCTTGCTCGGGCTGCTCGCGCCGGCACTGGCAAAGCTCGATGCCACACCCGAGGGCAGCACCGAACGCGAAGCCGTGCTCGCCGCGCTGAACGGCGTGCTCGGCGACCACCTGTTGCAAAGCGCCAACCCGCTGGCGACCGTGATGAGTTTTCGCCGTGGCGGTGAAGCGCTGCAGCTGAACCAAGCCGCTTTGGCTGCGCAGTTGCCCCAGGCCGGCACGCAACTGCTGGTGCTGATCCACGGCCTGTGCATGAACGAGCTTCAATGGCAGCGCGACGGCCACGACCATGGCGCCGCACTGGCGCGCGATCTCGGTTTCACGCCGGTCTATGTGCGCTACAACAGTGGCCAGCACATCTCGACCAACGGTCGCGAACTGGCGCCGCTGTTGCAGCAACTGCTGGCCGCCTGGCCGCAGCCGGTGCAGCGCCTGGTGTTGGTGGGCCACAGCATGGGTGGCCTGGTGGCGCGCAGCGCCGTGCATCACGCCGCGCTCGATGGGCTGTCGTGGCCCGCCCAACTGCACGACCTGGTGTGCCTGGGCTCACCGCACCACGGCGCGCCGCTGGAGCGTGCCGGCCATTGGGTCGACATCGTGCTCGGTGCCACGCCCTACGCCGCACCCCTGGCGCGGCTGGCCAAGGTACGCAGTGCCGGCATCACCGATCTGCGCCACGGTTACCTGGTCGATGCCGACTGGGCCGACAGCGACCGCTTCGCGCGCACCCGCGACCGGGGCCAGATCGTGCCGCTACCTTCGGGTGTTAGCTGCTTCGCCGCGGCAGCCTGCATAGGCGCCACGTCGAACGATGTGAAGAGCCGTCTGCTGGGCGACGGCCTGGTGCCGTTGGACAGCGCCCTGGGCCGCCACACCGACCCGGCGCGCGCGCTGGGATTCGAGGCGCAGCGGCAGTGGGTTGGCCACGGCATGAGCCACCTGGGGCTGCTCAGCCGGCCCGAGATCTACGCGCAGCTGTGTCAGTGGTTGCGACGTTAGCGTTCGCGCGCACGGGTCAGCACGCCGGCGATCAGGAACCGCATCCCGCCAGCGACGCGTAGCTGCCGAAGGGCCCGACGTCGAGCAACTGGCCGCCCGAGAACGGACCCAGCAGCCAGATGTGGTTGTCGTCGGCCGAGACGGCGACGTAGTTCTGTGTGCCGGCGTAGTAGCGGTAGTAGTACGGCCCGTACTGCGCCGAGGTGGCGCCTGCGGGGCTGAAGATGCTGGCGTAGGTGCGCTCGGCCCAGTTGAACAGGCAGTCGGCGGCGCTGTTGGCGATGGGCTGGCGCGGTATCGCCGCCAGGGCTGCCAGTGCGTCGACCTTGCCGTAGCCGAACTGCGGGTTGGGAACCGCGCCGGTGAAAGCGTCGGCGCGCGCCGAACGCTGCAGCGCCGACTTGATGGCCGCGGCGTCCAGGCCCGGGTTCTTCTGGAGCATCAAGGCGATGATGCCGGTGACCACGGGTGCGGCGGCGCTGACGGCGCTGGCCACGCCGTAAAGACCATTGCCATCGACGATCAGGTTGCCGCGAGACGTGGCCCAGTAGGAATTCGGCGCGTAGGTGGTGATGGTGCGCTCGCCCGGCGCGCTGACGTCGACGCCGACGCGGCCGTCCCAGGTGGGGCCGACACTGCTGCCGGCCCACAGCGCGCCCGGTGCGCCCTCGGTCGTCACCGCATAGTTGACGCCGTTCAAACCCTGCCATGCGGTGCGAAACACGTACGAGTTGGGCGCGATGTTGTAGAGCCCGGCGGCGCCGCTCCAGATGGTCTTGCTGGGCGATGCGTGGCTGAGAAAACGATTGATGTCGTTCAGCGAATAGAAGCCCGGCGTGAGGTAGGCCTCGAAGGTGCCGGCGCCCGTGCCGGTGCCGATGGTGGCGCCGGTGAGATTGACGGCGTAGCTGCCGATCGGTCCGGTGAGCGTGAAGAAGATCAGGCGCAGCGTGTTGCCGTGGTACACGCTGCCGTTGTGGCCGTAGGCAAACTCGGCGCTGGACTGGCGATCGAAGGCGTTGTTGGCGGGGGCCGCGTACGGCCCGTAGTTGGCGCCGGGGCTTGTCATCGACACCGTGAAGCTGTCCGCAGCCCGGTACCAGAGCTGAAACGTGACGCTGCCACTTTGCCCCTTGTACAAGCGCAAGGTCGTGGTCTGCCCGGCGCCGACGGTGCCGCTGGCATGGTTGTCGCGGCCGCCGTCGTCGCCGGCACCGGTGACGAACACCAGGCCGGCCTTGCCCGGGCCGACCACGGCGTCGATCTTCTGCGCGATGGCATCGCCGCCATCGGCACGGCCACCGATGCTGCCGAAGTTGGCCAGCGTCACCAGCGGCAAGCCGAGCTCGCGCGCCTTGTCGACCGCGAAGTCAAGTGCCTTGGGGAAGAGTGCGGCGTTGTAGAACGCCGCCTCGGCCGCCTGGTTGTCGTGCGCAGGTGCACCGTCGGACGTGAACTTCACGATGATGAGCGTGGACTCGGGCGCGCCGCCGACATAGCGGCCCTGGCTGGCGCGGCCGTTGCCGCAGCAATTTCCCGCCGTGGCCGTGCCGTGGCCCACGGCGTCGCGCGTGGCCAGCGCCGGGCCGCCGTTCAACGCCGCGTCGATTTGCGCACGCGTGTAGATCGTGCCCACGCCATAGCTGTTGCCGGCGGCGTTGGCGCCGCTGTTGTCGGTCATGTCGAAGATGTAGGCGATGCGTGTGCTGCCATCGGCGTTGCGGAAGTCAGGGTGGGTCCAGTCGATGCCGCGGTCGAGGATGGCCACGGCCACGCCTTTGCCCGTCACGCCATGGGTGGTGCGCGCCAACGCCAGCCTGGTTTCGAGCTCCACCAGTGGGTCGGCCCAGGCCGGGACCGCAAGCCACATGGCCGCTGAAAGCAGCCACGCGTACGACGAGACGGTCACGACACGCATGGTGGATCTCCGGGAGGGTTGAGCGGGATCAGCCGGGGAAGGTCCCTGGCAACAGGATCGAGCGGTCGACGTTGCCGATCTTGGTGTGGCCGCAAAACGCCATCGTCACGTCGAGCTCTTTGTGGATGATCTGCAGCGCCTTGGTCACGCCTGCCTCGCCCATCGCGCCCAGGCCGTAGACCATGGCGCGGCCGATGTAGGTGCCGCGTGCGCCCAGCGCCCAGGCCTTGAGCACGTCCTGGCCCGAGCGGATGCCGCCGTCCATGTGCACCTCGATCTGTTTCCCGACTTCGGCGACGATGGCCGGCAGCGCTTCGATGCTGCTCTGCGCCCCGTCGAGCTGGCGGCCACCGTGGTTGCTAACGACCAAAGCGTCGGCACCGCTGGCCACGGCCAGCCGCGCGTCGGCCACGTCCTGGATGCCCTTCAGGATGAGCTTGCCGCCCCACTGCTTCTTCACCCACTCGACATCGGGCCACGAAAGCCGCGGGTCGAACTGCTCGTTCGTCCAGGCTGCGAGCGAGCTCATGTCGCTCACGCCTTTGACGTGGCCGACGAGATTGCCGAAGCTGTGCCGCTTCGTGCCCAGCATGCCCAGGCACCAGCGCGGTTTCATGGCCAGGTTGATGAGGTTGGCCAGCGTCGGCCGCGGCGGCGCGGTGAGGCCGTTCTTCAGGTCTTTGTGGCGCTGGCCTATGACCTGCAGGTCCAGCGTCAGCACCAGCGCGCTGCAGCGCGCGGCGCGCGCGCGTTCGATCATGCGCGCCATGGCGTCGCGGTCGCGCATCATGTAGAGCTGAAACCAGAACGGTGAGCCGGTGGCTTCGGCGATGTCCTCGATCGAGCAGATGCTCATCGTCGACAACGTGAACGGGATGCCGAACTTCTTCGCCGCCAGTGCCGCCTTGATCTCGCCGTCGGCGCTTTGCATGCCGGTCAGGCCCACGGGCGCGATGGCCACCGGCATGTGCACGTCCACGCCCACCATCTTCGTCGCCAGGCTGCGGTTTTCCATGTTCACCGCGACACGCTGGCGCAGCTTGATCTTCTGGAAGTCGTCGCTGTTGGCGCGGTAGGTGCTTTCGGTCCACGAGCCCGAATCGGCGTAGTCGTAGAACATGCGTGGCACGCGCTTCTGCGCCAGCACGCGCAGGTCTTCGATGTTCGTGATGACGGTCATCCGGTCTCCTGTTCGCCCACCATGCCAGTCAGCCGCTGCGCGGGGGCCAATCAATCTGCCAGCGCTTCCTCGCGCAACAGCCCCGCCGCCTCTTGCAGCGGTGCGTCGGAATAGCCGAAGAGCACCGTCTCGGCCGCGGCTTCGATGTGCAGCGCCGACCACGGCGGCACGACGAAGTGATCACGCGGGCCGACCTCGTATTTCGATGTGCCCGCACCCGAGGTGATGTGCACGCTGGCGCGGCCTTCCACCACCGAGTAGATGCTGCCGGCCGTGCTGCGCCAGGGTTTCGTCGACTGGCCTTGTTGCAGCAGCTGCATCCAGGTGGCGATGGTCGGCATGGCGTGGCCGCCGGTCAGCGGGTTGGTGTAGCGCAGCAGCGTGCCGCGGTGGGCGTCGGGTGCGCTGTGCCTGGCCAGGTGGGCCAAGGCTTCGCGTGTGCGTGCATACGGGTAGTTGAAGATCGGGCTGGTGGCGCCGAAAGGCGAGCGCTTGTTCAGCGGCAGCAGGCCCGCGCCGTAGCGCGCCAGGCTCTCGCCTTCGCTGCGCGTCAGCGGCTGCGTCTTGCGCGGGTCGTTCTCGGCGAAACCGGCTTCGAAGAAAGCCACGATGGCGATGTCCAGCCCATCGAGCCACACCACCGGCTCGCCGCCGTCATTGCCATGGTCATGCCAGGTCCAGGCCGGCGTGATGATGAAGTCGCCCGGGTGCATGGTCGTGCGCTCGCCGTCCACGGCGGTGAACGCGCCCGTGCCGCTGACGATGAAGCGCAGCGCCGACTGGGTGTGGCGGTGGCAGGGTGCGACCTCGCCCGGCAGGATCAGCTGCAAGCCGGCGTAGAGCGTGCTCGTGGCGCGCGACAGCCCGGGCCAGCCGGGGTTCTCGAGGATGAGCACGCGGCGGATGGCCTCTTCGGCGGTGATGACACGCCCGGCCTCTTCGAGGAAAGGCGCGACATCGCGCCAGCGCCAGTGCACGGCCTGTGTCTTCACCGCCGGCTGCTGCGGCACCAGCGCGTGCAGCACCTCCCACAGCGGCGTGATGCCGTGCGGCA
>JANLYV010000323.1:0-16181 GCA_031365825.1 Rubrivivax sp. | reverse complement strand
CACCAGGGCGGCAGCATCGTCATCGAAGTGCGCGACGACGGCCGCGGCCTGAACCGCGGCAAGCTCTTGAGCAAGGCACGCGAACGCGGCCTGGCCGCACCCGACAGCATGAGCGACGCCGAGGTCTGGAGCCTGATCTTCGCGCCCGGTTTTTCCACCGCCGATGTCGTCACCGACGTCAGTGGCCGCGGCGTCGGCATGGACGTGGTGAAGAAGAACATCACCGCGCTCGGCGGCACGGTCGAGATCGATTCGGCCGAGGGCTACGGCATGAGCGTGCGCGTGCGCCTGCCGCTGACGCTGGCCATCATGGACGGCATGAGCGTGGGCGTGGGCGGCGAGTGCTACATCCTGCCGCTGGGCAGCGTGGTCGAGTCGATCCAGGTCATGCCGGGTCTGATCAAGACCATCGGCGGCAGCGGCCGCGTGGTCGAAGTGCGCGACGAATACATGCCGGTGCTGGACCTGGAAAAGGTCTTCGACGTGCCGCGCCAGGATGCCCAGGGCGACGACAAGATCATGGTCGTGGTCGAGGCCGAAGGCGGCCGCGTGGCGCTGCTCGTAGACGAGCTGCTCGGCCAGCATCAGGTGGTGGTGAAGAACCTCGAGTCGAACTACCGCAAGGTCGACGACGTCTCGGGCGCCACCATCATGGGCGACGGCCGCGTCGCGCTGATCCTCGATGTCGGCTCGCTCGTGCGCCGTTCGCGCCACTGAGCCCATGCTTACCCTCACGAAAGACGCCTCATGACAAGCATCCCCTTCTTGCGCCGCTGGAGCCTGCGCGCGCGCATGTGGGCCATGCTGGCCGCCATGGGCACACTGCTCACCGCCGTCGGCCTCACTGGCTACTTCAGCCTGCGCCATGTCGAAGGCATAGGCACCCACTTCGCGACCACGACATTCGCCGCGACGCTGCGCAGCGTCGAGCTGGGCCGTGCGCTGGGTGATGTGCGCCGCTTCGAGAAGGACATGGTCATCGGCTACGAGAAGACCGAAGCCGTGGCCGCCTACAAGCTGAAGTGGAAGGCCGCGCTGCAGCGCTCGCTGGAACTGGCCACGCCGCTGGGCGAGAGCGACACGCCGGCCGCGGCGGCCGCGGCGAAGGACCTGGTGCGCCTGATCACGTCCTACCGCGGCGCCGCCGAGCCGGTGGTGGCCCAGCTGGAGGGCAACGGCTACGACACGGCGACCGTGGCCAACCGCATGCTGGGCAAGGCCAAGGATCAGATCCACGAGGCCGAAAAGGCCTTCGACGTGCTCGCCGCCGCGCTGGCCGCCGAGGCCGAGCAGTGCCGTGCCGACAGCGCCGCGACGGTGGCCCGCACCAAGCTCATCTTCGCGGTCGTGGTGGTGGCGACGCTGCTGCTGATGGTGGCACTGACGCTGATCAACCTGCGCTCGATGCTCACGCCCATCGTGCATGCACGCGAAGTCGCGCTGGCCATTGCCGACGGCGACCTGCGCTCGACCATCCAAAGCGGTGGCCGCGATGAAGCTGCCGAACTGCTGCGCGCGCTGGCGCACATGCAAAACAAACTCGCCGGCCTGGTGGCCGAAGTGCGCGCCGCGTCGAGCCAGGTCAGCGCCTCATCGGGCGAAGTCGCCGCCGGCAATGCCGACCTGTCGCAACGCACCGAAGAGGCCGCGGCCAGCCTGCAGCAGACCTCGGGTTCGATGAGCCAGCTCAACGTCACCGTGCGCCAGAGCGCCGATGCCGCGGCGCAGGCCAACCAGCTCGCTGCGTCGGCGTCGCAGGTGGCGCAACGCGGTGGCAAGGTCGTGGCCGAGGTCGTGGCGACGATGCAGGACATCAACAGCAGCAGCCGCAAGATCGCCGACATCATCGGCACCATCGACGGCATTGCCTTCCAGACCAACATCCTGGCGCTGAACGCGGCCGTCGAGGCCGCCCGCGCCGGCGAACAGGGCCGCGGCTTTGCCGTCGTCGCCAGTGAAGTGCGCAGCCTGGCGGGCCGTTCGGCCGAAGCCGCACGCGAGATCAAGAGCCTCATCGGCGCTTCGGTGGAGAAGGTCGAATCGGGCAGCCGCTTGGTCGGCGACGCGGGTGCGACGATGACCGAGATCGTGGCCAGCGTGCAGCGCGTGACCGACATCATTGCCGAGATCAGCGCCGCCGCCGGCGAGCAGAGCTCGGGCATCGGCCAGGTCAACACCGCCGTGAGCCAGCTCGACCAGATGACACAGCAGAACGCGGCGCTGGTGGAAGAGTCGTCGGCCGCGGCCGAGAGCCTGAAGGCGCAGGCGCTGCGCCTGGCCGAGGTGGTGGCGCGTTTTCGCGTCGACTCTGCCACGGCGCGCAAGGCACCCGAAGCGGCACCACGCGCCGTGGCGCAACAACTCATCAGCCGCGCCGCCCAGGCCACGCCCTTGACCGGAACTGCCGGCGCCGCCGGCACTGCCCCGTCGCGGGCGGCCGCACCGCTGTCGGCCACGCGCAGCGACGGCGATTGGGAAACCTTCTAGCCCCTCAAGTTCGGCCCGACGGCGCCGACAAACACGATCAACACCGACAGGAATCTTCATGGACATGATCACCGAAGCCACGGTCGTGGCGCGCCACGAAGCGCTACGCCAGGGCGCGCAAGTGTCGCCACATGGGGCAGCACAAGCGGCGGCGCAAGGCCGGGCCATCGCGGCCCAGGGTGGCGAGTTCCTCACCTTCCGCCTCGGCGCCGAGGAATACGGCATCGACATCCTGCGCGTGCAGGAAATCCGCTCCTACGAAGCGCCGACACGCATCGCCAACGCGCCGCCCTACATCAAGGGCGTGGTCAACCTGCGCGGCGTGATCGTGCCGATCATCGACCTGCGCCTGAAGCTCAACTGCGACGCGGCCGACTACAACGACTTCACGGTGGTGATCGTGCTCAACGTGCGTGGCCGCGTCATCGGCACGGTGGTGGACTCGGTCTCTGACGTGCTGGCTTTGACGCGTGACGAGATCAAGGCCGCGCCCGACTTGTCCAGCGGCGTCGACAGCAACTTCATCACCGGCATCGGCAGCGTCAAGCACGCCGACAAGGACGCGACCGAGCGCATGCTGATCCTGATGGACATCGAAGGCCTGCTCAGCAGCGCCGAGATGGGGCTGGTCGGCCCGCACTGAACCTTCGCCACTGCCCCCTTCCACCTCCGCCCAACCGTCAGGAGCCATCGCCATGCGCACATCGTTCTCGCTCGCCGCCATCGTGGCACTGTCGTTCGTGGCCGCCAGCCACGCCAACACCAACCTGGCGACCAAGGAGGACGCCACCATCATGGTGAAGAAAGGCGTGGCCTACATCAAGGCCCAAGGCGTCGACAAAGCCTACGCCGAGATCGGCAACAAGAAGGGCCAGTTCACGGATCGAGACCTGTACCTCGTGGTCTACGGCCTGGACGGCAAGTGCCTGGCCCACGGCGCCAACGAAAAGCAGGTGGGCAAGGAGCTGATCGAGCTGACCGACATCGACGGCAAGTACTTCGTCAAGGAACGCGTCTCGATGGTCAAGGCCAAGCCCGCCGGGGCCTGGCAGGAATACAAGTTCACCAATCCGGTGAGCAAGAAGATCGAGCCCAAGCTGATGTACTGCGAAAGGCTCAATGACACCGCCGTCTGCGGCGGCGTCTACCCCTGAAGCGCGGCTTGCGCAGACTGCGGCCACGCATGCCTTCACCGGCCACGCGCCCATGAAACTCGCCACCCGACTTCTTGCCGCACCCATGTTGGCCGCTGGCGTGGCCCTGGCCGCCGGTGGCGTGTACGGGGTGCTGACGCACCAGGCGGCGGTGCAGAGCCGCGCGACGCTGGTCGAGGACATCGATGACTTCAAGACCGCGGTGAAAGTGCAAGACCAGCTCGGCCAGTTGCACGCCAGCGTCTACCGCACGCTGGCCATCCTCAACTCGCTGGACGATAGCAAGACCAAGGCCTTCATCGAGCAGCTGGCGCAGCGCATCGCGCAGGCGCAGCGCAGTGCCGCTGCGATGGTGGACGACGCCGCCACCGACGACGCCTTGAAGCAGGCCGTGGCCGCCGCGGCACCGCTGTTCGACCGCTACCGCCAGCAGGCGGGCAAGGCGATCGAGCTGACCGCGGTGGACACCAACATGGGTGTGGCGGCGATGCATGCCGCCGAGAAGACCTACGTCGATCTCGGCCTGGCCATGGGCCGCATCGTGGCACGCATAGGCGCACTGAACGAGGAACACGCTGCCGCGGCCAGCACACGCGAAGCGCAACTCGCGGCCTTGCTCGGCACACTGGCACTGCTGGCCACGAGCGCCGCGCTGGCCTGGGCCCGCCTGGGCCAGCGCCGTATCGTCGGTGAGATCGACGCCGCGGTGCAGTTGAGCGAAGAAGTCGCCCGCGGCAATCTGGCGGTGGTGTTGCAAAGCGCGCGCACCGACGAGATCGGCGACCTCGTGCGTTCGCTCGGGAGCATGGTCACGCGATTGCGCGAGTCGCTGCAGACGGTGCGCGAGGCCTCGTCCAGTATCGGCTGCGCCTCGGTCGAGTTCGCCAGCGGCAACCTCGACCTCAGCCGGCGCACCGAGCAGACGGCGGCGAGCCTGCAGCTGACCACGGGCGCGATGAGCCAGCTGACCGGCGCGGTGCGCCAGAGTGCCGACGCCGCCGCGCAGGCGAACCAGCTTGCGGCATCGGCGTCGCAGGTGGCGCAGCGCGGTGGCGAGGTCGTGACGCAGGTGGTGGCGACGATGCAGGACATCAACATCAGCAGCCGCAAGATCGCCGACATCGTCGGCACCATCAATGGCATTGCCTTCCAGACCAACATCCTGGCGCTGAACGCAGCTGTCGAAGCCGCGCGCGCCGGCGAACAGGGCCGCGGCTTTGCCGTGGTCGCCAGTGAAGTGCGCAGCCTGGCCGCGCGCTCGGCCGAAGCCGCGCGCGAGATCAAGAACCTCATCGGCGCCTCGGTGGAGAAGGTCGAGTCGGGCAGCCGCCTGGTCGGCAGCGCAGGTGCCACCATGACCGAGATCGTGGCCAGCGTGCGGCGCGTGTCGGACATCATCGGCGAGATCAGCGCCGCTGCCGGCGAACAGAGCCAGGGCATCGGCAAGGTCAACCAGTCGGTGAACCAGCTCGACCAGATGACGCAGCAAAACGCGGCGCTGGTGCAGCAGTCGGCCGCCGCGGCCGAGAGCCTCAAGGCCCAGGCCGTCTCGCTCGAGCAGGTGGTGGGGCGCTTCGACGTCGGTCACGCGCAAGCCGCCGGCATCGCTCCCAGCGGCTAGCATCGGCGCGCCCGCCGCCCCCAATGCGGCCCCGACCCCTGAAGACACATTGCATATCGACCGTTCGCCGACGACCTTGGTGTTGGCCCTTGCTCTGACGCTGGCCGCGATGCCCGCGGCGGTGCATGCCGGCCGCCCGCTGGCAACCGAAGACGCCGGCGTGCTCGAACGCGGCGCTTGTGAATGGGAGAGCTTTGCGGCTTCAACGCGCGCGCAGGCGAGCCCGGATGCGCAGACCTTGTCGAGCCAGGTGGGCTGCGGCGTCGGTGCCAGCACCCAGCTGGCGCTGGCTGCGGCGCGTCAGGCCAACGCGGGCGCGCGCATTCACGTCGTGGCGCTGGCCGGAAAGTCGGGCTTGATCGAAGGCACACCGAGCACGCCCGCGCTGACCCTGGCCTGGGTCCTGGCCGGGACACGAACCCCCAGCGGCTCGCTGTGGCATGAACAGACTGCGCTCAATATCGTCGTTAGCCAGCCCTTGGCCGGCGCGCTGACGGGCCACGCCAACCTGGGCTGGACGCGCACCCGCAGCGCGCGGCAATCAGCCGCTACCTGGAACCTGGCGGCCGAGTACGCGCTGGCCAACGGCGTCGACGTGATGGCCGAGCGCTACGGCCAGCAGCACGGCGCGCCCTGGTTCGGCACCGGCCTGCGCCTGGCCGCGGGCGCGTGGCTCGTTGTCGATGCCTCGTACGCGCGCCAGTCGGGCAGCGCCAAGGCCAGGCTGGCGACCCTGGGCGCCAAGCTCGTGTTCTAGGGCAGGTGCAAACACAGGCGCTTGAACTACACCGCGCCGGCGCGGCGCAAGGTGTCCAGCACGGGGCGGCGAATGACCTCGCGCAAGCCCCACCAGCCTGCCGCCAGGGCGAGCACGGCGCCGGCCAGCGCGCCGAGCAAGGGCACCCAGAGCGAAGGGTTCCAGCTGAACTGGAAAACGTAGCGGGCGAGCAGCCAGCCCACGGCAATAGCCGCCACCGCCGCCAGCGCGCCGGCCAATGCGCCCACACCCAGCAGCTCGGTGCGCTGCACCTGCGCCAGCAGTTTCGAGCTCGCCCCCAGCGCACGCATGATGGCGAACTCGCGCGCACGCATCTCGCGCGTGGCGGTGATGGCCGCGAAGAGCACCACCAGGCCGGCCACGAGCGTGAAGCCGAAGAGGAATTCGACGGCGCGGATGACCTGGTCGAGCACCGCCTGAATCTGGCTGATCGAGGCCGAGACGTCGACGTTGGTGATGTTCGGGAATTCGCGGCTCAGGCTGTTGTCGAAGCCCGCGGTGGCCGGTGCGCGAAAGGCGCTGATGTAGGTCACCGGCATGTCGGGCATCTTCGATTGCGGAAACAACACGTAGAAGTTGACGCGCATCGAGCGCCAGTCGACGCGGCGGATACTGGTGATGCGCCCTTCCTTGGGCGTGCCCGCGACATCGAAACGCAGCCGGTCGCCGAGATTCAGTTTCAGCGTCTGCGCCAGCGTTTCTTCGACCGACACCGCATCGGCCTCTTCGGCGATGAAGGTGCCCGACGCCAGCGGGTTGTGCGCTGGCAGCCGCGCGTCGTGGCTCAGGTTGAACTCGCGGTCGACCAGACGCTGTGCCCGTTCATCGGCAAAGGTCGTGGCGTCGACGGTGCGGCCGTTGATGGCCACGAGGCGGCCGCGGAACATCGGGAACCAGTCGAACTTCGCCACGCCGGCACGCGTCAACGCGGCACGGAAAGCCTCGCTCTGGTCGGGCTGCAGGTTGATGACGAAGCGGTCGGGCATGTCGGCCGGCGTGGCCTGGCGCCAGCTGCTGATGAGGTCGGTGCGCAAGAGCACGAGCAGCATCAGGGCGAGCAGGCCCACGGCCAGCGCCGAGACCTGCAGCACGGCGAAGGCCGGTCGCGCCGCGATCTGGCGTGTGGCCAGTACCAGCCAGCGCGGTGCGCGCGTTTCGGGCACGGCGCGGCGCAACACCCACACCGCCACCCAGGCCAGCCCGGCAAAGGCGGCCACGGCGCCGCCCACGCCGCCCACCGCAATCAGCCCGACCGTGCTGTCGGCCGAGACCGCAAACAGCAGCGCGACGAAGCCACCCAGGCCTGCGGCCAGCACCAGCAGCGACGAAGCCTTGAGCCCCCCGACGTCGCGCCGTATCACGCGCAGCGGCGGCACCTGTGCCAGTTGCAGCACCGGCGGCAGCCCGAAGCCCAGCAGCAGCGTCAGCCCCACCCCCAGACCGAACAGCGCCGGGCGCAGGCCGGGGCTGGGCAAGGCGACCTGCACCAGCCCGGCCAGCAGCCAGACGAAGACGAAGTGCACGGCCAGGCCGATCGCCACACCGGCCAGGCTGGCAAGCAACCCGACACCACCGAACTCGAGCGCATAGGCACCTGCAATGCGCCGCTGCGACTGGCCCAGCACGCGCAGCATGGCGCAGTCGTCGAGGTGGCGCTGGGCAAAGTCACGCGCGGCGATGGCCACGGCGACGGCGGCCAATAACGCTGAAAGTAAGGCCACAAGGTTGAGGAACTTTTCGGCGCGGTCCAGCGTCTGACGCATCTCGGGCCGGCCGCTTTGCAGCGACTCGACGCGCACGCCGCGCAAGGGCAGCTGGGCAATCTGCGCCTCGGCCCATTGCACGAACTCGGTCACCGCGCGCTCACGCCCTTCGGCTGCAGCCACGGCCAGGCGGTAGGTCACGCGGCTCGCGGGCTGGACCAGGCCGGTGGCTGCCAGGTCGGCCTGCGCCAGCATCACACGCGGCGCAAAGCTCATGAAGCCGCCACCGCGGTCGGGCTCGATCACGATCAGCTGCGCGATGCGCAGGCTGCTGTCGCCCAGCAGCAGCGCCTCGCCGACCTTGAGCTGCAGCGCGTCTAGGATGGCCGGGTCGACCCACACCGTGCCGGGCTGGGGCGCGCGCGTGGCCGGCTGCGTCGCGGCCTCGGGCGCGACCTTGAGCAACACGCGGCCACGCAACGGGTAGCCCGGCGCCACCGCCTTCACCGCCACCAGCCGCGTGGCGCCGCCCTGGGCCTCGGGCGCACGCGCCATGCTCGGGAAGCTGGCCGTCTCGGCCAGCTGCAGGCCGAGCTCACGCGCCTTGGCCACGAGCTCGGGTGGCGTCGGCCGGTCGCTGGCCACCACCGCGTCCCCACCGAGCAGTTGCCCGGCGTCACGCGTCAGGCCGGCAGTGAGCCGGTCGGCAAAGAAGCCGACCGCGGTGAGTGCGGCCACGCCCAGCATCACCGCCACCGCCAGCAAGCGCAACTCGCCCGCGCGAAAGTCGCGCGCCGACTGTCGCCACGCAAGGGCCAGGAGACTCGGTGGGCGCAGTGCAGGCAGTTTCATGGTGGCGACGGTAGCGCAAGCGCGACGCGGGTGACGGCCCGGGGCGTCATGCGGCCGCGGCGAACACGGCCTCGAGCCGCTGCGCCCAGCCCGCCTTGCGTGCAGCGGGCGCGAAGCTGGCCTCGAAGCTGTTCAGCGCCAACTGCCGCGCGTGCGCCGCGGTGAGCTGCGGCAAGGCAGCGAAGGTCTGCACGAAGTTGTCGTTGACATAACCGCCAAAGTACGCGGGGTCGTCGCTGTTGACCGTGGCGCACAGGCCGGCGTCGAGCAGCGCCGGCAGTGGGTGCTCGGCCAGTGTCTTGACCACGCACAGCTTCAGGTTGGAAAGTGGGCACACCGTCAGCGGCACACGCTCGCGCGCCAGCCGCGCCACCAGTGCCGGGCTCTCCAGGCAGCGCACGCCGTGGTCGATGCGTTGCACCTGCAGCACGTCGAGCGCGCTTTCGATATAGGCCGCGGGGCCTTCTTCGCCGGCATGGGCCACGCGCTTGAAGCCGAGCTCACCGCAGCGGGCAAAGACGCGCGCGAACTTTTCCGGCGGGTGGCCGCGCTCGGAACTGTCCAGGCCGACGCCGATGAAGTGCTGGCGGTACGGCAAGGCCTGCTCCAGGGTGGCGAACGCCGCCTCTTCGCTGAGGTGGCGCAGGAAGCACAGGATCAGCTGCGAGCTGATGTCAAAGTCGTCGCGCGCGCGCCGGCAGGCCCGCGCCAGGCCCTCGATCACGGCATCGATGGACACACCACGCTCGGTGTGCGTCTGCGGGTCGAAGAAGATTTCGGCGTGCACGACCTGATCGGCCGCGGCGCGCTCGAAGTAGGCCCAGGCCATGTCGAAGAAGTCCTGCTCGTGCAGCAGCACGCTGGCGCCGGCGTAGTAGATGTCGAGAAAACTCTGCAAGTCGGAGAAGGCGTAGGCGGCACGCAGCGCGGCCACGCTGGTATAGGGCAGCGCCACGCCATTGCGTGCGGCCAGCGCGAAGATCAGCTCCGGCTCGAGCGAGCCTTCGATGTGGATGTGCAACTCGGCCTTGGGCATGGCGCGCAGCAGCGCCGCCAGCGGTTCTGATGCCATCTCATGCATTGGGATCTCCTGCAAGCCCGGCGCCACTTTCGCGACCACAGCGCGAAGACGGCAACTATGATCAATCGGCGCGCTGCACCTGATGGCAGCGCGCGATGCCGATGCTAGAGCCTGTTAACGCCGTGGGAGGGCTCACGCCGGCACCCCCCGCGCCACGACCGCGGCCCGACCACACCCGATCGCGTGGGCGACCTCTCGTTCGCCGCGGCACGAAAGATCGACATACTGCGTTCGGGCGTCGTAACGGCACGACTCGACGTGCTGGCCCAGCCGCGCAAGGGCAAGGTCAAGAAGGCCTGAACCCGAAACGACAAAAGGGGCCGGCTGGCCCCTTTTTTTTGTCGCACCGGCAATGACGGGCTACTTCTTGTCCGAAGGCACCTTGCCTTCCACGCCCTTGACGTAGAAGTTCACGCCGCCCAGGAACTTGTCGTCGGCGACCTCGTCCTTCTTCAGCACTTCCTTGCCGTCCTGGCCGAGGATGGGGCCCTTCCAGATGACGAAGCTGCCGTCCTTCAGGCCGGCCTTGACCTTCTCCACCGCGGCCTTGGTTTCGGCCGGCACCTTGTCGTTGATCGAGACGATGTCGATGGCGCCTTCCTTCACGCCCCACCACGCCGCTTCGCCGCCTTTCCACTTGCCCTCGAGCGCGTCGCGCGTGGCCTTGACGTAGTACGGGCCCCAATTGATAACGGCCGACGCGAGGTGGGCCTCGGGCGAGTAAGCGCTCATGTCCGAGTCCCAGCCGAAGGCCATCTTCTTGTTCGTGCCCGCCGTCTTCAACACCGCCGACGAATCGGTGTTCTGGAACAGCACATCCGCGCCGCCGTTGATCAGGCTCTGCGCCGCCTCGGTTTCCTTGGGCGGGTTGAACCATTCGTTGACCCACACCACCTTCACCTTCACCTTCGGGTTGCCGGTCTGCGCACCCATGGTGAAGCTGTTGATGTTGCGGATGACCTCGGGGATGGGAATCGAGCCGACCACACCGAGCGTGCCGGTCTTGCTCATCTTGCCGGCGATGATGCCGGCCATGTAGGCGCCTTCATACGTGCGGCTGTCGTAGGTGCGCAGGTTATCGGCCTGCTTGTAGCCGGTGGCGTGCTCGAACTTCACGTCCTTGGTGTCGGCGGCCACCTTCAGCATCGGCTCCATGTAGCCGAAAGTCGTGCCGAAGATGAGCTTGTTGCCCTGGCCCACCATGTCGCGAAAGACGCGCTCGGCGTCGGCCGCTTCGGGCACCTTTTCGACGAAGCTGGTCACCACCCTGTCGCCGAACTCTTTCTCCACCGCCTTGCGGCCGTTGTCGTGGGCGAAGGTCCAGCCGCCGTCACCGACGGGGCCGACGTAGGCGAAGGCGATCTTCAGCGGCTCGGGTTTGGGCGCGGGCGCCGACGCGGCGGCCGCCGGCTTGGGCGGCTCTTCCTTCTTGCCGCAGCCCACGAGCAGGGCCGCGGCGGCGATGGCCGACAGGGTGGTGACTTTGAGCAGCGTGCGCTTGGATGCATCGGTCATGGGTTCTCTCTCCGTTGTGGTGGTGTTGGGTCGTGAAAGCCGGCGAATTATCGGGAATCCTTCAAGACCCCGGGAAGAAGGGCTTGCCCAGCGAGGCCGGCATGTTGACGCGTATCCACGTGGCATTGCGCGAAATCAGCACGAGCACGACGATGGTGGCGAGGTAAGGCAGCATGCTCAGGAACTGGCTGGGCACATCGACCCCCTGCCCCTGCAGATGGAATTGCAGCATGGTCACGCCGCCGAAGAGGTAGGCGCCGAGCAGCACGCGTGCCGGGCGCCAGGTGGCAAAGGTGGTGAGCGCCAGCGCGATCCAGCCTTTGCCCGCCACCATGCCTTCGACCCACAGCGGCGTGTAGATCACCGACAGGTAGGCACCGGCCACGCCGCACAGCGCACCGCCCGTCATCACCGCGGCCAGGCGGATGCGCCGCACGGAATAACCCAAAGCATGAGCTGACTCGGGCGACTCGCCCACGGCGCGCAACACCAGCCCGGCACGTGAACGGTAGAGGAACCAGCCCAGGCCAACGGCCAGCGCGATGGCGAGGTAGACCATGGGGTGCTGGCGAAACAAGGCCGGGCCGACGAAGGGCACATCGGCCAGCAACGGCACGCTGAACTGCGAGCGCTCGCCGAGCTTCTCCTGCACGAAACCAATGCCGACGAAGGCCGAGAGGCCGCTGCCGAACAGGCTCAGCGCCAGGCCGGTGGCGTACTGGTTGGTATTGAGCCAGATCACGAGCACACCGAAGGCCGCGGCCATCAACGCCCCGGCCAGCGCGCCGGCGCCGAAGGCCAGCCAGTCGCTGCCGGTGGTGACAGCGGTGGCAAAGCCGGCAATGGCCGCGACCAGCATCAAGCCTTCGGCGCCGAGGTTGACGATGCCGGCGCGTTCGTTGATGAGCAGCCCGAGGCCGGCGATGGCCAGCACCGTGCCGGCGTTGAGCGTGGCGGCGATGAGCAGCGCGAAAGACTCCATCAAGTGCTCCCAGCTGAATGACTCCCTCCCCTTTGCAGGGGGGGCGAGCGAAGGCGGATGCGGTAGTGGATCAGCGTGTCGCAGGCCAGCAGCGTGAACAGCAGAAGCCCCTGGAACACACCCGTCAGCGACTTCGGCAGCCCCATACGCGACTGCGCCAGCTCGCCGCCGATGTAGAACATGCTCATCAGCACCGCCGAGAAGACGATGCCCAGCGGATGCAGCCGGCCGACGAAGGCGACGATGATCGCGGCGAAGCCGTAGCCTGCGGGTACATGGGGTGTTAGCTGGCCGAGCGGCCCGGCCGCTTCCAGCCCACCGGCCAGACCCGCCAGGCCGCCCGACAGCAGCAGCGCCGTCCACAGCGCCGCGCGTGACGAGAAGCCGGCGTAGCGCGCGGCCAGCGGTGCCAGGCCACCCACCTGCAGTTGGAACCCGCGGTAGGTGCGGAACAGAAACAGCCACAGCGCGCCGACGGCGAAGAGCGCGATGAAGACGCCGATGTTGGCGCGCAGGTTGTCCACCAACCGCGGCACCTTGGTCTGCGCCAGGAAAGTGATGGACTGCGGAAAGTTGTAGCCCTTGGGGTCTTTCCAGGGGCCGTAGACGAGGTAGCTCAAGAGCAGCTCGGCCACGTACACGAGCATCAGGCTGACGAGGATTTCGTTGGCATTGAAGCGGTCGCGCAGCAGCGCCACGATGGCCGCCCAGCCCATGCCGCCGAGCATGCCCGCAAGCAGGATCGGCAACACGATGCCGCGGCCCATCCACGCGGTGTCGGGCCCGGCTTGCATCGCCACCCAGCCCGCCGCCAGCGCCCCGGCCACGAACTGCCCTTCGGCGCCGATGTTCCACACGTTCGAGCGAAAACACAGCGCGAGGCCGAGCGCGATGAGGATCAGCGGCGTGGCCTTGACTGACAGTTCCGACAGCGCATAGAGGCTCTTTACCGGCTCGTAGAAAAATACCGTCAAGCCCTTCAACGGGTCTTTGCCGAGCACGACGAAGAGGCCGATGCCGACAAGCACCGTGATGCAAAGCGCCAGCAGCGGCGATGTCATAGCCAGCCACTTCGACGGCTGCGCGCGCGCTTCGAGCCTAAGCATGCGCGTCCTCTGTAGCCGGCGTGAACAAGCCCGACATCCATTCGCCGATGCGCTGGGTCGTGGCCTCGGCCTTGTCCACGTTCATCGCCAATGCGGGCGACAAGCGTCCCTGCGCGATGACCACGAGCCGGTCACTGACTTCGAACAGCTCGTCGAGCTCTTCGCTCACCACCAGCAGCGCACAGCCGGCGTCGCGCAGCTTCAAGAGCTCGGCGCGGATGAGCGCGGCCGCGCCGACGTCGACACCCCAGGTGGGCTGGCTGACGATCAACAGTTTCGGCGCGGCGTCGATCTCGCGGCCGACGATGTACTTCTGCAAATTGCCGCCCGAAAGGCTCCTGGCCGCCGCGCCGCTGCCGCCGCTCTTGACCTTGAAGCGCTCAATGATGTGTTCGGTAAGACGGCGCACTTCACGGTGCCGAATCCAGCCCAGGCGCGACACCGCCCCAGTGCGCGTCAGTAGCGTGTTATGTGCCAGGCTCAGCGTCGGCACGGCACCGCGGCCCAGGCGTTCTTCGGGCACGAAGTGCAGTCCGGCGTCGCGGCGGCGGCGTGGCGGCGCGGCGGCGATGTCCTGGCCGAAGAGGCTGATCGAACCGGGCGGCGCGCGCGTGTCTTCGCCGGACAGCGCCCGCAGCCATTCCTGCTGGCCGTTGCCCGAGACCCCGGCCACGCCGACGATTTCACCGGCACGCACGTCGAGGTTGATGTCGGTCAGGTTCATGCCGAAAGGGTCGAGCTTGGGCAGGCTCAAGCCCTTGACCGCCAGCACCACGGCCCCGGCGGCGCGGGCTTCGTGCTGCAGCGGTGGCGGCTCGGCGCCGATCATCATGCGCGACAGACTGGCGTTGCTCTCCAACGTCGGGTCGACCTCGCCCGTGACCTTGCCGCCGCGCAGCACCGTGCAGTGGTGGCACAGCGCGCGAATCTCGTCGAGCTTGTGGCTGATGTAGAGGATGCTGCAGCCCTGGCTGCTGAGCAGGCGCAGCGTGACGAAGAGTTTGTCCACCGCTTGGGGTGTGAGCACCGAGGTCGGCTCGTCCAGGATCAGCAGCTGCGGCTTGGTCAGCAGCGCGCGCACGATCTCGACACGCTGGCGCTCGCCCACCGACAGCGTGTGCACCGGCCGCAGTGGGTCCACGTCCAGGCCGTAGCTGCCGGCGACCTCGTCGATGCGACGCGTCACGTCCGCCAGGCTCATGCCCTTGTCCAGGCCGAGCCAGACGTTCTGTGCCGCGGTGAGCGTGTCGAACAGCGAGAAGTGCTGGTAGACCATGCTGATGCCGAGCGCGCGCGCCTCGGCGGGGCTGCGCACCTGCACCGGCCGGCCGTTCCAGCGGACCGTGCCTTCGTCGGGCTGGACCGCGCCGAAGATGATCTTCATCAGCGTGCTCTTGCCGGCGCCGTTCTCGCCGAGCACGGCGTGGATCTCGCCGGGCTGCACACGCAGGCCGACGCGGTCGTTGGCGCGCACCGCGGGGTACTGCTTGCTGATGCCGATGAGTTCGAGTCGCAGCATGGTCAGGCCGCGATGATGCGGCAAGCCGCGGCGCGGCGGCAGCTGCGTCTGCCGCGGGCCGCCGCGGGGGAGGCGATCTGCACCGGCTCGCCGTTCCAGCGGATCTCGCCTTCGTCGGGGCGTACCGCGCCGTAGATGATCTTCATCATCGTCGACTTGCCGGCGCCGTTCTCGCCGAGCACGGCGTGGATCTCGCCGGGCTGCACACGCAGGTTGACCGAGTCGTTGGCCTTGACAGCGGGGTACTGCTTGCTGATGTTCACGAGTTCGAGGCGCAGCATGGTCGTCTCTCCGGTTCGATGGCGTCGTTCAAGCAAGTTGCAGGCGCGCCGCGTGGCCCGCCCGTGCGTGGCGGACGACGCCGGCCACGCGCGCTTCGACGAGGTTGCGGTCGTCGGCCAGCGTGATCCACGCGAACGCGCGCTCGTGCAGGCTGCGGGCCACCGACATGCGGCGCTGCGCGACAGCGTCGGCGGCCCAGTCCCACACGCACACGTCGGCCGTGCGGCCGGCATCGAGCGAGCCGATCTCGTGGTCGAGTTGCAAGGCCTGCGCCGCCCCCAGCGTCGCCGCATGCAACGCACACCATGCGGTCAGGCGCTGGCCGGCCATCGCCTGCACCTTGTAGGCGTCGGCCATCGTGCGGATCATCGACAGGCTGGTGCCGCCACCGACGTCGCTCGCCAGGCTGACCCGGGCGCCGGCCCCGACCATCGCGTGCCAGTTGAACAGGCCGCTGCCGAGGAACAGGTTCGACGATGGGCTGTGCGCGATCTGCGCGCCGCTCGCATGCAATGCGGCGCGGTCGGCGTCGTCGAGCCAGATGCCGTGCGCCAGCACGCTGCGCGCGTGCAGCAGGCCGGCGCGGGCGTAGACGTCGAGGTAGCTGCGCGCTTGCGGGAAGAGCTCGCGCGCCCATTGCACCTCGGCGCGGTTCTCGGCCACGTGGGTCTGCATGTAGAGCGTCGGGTCGCCCGCGCACAGGCGGCTCGCCATCGCGAGTTGCTCGGGCGTGCTGCTCGGTGCAAAGCGCACCGTCACCGCATAGGCGAGCCGGTCGGTGCCATGCCAGCGCGCGATCAGGTCGGTGCAATCGCGCTCGGCCTGCGCTACGTCGTCGCGCAGGCCGTCGGGCGAGTGGCGGTCTTGCAGCACCTTGCCGGTGATCATGCGCATGCCGCGCCGCTGCGCGGATGCGAACAGCGCGTCGGCCGACACTTTGTGCGCGGTCGCGAACGCCACGGCCGCGGTCGTGCCGTGCGCCAGCAGCGCCTCGACGAACAGTTCAGCGCCGGCCTTTGAGCGCTGCGGATCGGCAAACGCCGTCTCGGCCGGGAAGGTGTAGGTGTTCAGCCAGTCGAGCAGCTCGGCGCCGTAGCTCGC
>JANLYV010000305.1:0-1740 GCA_031365825.1 Rubrivivax sp. | reverse complement strand
CCTCGTGCTGCTGCACTCGGACCGATTGTTTTCCGAACCAGTGTGGACGGCGTCAAGCAGCATGGCCGGTCGTGTTGCCTCACGAAGGAATGTTACCCGTGGGTGTTTGTCGTCGCTGAGAGGTCTGGATGCGCTGACGCGCTGGAGGTGCTGCTCAAACTTGGAGCAGATCTGGCGTGATGCAGGGACGAAGTTTTCCTCGTGTCGCCCGCCTGGTCACGACTTTCGACGTGCAGAGCGGGATTCGCATCGAGTTTTGACGCATCCCTTGGTCGAAGGCTGTGGGCATGTGGTCGAAGGTTGCGGCGGTGGGCAACGCAGCCGCGCAGCGCGCGTTGTCCACGGTCGCAACCGGTGCGCCGCAGGCGCATCGTCCACATGTCCATGGCCTGCCGGGCGCGAAGCGCCCGGCCCCCGCGGCTTTGAAGTTTCGAGTGCGCTTCACACTTCGACCGGCATAGGCGCGGACCTGCGCAGGCTGCCCAGGACCATCTCTTTCACGCGTTGGCTCCGCCAAGCCTTGACCCGGCGTTGCAGCGTTCGCAACTGCGGCTTACCGGCATAGGCATCCGGAACCATCGCGACCAACCGATCCATCAACACGCTGGCGGCGACGGTCGGCTCCGCGATCAACCAGCCTTCAATGGTGGGCCACGCATCGGCGAACGGGTCCGGCACATTCCTCCACCAGTGGGTCGTCTTTGCTCGCTTGCGATGCGTGGGACGAGCTTCCCCGTCCTTCCAAGCTGTCGTCAGGCTCGCAAGGAATACTGCCACGTCCGATTTCGGCTCGGCCGTCATCACCGTCTTCGGGCCGCTCGCCGAGATGTCGCTCAGCGTCCGTTGGGCAAGGCGTATCTGGTGCAACAGTCGCACGGGATCGAGGCTCTCGAACTGGCCTATCAGCCGAGTCTTGATGTCCTGCCCGACATCGGGGTGCGCCAGCAGTCGATCGCAAGGGGTGGCAGGCGGGTGATATTTCTTGTTGACGCGCGCCCCATCACGCGTTTTGGACTTCAGCTTGAACGATGGCTGGAAGAAGTTGATGTACAGCCGCGATGACACGTAAAGCAGCGCCAGGGTCTTCGTGGCCTCCGCGCCGCTCAGGCGGCCGTAGCCGACCAGCCGTCGCACGACGGCGCCGTTCTTCTGCTCGACCCAGGCTTGGTCGTTCTTCTTGTAGGCCCGAGATCGCGTCTGCTCGAGGCCACGGCCTTTTCAGTAGTCGAAGACGCTCTGGCTCATGAAGGCACTGTCGTTGTCCGAGTCCACGCCCAGCATCGTGAACGGCAGCTCGGCCGCGACATCTTCGAACGCTCCGATGATCAGCATCTGGTCGCGCACCCGCATCGCCACGCATTCGGTCCATCCACTGGCGATGTCGGTCATCGTGAGCGTGTGGACGAACTCACCTTCGGTCTTCACGCCGCCACAGTGTTCAACCATGTCGATCTCGAAGAAGCCTGGTGGCGGATCGCGCCAGTCGGCGAAGGTGCGCACCGGGATGCTGCGCCGGATCGCCGAACCTACGCCGTTGCGGCGCTTGCGCTGGCCGTCGATATGCAGGCGCGCGGCCTCCAATACCCGGTCGATGGTCGCTGCGCTGTCGTGCAAGACCTTGGTCTTGACCACGGGATCCAAGTCGAGATGGCCGTGCCGCTCCATGGCATCGACCAACATCGGAATCAGCGCCTTCAGCCGCTTGCCGCAAATCCGATCAGCCGCTTCCCAAAGCACTGT
>JANLYV010000296.1:0-3069 GCA_031365825.1 Rubrivivax sp. | reverse complement strand
CACCGACGATTTGCAGGGTGCGATCTGGATCCCCGGCGACGGCAAGGCCAACCCGGCCGATTTGTGCATGTCGCTGGCCAAGGGCGCGCGCAACCGCGGCGTGAAGATGATCGAGGACATCGAGGTCACGGGGGTCATCGTCGAGCACGGCACTGCGGTGGGCGTGCGCACCGCGCAGGGGGATGTGC
Organism: Rubrivivax sp.; assembly: GCA_031365825.1. Taxonomy (GTDB): domain Bacteria; phylum Pseudomonadota; class Gammaproteobacteria; order Burkholderiales; family Burkholderiaceae_C; genus Rubrivivax. Next base: position 2,881 of record JANLYV010000296.1, on the reverse strand, counting down.
GCTGCGAAACCCTGATCAACTGCGCCGGCCAGTGGTCGCGCCAGTTCGGTGCGCTGGCCGGCGTGAATGTGCCGCTCTACCCGGCCGAGCACTTCTACATCGTCACCGAGCGCATCGAAGGTGTGCACCCGATGCTGCCGGTGATGCGCGACCCCGATGGCTGCATCTACTACAAGGAAGAGGTCGGCGGCCTGCTGATGGGCGGCTTCGAGCCGAAGGCCAAGCCGTGGGCGATGGACCCGATCCCGCCGACCTTCCAGTTCGCGTTGCTCGGTGAAGACTGGGACCAGTTCGAGCCGCTGATGAGGGCCGCGATGCACCGCACGCCGTGCCTGGAAACCGCCAAGGTGAAGATGCTGCTGAACGGGCCGGAGAGCTTCACGCCCGATGGCAATTTCATCATCGGCGAGGCCCCGGAGCTGCGCAATTACTACGTCGCCGCAGGCTTTAACTCGGCCGGCATTGCCAACTCGGGCGGTGCGGGCAAGCTGATCGCCGAATGGGTGATCGGCGGTGAAGCGCCGTGTGATGTGTGGGACGTTGACATCCGCCGCTTTGCCCCGTTCACCGCCAACCGCAAGGCCCTGGCCGAGCGCACCGGCGAGACGCTGGGCCTGCACTACGCAATGCGCTGGCCGCGCCATGAACTCGTGACGGCGCGGCCACTGCGCACCTCGCCGCTGTACGACCTGCTGGCGGCCAAGGGCGCAGTGTTCGGCAGCAAGAACGGCTGGGAGCGCGCCAACTACATGAAGCCTTTGGATGAAGCCAGCGCCCGGCCCGGCCTGGGCCGGCCCGACTGGCTGCCCTGGGTGCAGGCCGAGCAGCACGCCACGCGCAACGCTGTGGCGCTGTACGACCAAAGCTCGTTCGGCAAGCTGCTGCTGCAAGGCCGCGATGCACTGGCCGTGTTGCAGCGCCTGTGCGCGAACGAGATCGACGTGCCGGCGGGCCGCATGGTCTACACCGCCATGCTCAACGAGCGCGGCAGCTTCGAGAGCGACGTGACCGTGATCCGCGAAGGCGCGGCGCGCTTCCTCGTCGTCACCGGCTCGGCGCAGGCAGTGCGCGATGCCGAGTGGATCAACCGCCACATCGAAGCGCACGAGCACGCGGTGCTGACCGACGTGAGCGCGATGACCTGCGTGCTCTCGCTGATGGGCCCGAACGCCCGCGAACTGCTGGGCCGAGTGAGCCCGGACGATGTGTCAGCGGTGGCGTTGAAGTTCGCCCACACGAAGGAGATCGACCTCGGCCTGGTGCGCGTGCGCGCCGCGCGCATGAGCTACGTGGGTGGCCCGGGCTTCGAGCTGCATGTGCCGGTCGAGATGGCGCGCCACGTGTACTTGGCGCTGCACGCAGCGGGGGCCCACCTCGGCCTGGTCGATGCCGGCTACTACGCGATCGATGCCTTGCGCATCGAAGCCGGCCGGCGCGCCTGGGCCGCAGAGCTGGTGCCGGATGAAACGCCGTTCGAGGCCGGCTTGATGGCGGGCGTGAAGCTCGACAAGCCCGCGCCCTTCATCGGCCGGGCGGCGTTGTTGAAGGCGCAGGGCCAGCCCCTGCGCAAGAAGCTCGTGACGGTGGTGCTCGACGCACCCGATGTGTATGCGTGGGGCGGCGAGGCGGTGCTGATCGACGGGCAGCCGGTGGGCGAGTTGGCCTCGGTCGGCTGGAGCCCGAAGGCGGGTGCCTGCGTCGGCCTGGGCTATGTGCGCGGCGAGGCGGCGTTGCGGCCCCATGCGGGCACGGCCGTCGCGGTCGACCTGTGGGGCGAGCCGGTGGCGGCGCGTGCGTGGGACACATGGCCCTGAATGCCACGCCGAGCCTGAGCCGCGCGCCCGCCGTCTGCCGAACGCTGTGAACGCACCGGTTGCGCCGGGTGCGCCAGCCACAGCAGCAACACCGCCATCAACACCGGCAGGTTCTTCACGAGCGGGGCGCAGTGGTCGAGGGTCAGCTCTGGCATATTGAACGCCGCCGTCAGGCCGTAGCCGAGCACAGCACTGGCCTGCACTGCATACAACCACGGCGACGGGCGCACGAGCGTGAGCACGCCCACGGTCAGGTTCAAGGCGCACGACAGCACCAGCGCCGTTACACCCACCGCACCGATAAGCCCGCAGCGTGCGAGCAAGGCCATCACCCCCGATTGCTGCGGCAGCAAGGCGCTGATGAGCGCGGTGTAGATCCACATGAACGCGAGCGCCCCGCGCACCGCCCACGCTAGCGTCGGGCTGATGCTGACGCGCAGGTCGGCCAGCGGCTGCGGCTGCGAGACGGCCAGGCCGTGCGCCAGCGAACTGGGCGCCCGGCCCAACAGCTCGGGCAAGTCGTTGTGGGCCGGCACCGAGCCGACCTGCAACATGCGCAGCGTGTCGCGGCTGAACACCGTTTGCGGCAAGGCCTCGGCTGCCCAGGCGCTGAGCTGCATCAGCGGCATCGGCAGCGGCAGCCACACCGCGTCGCCCAGCCCGAGTGCGTGGCGGTACGCGGCCAGCATGCGGCGGTAGGTGGTGGGCTCGGCGCCGGCCAGCTCGTACATGCCCTGCACAGGGCCGCCGTGTTCCACGAGCCGCACGATGGCCTCGGCCAGCTCGAACACATGCACCGGCTGCACGGCTTGGCCGCCCCAACCCGGCAAGCCGATCACCGGCAGGCTGGCCAGGGTGGCGAACAGGCGAGCGCTCTGGCTGCGCGGCCCGTACACGAGCGACGGGCGCAGCACCACGCCGTCGACCGCCAGCGCGGCGAGCGCTTCGTCGGCGAGCAGCTTGCTGTGCAGGTAGGGCGCTGCGAGGCTGCTCGCATCGGTGTTCACACCCAGCGCCGAGACCTGAACCACCCGGCGCACGCCTGCCTGCGCGGCGCCGCGAAACAG
>JANLYV010000256.1:0-8555 GCA_031365825.1 Rubrivivax sp. | reverse complement strand
ATGCATGCGCGTTCGCGCAAGCCCTTGCAGGACATGCTCACCGCCACGCGTTTGAAGACGACCGTGGCCGCGGCCGGTTTTGCGCTCGCACCCAACGCCGAAGCGCATCTGCGTTCACGCGCGCGGCTGGCTGCCATCTACCGGCCCGAGTGGCTGGCGGCCACGCTCGAAATTGCCGCGACCTGCGCTTTTTCATTGGACGAATTGCGCTACGAATACCCCGAGGAGATCGTGCCCGCCGGCCACACGCCGGCGAGCTGGTTGCGTCAATTGATCGAAGAAGGCCTCGTGCGGCGTTTTGCCCATTTGAGTGGTGGTTTGCCCACCACCGTGCGCGCCACCATCGAACACGAACTCGCATTGATTGCGCAATTGCGCTACGAACCTTATTTCCTCACCGTCGCCGACCTCGTGCATTGGGCGCGCGCGCAAGGCATCCTGTGCCAGGGCCGCGGCAGCGCGGCCAATTCGGCGGTCTGTTATGCGCTGGGCGTGACCGAGGTCGACCCGGCGCGCATGAGCCTCTTGTTCGAACGCTTCATCAGCGCCGAGCGCGGCGAGCCGCCTGATATCGACATCGACTTCGAGCACCAGCGCCGCGAAGAGGTCATCCAGTACGTCTACCGCAAATACGGGCGCCATCGCGCGGCGCTTACAGCAGTGGTTATTTCCTACCGCCCGCGTTCGGCATTACGTGATGCCGGGCGCGCCTTGGGTATCGATGTCGAACGCATCGACGCGGTGGCGAAATCACAGCACTGGTTCGACGGCCGTTCGATCAACACCGAGCGCCTGCGTGAAAACGGCTTCGACCCCGAGTCGCACCTGTGCCTGCTCTGGGTCGAGCTGACGCAGACGCTGATCGGTTTCCCGCGCCACCTCTCGCAGCACCCGGGCGGCTTCGTCATTGCGCGCGACGACCTGGCGCGGCTCGTGCCGGTGGAAAACGCGGCGATGCAAGGGCGCAGCGTGTTTCAGTGGGACAAGGCCGATCTCGATGCGCTGGGCCTGTTGAAGGTCGACCTTTTGGCGCGGGGCATGCTCAGCGCCATCCGCCGCGCGCTGGACTTTGTCGCGGCCAAGCAGGGCCTGCCAAGGTTCACCATGCAAGACGTGCCGGCCGAAGACGCGCCTACCTACGAGATGCTGTGCACCGGCGACAGCGTCGGCACCTTCCAGGTTGAAAGCCGCGCTCAGATGAGCATGCTGCCGCGCCTGCAGCCGCGCTCGTTCTACGACCTGGTGATCGAAGTCGCCATCGTGCGGCCCGGGCCGATCCAGGGTGGCATGGTGCATCCGTACCTGCGCCGCCGCTCTGGCGAAGAGCCGGTGGACTACCCCAGCGCCGAGGTGCACCAGGCACTGGCGCGCACGCTCGGCGTGCCGATCTTTCAAGAGCAGGTGATGCAGCTCGCCATCCTCGCCGCCGACTTCACGCCGGGTGAGGCCGACCAGCTGCGCCGCGCCATGGCGGCGTGGAAAAGGAAGGGCGGCCTCGGGCCGTTTCACGAGCGGCTCACCGGCCGCATGGTGGCCAAGGGCTACACGCGCGAATACGCCGAGCGCATCTTCAAGCAGATCGAAGGCTTCGGCGAATACGGTTTCCCCGAAAGCCATGCCGCCAGTTTTGCGCTGCTGGTCTACGTCAGCGCGTGGTTGAAACGTCATCACCCCGATGCCTTCCTCGCCGCCTTGCTCAACAGCCAGCCGATGGGTTTTTATGCCCCGGCGCAACTGGTGCGCGATGCGCGCGAGCATGGTGTGACGGTGTTGCCGGTGGATGTGAACCTGAGCCTGTGGGACTCGGTGCTTGAAGGCGCGTCGCAGCCGCTGCGTACGCCTTTATGCAGCGTCAGGCTGGGCTTCAGCCGCATCAGCGGCCTGCCCGAAGAAGCGGCCAAACGCGTCATCAGCGCACGCCAGGCTGCGCCTTTCGAAAGCGCTGAAGACCTGGCGCGGCGCGCCTTGCTCGACACCCACCAGCTCGGCCTGCTGGCGCAAGCCGACGCGCTGCGGCCGCTCACCGGCCACCGTCACCAGGCCGCCTGGTCGGTGGCCGGCATCGACACGCGCGCCACGCCGCTCTTGAAAGCCACGCGCACGCACGAGCTAACGGCCGAATTGAACGCACCCGGCGCCGCCGACACCGTGCTCGCCGACTACCGCAGCACCGGGCTGTCGCTGACGCAGCACCCGGTGGCCTTGTTGCGCGCCGAGCTGGCAGCGTATCAAGTGCAGCCCGCGGCCGTGCTGCGCGACTACCCGTCGGGGCGACTGGCGCGCGCCAGCGGCATCGTCACCCACCGCCAGCGGCCCGAGACGGCCAAGGGCGTGGTCTTCGTCACGCTCGAAGACGAGACCGGTGGCATCAACGTCATCGTCTGGCCGCAGCTGGCCGAGAAGCAAAGACGCGTGCTGCTGGCGAGTTCGCTGCTCACGGTGTACGGCATCTGGCAGCGCGAAGGCGAGGTGCGCCACCTCATCGCCAAGCAGCTCGTCGACCACACCGCGCTGCTGCACGGCCTGTCGACGAAGAGCCGCAATTTCAGGTAGCTGGGAGAATGCGCGGCCATGCAAGTGCCAAGCGATGTTTCCCTCGAATGCCCCATCGAATGGCTGCCCGCCGCGGGCCGGCCCGAGCAGCTGATCCTGCTGCTGCACGGCTGGTGCAGCAGCGCCACCGACATGGCGCCGCTGGCGCAGCGCCTGCGCCTCGAATTTCCGCAAGCTGCGGTGCTGGCACCCGACGCGCCCAACGTCGACGACAAAGGCCGGCAAAGGCAGTGGTATTCGATTGCCGACCTGGACGTTTCCCTTGACGCCAGCACCTGGCCGGCACGCGTCGACAGCGTCCTGCCGATGTTGCAAAGCTGGGTGCGCGCGCAGCAGCAGCGCCTGGGTGTCGGGCCCGCAGCCACCGCGCTGGGCGGCTTCTCGCAAGGCGCCGTGCTGGCCTTGTCGCTGGCGCTGAAGGAAGACGGCATCGCTGGCCGCGTGTTGGCCTTTGGCGGCATGTTGCCCAAGGCACCGGTGGCCGCACCACGCCACACCACGCTGCATCTGTTCCACGGCGAAGACGACAAGGTCTTCGCCGCCGGCGCCCTACGCCGATGTTTCGAGCAGCTGGGCGAATTGCAAGGCGACGCCACCATCGACCTCGCCGAAGGCATAGGCCACGAACTGCACCCGGTGCTCATAGCCCGCGCCATGCACCGCCTGCACAGCCACATCCCGTTGCGCACCTGGCAGGCCGCGCTCGGTGCGGCTCAGGCAGCACGCTGATGCTGTTCCTGATCTCCCCGGCCAAGCGCCTGGACTATCAAACCCGCGTGCCGGCCGTCCTGCGCCGCCACGCCAGCGAGCCGCTGTACCTCGACCAAGCCAGCGCGCTCATCGGCTTGATGCGCAAGCAGACCGCAGCGCAGGTTGCGGCCCTGATGGACCTGTCGCCGGCGCTGGCCGAGCTCAACGTCGCGCGCTACGCCGCCTGGTCGCGCGAGCACACGCCGCACAACAGCAAACCGGCGGTGCTGGCCTTCGACGGCGACGTTTACGCCGGCCTGGACGCGAAGACGCTGAACACGCCCGACCTGCGCTGGGCGCAAGAGCATGTGGTCATCCTCAGCGGCCTGTACGGCGCGCTGCGGCCGCTGGACCAGCTGCAGCCCTACCGCCTGGAGATGGGCACGGGTCTGCGCAACCCCCGTGGCCGCGACCTCTACGCCTACTGGGGCGATACCGTGGCCGAACACCTCAACGCGCGCCAGGCCGACGTGGCCGCGCCGGTGGTGGTGAACCTGGCGTCGATCGAATACGCGCGCGTGGCGCTGCGCCAGGCCCTGCGCGCACGTGTCATCGATTGCGTGTTCGAAGACTGGAAGGACGACGGCTACAAGATCATCAGCGTGCTTGCCAAACAGGCGCGCGGGCGCATGGCGCGCTGGGCGGTGCAGGAGCGGGTGCGCGCGGTGAAGAAGCTCGAAGCCTTCGCCGCCGCTGGTTATTCGTTCGCGCGCGAGGCATCATCGCGCGACCGCCTTGTCTTCAGGCGCCGCGTCGCAACGTGACGGCACGGCACCGCACCGCTCACCACAGGAGTTATCACATGGCCAGCACGGGTACCAGCACCATCAGCTTCAAGCGCCCCGACGGCCAGCCGGTCCAGGGGTATCTTGCTGAACCGAAGAACGCCAGCGGCGCGCCCGGCGTCGTCGTCATCCAGGAATGGTGGGGCCTGAACGACCAGATCCGCGGTGTCGCGCAGCGTTTCGCGCAGGCCGGCTACCGCGCGCTGGTGCCCGACCTGTACCGCGGCAAGAGCACGGTCGAGGCCGAAGAAGCGCACCACCTGATGAGCGCGTTGAACTTTGGCGACGCGGCGTCCCAAGACGTGCGCGGCGCGGTGCAGTTCCTCAAGGGCGGCTCGGCCAAGGTGGGCGTCACCGGCTACTGCATGGGCGGCGCCTTGACGGTGCTGGCCAGCACCATGGCGAGTGAGCTCGACGCGGCCGTGATCTGGTACGGCTACCCGCCGCTGGAATTCGTCGATGCTTCGAAGATCAAGGCGCCGCTGCTCGCGCATTGGGCCGAACAGGACGGCGCGTTTGCCATCAATGGCGTCGACGCGCTGGAAGAGAAGCTGCGCGGCGCCGGCGTGGCCTACACCGGCCACCGCTACCTGGCGCATCACGGTTTTGCCAACGAGACTGCGCAGGGCAGCGGGCGCATCGCCATCACGCAATACGACGCCGCCTGGGCGCAGGTGGCCTGGGACCGCACGTTCACATTCTTCGGCCACCACCTGTCGTGAAGACGATCGCCACGCTGCGCACGCCATGAACAAGGCCTTCACACGTGAGCCCGATGCCGACGCTAACGACGATGATGATGGCACACCCAGCCTGCCGCCGCTGCCCGCGGGCGTGCGCAACTACACACGCCCGCCGGCTACAAGCGGCTGCGCGAAGAGCTGATGACGCTCCTGGACGACGAGCGGCCGAAGATTGTCGAGACCGTATCCTGGGCCGCGAAGAACGGTGACCGCTCGGAGAACGGCGACTACCTCTACGGCAAGAAGCGGCTGCGCGAAATCGACCGCCGCATCCGCTTCCTCACCAGGCGGCTGGACATCGCCGAGGTCGCCGACCCCGCACGACACCACGGCAACGACCAGATCTTTTTCGGCGCCACCGTCACCTATATCAACGGCCGCGGTGAAGAGCACACCATCACCATCAAGGGTATCGACGAGGCCGATAACCTTCAAGCGGAGGTGAGCTGGATCTCGCCCATCGCCCGCGCCTTGCTCAAGGCGCGCGAGGGTGATGAGGTGCAGCTGATGACGCCGGCCGGGCCGGAGCGGCTGGAGGTGCTGGCGGTGCGCTACCCGGCGCCTGCGTGACGGCGCGCCCGTCCCCTCAAGACGCTTAAGGCTTGACGCGCCACACGCGCAGCACCACCGGGTTGCGGCGCAGGATGCGCAGCAGGTCGGCCAGATGCTGGCGGTCGCGCACGCTGACCAAGAGGCGCAGCTCGGTGGTGTCGCGTGCCGGCTCCTGCCCCATGTCGAGGTGGGTGATGTCGGCCTCGGCCGAACTCACGGCCGCGGCCACTTGCGCCAGCACGCCCTTGCCGTCGTTCACCAGCACGATGATGCTGGTTTCGAACGTGCGGCTCAGGTCGTCGGCCCATTCCACCGTGATCCAGCGTTCGGCATCGCGCTCAAACAGGCGCTTGCCGACATGGCATTCGGCGGTGTGCACGAGCAGGCCCTCGCCGCGGCCGAGGTAGCCGACGATGTCATCGCCGGGAATCGGCCGGCAGCAGCTGGCCAGCTGTACCGAAGCGCCCTGGTTGCCGTCGACGAAGACCACACCTTGCGTGGGCGCGGCGTCGTCGTCGGCAGCGTAGCGGCCCAAGGTCAGCGCCACGGCGTCGGGCCGGATGCCGTGCTCCAGCATCAGCTGCGCCAAACGCTTGGCCACGATGATGGCGATCTTGCGGCCCTGGCCGATGTCGATCAGCAAATCACCACGGCTGCGGTTGCCGCTCCAGCGTGTGAGCTGCGTCCACAGCGCCGTGGCTTCGGCTTCATTCGGGTCGCTCGAAGGCAGCGTCAGGCCTTCGGTACGCAGCGCCTGCGCCAACATCTTCTCGCCCAGCGCGCGCGACTCTTCCGCTTCCATCGTCTTCAGGTGATGGCGGATCTTGGAGCGCGCGCGTCCGGTGCGCACGATGTTCAGCCAACCCGGATTCGGCCGCGCCCCGGGTGCGGTGATGACCTCGACGACGTCGCCGCTGCGCAGCTCGGTGCGCAGCGCCACCGCTTCGCCATTGACCTTGGCCGCGACCATATGGTCGCCGACGTCGCTGTGGATGGCATAGGCAAAGTCCACCGGCGTGGCGCCGCGCGGCAGCGCCAGGATCTTGCTGCGCGGCGTGAAGACGTAGACCGCGTCGGGGTGCAGGTCGATCTTCACGTGCTCCAGGAACTCGGCGGCGTCGCCGGTCTCGTCCTGGATGTCGACCAGCGACTGCAACCACATCGCGCCGAGCTTTTGCGGGTCGGGCGCGGCGCTGCCTTTTTCGCCGAGCTTGTCGCCGATCTTGTACAGCCAATGCGCGGCAATGCCTTTTTCGGCCACGGCGTGCATCACCTCGTTGCGCACCTGGAATTCCACCGAGGTACCGAGCGGGCTGACCAGCGTGGTGTGCAGCGACTGGTAGCCGTTGCCCTTGGGGATGGCGATGTAGTCCTTGAAGCGCCCCGGTACCGGCTTGTACAGCTGGTGCAGAACGCCCAGCGCGACATAACAGTCAAGCAGAGTCGGCACGACGATGCGGAAACCGAAGATGTCGTTGACCTGCGCAAAGCCGGCATGCTTCTCGCGCATCTTGCGGTAGATCGAATACACCGTCTTCTCGCGCCCGCTCACCTGCACCTTGAGCTTTTGCGTGGCGAAGGCCTTGAGCACGTCGTTCTGGACGCGGTCGACGATGTCGCGGCGGTGGCCACGCGCGCGTTGCACGGCCTTGGCCAGCGCGCCGTGGCGCCAGGGGTAGAGGTGCTGGAACGAGAGTTCCTGCAGTTCGCGGTAGGTCTGGTTCAGGCCCAGGCGGTGCGCGATGGGGGCGTAGATCTCCAGCGTCTCGCCGGCCGTGCGCTGGCGCTTGTTCGGCGACATGGCGTCGAGCGTGCGCATGTTGTGCAGCCGGTCGGCGAGCTTGACGAGGATCACGCGCACGTCGCGCGCCATCGCCAGCAGCATCTTGCGAAACGACTCGGCCTGGCTTTCTTCGCGCGTCGAGAAGTGCAGCTTGTCGAGCTTGGTCAGGCCGTCGACGAGTTCGGCCGTGGGCGCGCCGAATTTTTCGATCAACTCGACCTTGGTCTTGCCTTGGTCTTCGATCGTGTCGTGCATCAACGCGGCCATGATGGCCTGCGCATCGAGCTTCCAGTCGGCGCACAGGCCGGCCACAGCGATGGGGTGGGTGATGTAGGGCGCGCCGCTGTGGCGGAACTGGCCCAGGTGCGCTTCGTCGGCAAACTTGTAGGCCTCGCGCACCAGCTTGAGTTCGGCCTTGCTCAGGTAGCCGAGCTTTTCGGACAGCGTGGCGAAGGACGAGGCCTCGGCACTGGCCGCAGGCGTGGGCGCAAGCACGGCACGCGGCCGCCCTTGCAGGGCCGCGGGCAACAGTTCGGCGGCCAGCGAACGGAAGTCCATGGCTCGAATTTAGCGCACCGCCAATACAAGGTTTCGCGGCGCAGAAATGACCACGGGCGCCCGTGGGCGCCCGTGTCGTTGGCTGTGCCTGGAGGCTGGGGTCAGATGGGCACCTTGCGCAGCATCTCGATGCCGATTTCGCCCGCAGCGATCTCGCGCAGCGCAGTCACGCCGGGCTTGTTCTTGGTCTCGATCTTCGGCGCGTGGCCCTGGCTCAGCATGCGCGCGCGGTAGGTTGCGGCAAGCACCAGCTGAAAGCGGTTGGGGATCTTGTGCAGGCAGTCTTCAACGGTGATGCGGGCCATGGTGGGTGCGTGTCCTTGTAAACCAGTCAGATCAGATCGAGGGCCGCGAAAACCTGCGAGCGGTTGCGCTGCTGTGCGGCGTACTTCAGGCGCTGGGAGTGAACGACCGTCTTCAGATCGAAAAGCGCTGTCTCGAAAAGTGCGTTGATGATAACAAAGTCGAAGTGGCTGGCCTGGGCCACCTCGGTGCGCGCATTGGCCAGCCTCGTGGCGATGACTTCGTGGTGGTCTTCACCACGTCGGCGCAGCCGCTGCTCGAGTTCCTGCCAGCTAGGCGGCAGGATGAAGATCAGCACCGCGTGCTCGAAGTGCTGCTTGATCTGCAGCGCGCCCTGCCAGTCGATCTCGAGCACGACGTCCTCGCCACGATGCAAGCGGCTCTCGATGGCCTGGCGCGAGGTGCCATACAGGTTGCCGTGCACCTGCGCCCACTCGAAGAAGTCGCCATGCTCGACCATCGCGCGGAAATCCGGTTCGGCAATGAACCAGTACTCGCGGCCATGCTGTTCCTGGCCGCGCGGCGCCC
>JANLYV010000255.1:0-6019 GCA_031365825.1 Rubrivivax sp. | reverse complement strand
CACCACGCCCGCGCCGCGCGGCCCGAACTGGTGGGCGCGAAAGTCCACCGCCGGCGGCGCCAGCATCTCGTCGCCGGGCAGGCGCAGCACGCGCACCTGCACGTCGCGCATACCCTCACGCGCACCATCCTGCACGAGCGGCCCGTCGATGCCGTGCATCGGCGCCACCAGGGCCGGCATGGGCGGCGGCGGGCTGGGCGGCGTTGGCGGTGTTGCCGGCGCCTGCGTCGACGCCGCCGTGGCGCCAGGCGTGCGCACGCGCTCGGTCTGGCCGCGCGCCCATTCGCGCATGCGCGCGGCGTAGTCGCGCCATTCGGCGGCGAACGTCTCGGCATGTGCCGCCGTGCTGCCGCTGCGCGAGCGCCGCGCGCTCTTGCGCTCGGGGTCGAGCACCCAGTACTCACCGGCCACGGGGTCGTTCAGGTAGACCAGCTTGCGGCCGTTGTGCTCGATCTCCTGGCGCGTGCGGCCTTCGCCGTCGCGGCACAAGCGCGTGGTCTGGCGCTGCACGATGCGGTTGGCTGCGGCGCCGGCGGGGTCGGGCAACCATTGCACGGTCTCATGCACGGCGTCGGCGCAATAAGGCGCGCCTTTGACGATGCGCGCCGGCTGCGAGGTGTCGAATGAAACCGGCTGCGCGTGGGCGGCGGCGGCCATGGTCAAGGCGGCAATAACGGTCAAGGTGTGGGGCGTCATGGTGGTTCTCCGGGTCGGTCTGTCAATCGATGATGCGCAGCGCCAGCACTTCGCCGCTGGCACGCATCAAGAGTTCGGCGCGCACCGGCTGGGCGGCGCGGCCAGGGTCGTAGGGCAGGCCGTAGGCGGCCAGGCGTTCGGCCGGCATCTCGGTGTGCACCAGCCAGGCCGCGCCGCCTTCACTGCCCAGGCGTAGCCAGCGTTCGGCACCGGCCACGGCGACGAACTGACTCTCCGTCGGCGCCGGCTCCGAGCCGGTGAGCACGGCCACCAGCAGCGAGAACGCCAGCATCGAGCCCATGGCCCAGGCGGCGGGCTGCATTGACAGGCGCGGGCGCAGGCGGCCCAGCCAGGCGCGGCGGGGTGCGGCTGCGCCGGGCACGGCTGACGCGGCCACGAACGCGGGCGCCCGCTTCAGCTGCAACTCGGCCGCGGCCTGGCGCAGGAGCGTGGCCAGTGGCTGCGTGGCGCCGTCGGGCGGCACAGGTCGATGGCTTTCAGGTCGGTTCATGACGGATCTCCAGCGCCCAGCAGTTGTGCCAGGCGCGCCCGCGCCCGGTGCAGCCGCGTGCGCAAGGTGTTGAGCTCGATGCCGGCAATGCGCGCGGCGTCGGCGTAGGGGCGCTCCTGCAAATCCACCAGCACCACGGCTTCGCGGTAGACGAAGGACAGCGCGTCCAATGCCCGCCACAGCTCGCGTGTGGTCTGCGCGCGCACGAGCAAGGTTTCGGGCGAGGCGGGGGCCGCATCGGTGTCGCCGCTGTCGCCATCGCTGGCGTCATCGTCGCCACCGAGGTCGGCAGGCGACAGCGTCGTGCGCGCCTGCCGCCACAGCGCCAGCACACCGTGCCGCGCCACGCCGGCAAGGTAGGCGCCCAGGCTGCCGCGCTGCGGCTCAAAGGCCTCGGGGCGCTGGGCGAAGGCGATGAAGGCGTCGTGCGTGACGTCGGCGGCCCAGGCTTCGTTGCCGCACAGGGCCAGCGCATAGCGGTACACCGGGCCGGCCTCGCGCCGGTACAGCGCCGCCAGCGCCGCGCGGTCACCGCGCGTGACGCGGGCCACCAGTGTGGCCGCGTCGGCGCTTTCGCTGCGCACCTGCCAGGGGACGAAACTCATCATGGCCGGCGTTGCGTCGTTGGGGTCAGGCGGGGTGACAGGGTCTGCGGCACCCCTGCATGGGCGCGGGGTGGTGGAAAAGTTCCCACCCACCGGGTTCACCCTGTCGTGGATGGCTGCACTTCGTCAAGGCGCCTGCGCGGTGCATCGATTGGCGCTGGCGGCGCGCCAAGGCGGCTGCGTACATTGCGGCCATCGACCCAGCGTCCCCTTGCGTCACCCTCTTGCACCATGGTTTCCCCCGCGCCACCGACCCCGCCCACGCCGCCCACGCCGCATGCCAACGAGTGGCCGCAGCGCTGGCGGCGCTTCTCGGCCGCCGTGGTGGTCGCCTTTCACCGCTACGCCAACTGGCTGGTGGGCATCTCTTGGCGCAAGTTCATCGTGCTGTCGGTATTGCTCATCATCCTGGCCAACATCCTGCAGGCGCTGCCGCCGTTCAGCTGGCGCGTCACCGAGACGATCGAACGCATCGGCGGCGACGAAGCGGCCCCGCCCAAGGCACCCAAGGCAGCGAAGCCGCCCAAACCACCGAAGGAGCCGAAAGAATCCAGGGAACCCGCCGCACCCAGGGCGCCGGGCGAAGCGGCCGAGCCGACGATACGCATCGAGCGCAGCAAACCCGGCAGCGATGGCAAACAAGGCGTGGACATCAGCGTCGACAGCCGCGGCATCCGCATCACGCCGCGTGCGGCGACGCCGGCCTCGGGTGCAGCATCGGGCGCAGCCAGCGCGGCCGCCAACGGCATCACCATCAACCTGCCTTCCGACGCGACCAAGGAAGAGGTGCGCGACGCCATCCGCGGCGCCATCGAAGACGCACGCGGCGCCATTCAAGACGTCGTGCAGGCGCAGCGCGACGCCCTCCAAGCCGCCAAGGAAGCGCAAGCCGACGCCGAAGCCGCTGCGCGCGAAGCCAAGGCCGACGCCGAAGCCGCCGTGCGCGAAGCCGCCAAGGAAGCGCGCGGTTACGTGCAGCGCACGCGGCGCGTCCACTGGGGCGACTTCTTCGTTGAACTGGCGTTGTTGTGGATCGCCGGCTCGGCTCTCATCAAGATCACCTACAAGGGCCGCGTGCAGGCCGAGGTCAAGGCAGCCCAGGCGACCGAGACGGCCGAGTCCGAAGCGCTGCGCCGCCAGGTGGTCGAAGCGCGCATGGCGGCCATGCAGGCGCAGGTGGAGCCGCATTTCCTGTTCAACACGCTGGCCTCGATCGACCACCTGATCGAGACCGACCCGGCGCGCGCCAGCGTCATGCAAAAGAACCTGATCGCGCTCTTGCGCGCCAGCATGCCGACCATGCGCGAAGCCAACGACGGCAGCGCGCGCGACCTGGGGCGCGAGCTGGCGGTGATCCGGCCCTACCTCGAAATCCTGAAGGTGCGCATGGAAGAGCGGCTGGTGACGCACATCGACGTGCCCGAAGGCCTGCACTCGGCGCAGTTCCCGGCGATGATGATCCAGACGCTGGTGGAAAACGCCATCAAGCATGGGCTGGAGCCCAAGGCCGAGGGCGGCACGCTCAGTGTCAAGGCCGAGATCCTGCACGGCAAGCTGGCGGTGAGCGTGGCCGACACGGGCCTCGGCTTCGGCCGCGCCGCCACCGCCGGCACCGGCGTGGGCCTGGCCAACATCCGCGAGCGGCTGCAGCTGCTGTACGGCCAGCGCGCCACGCTCACCGTCGCCGAGAACCCGCCCGGCGGCACGCTCGTGACCATCACCGTGCCCTACAAAACCCTGGAAGGAACTGCTGCATGAATGCCATGGTGTCCGTGAACCCTGGGGATGCTAACGTCGTTTCGCCACGGCGTCGCTCGTGGCTGGGCCGTCTGCTGCGAGCGTTGCTGGTCGTGGCGGCGATGCTGGCCGTGCTCACGCTGGTGTTGACCGTCACGCTCAGCCTGGCCGCGCCGCAGGCCTGGCATCAACTCGGTCAGAACGTGCACCTCCACATAGCCGGCGAAAGTGTCGAGCTCGGCCGCATGGGTGAGATGGGCGCGGCGCACGCGCTGGCCGTCGGCGCGGCGCTGGCGCTGGCCCTGACCCTCGTCATCGCCGTTGTCTGCACCGTGGTGCCGCTGGCGCTGCTGGTGGCGGGTGGCGCCATCGCCGTCGCGCTGGGGGTGGCGCTGCTGTCGGTCTTCAGCGCCGCCGCGCTGGTGCTGTCGCCGCTGCTGGTGCTGCTCGGGCTGGGGTGGCTGGTGTGGCGTCTGCTCAAGGGTTAGCGCGCACGACGTAGCATGCAGCCTCGTTGCCGGAGCCGACATGAACGCTGACGTCCCCACCCCTGCCACGACATCCGTGGCGCCGCGCGCCGTGCTCGCCGACGACGAGCGGCTGATGCGCGAACAGCTGCGCGCACGCCTGGCCGAGGCCTGGCCCGAGCTGCAGATCGTGGCCGAAGCCCGGAACGGCCTCGAAGCCGTGGCGTTGGTGGACGAACACCGGCCCGACATCGTCTTCCTCGACATCCGCATGCCCGGCCTCACCGGCGTGGAAGCGGCGCGGCAGATCGCGCAGCTGCCGCCGCGCGGGGCCGGCAGCGATGACAACGCCAGCGACGACGACGAGCTGCTGCCCGAGATCGTCTTCATCACCGCCTACGACCTGTACGCGGTGGAAGCCTTCGAGCAAGGCGTGGTCGACTACGTCTTGAAGCCGGCCGAGCGCGAGCGCCTGGCCGTCACCGTGGCTCGGCTCAAGGCGCGGCTGGCGGCGCGCGACGATGTCACCGCCGAAGGCCCCACCTCGCCGCCGCTGCAGCAGCTGCTGCACGCCTTGTCGGCACATATGAACCCCGGCGGCGCGCCGAAGTACCTGCAATGGATCCAGGCCAGCGTGGGCCAGGCGATCCAGATGATCGCGGTCGAGGACGTGCTGTTCTTCATCAGCGACGAGAAGTACACGCGGGTGCAGACGGCGCAGGTCGAAGCGCTGATCCGAAAGCCGATCAAGGAGCTCGTGGACGAGCTCGACCCGCAGCTTTTCTGGCAGATCCACCGCAGCACGCTGATCAACGTCAAGGCCATCGGCGGCGTCAGCCGCGACTTCCGCGGCCGCCAGATCGTGGCCGTACGCGGCCACAGCCAGAAGCTCGAAGTCAGCCGCAGCTACACGGGGCTGTTCAAGGGCATGTAGCGGCGGGCTCAGCCCGAACGGGCTTTGTATCGATGGAGGTGCACCATGCTCGAAGGCCTGTCCACCAACCGCCGCTGCGAAAACGCCGCCGCCTGCCTCGCCGGCGAAGGCCGCAAGTTCGTCTTCCGCTACCACTCGGCGCGAACCACGCAGCCTGAAAAGCGCCTGCACCCGCGCGAAGCCGCCGAGCTGGCGCGCGCCGGCCTGTTCATCGGCAGCGTCTACCAGGACCGTGCGCGCAAGAGCGAAGACTTCGGCGCCGCACGCGGTGAAGAAGACGGCATCGCCGCCCTGACCTTCGCCGGCCAGGTCGGGCAACCGGGTGGCAGCGCGGTCTACTTCGCCGTCGACGAAGACTTCAGCGCGGCGCAGATCAACAGCTTCGTGCTGCCCTACTTTCAGGCGTTAGCGCGCGTCTTCGCGCAGGCCGGCAAAGGCGCGGCCTACCTGAAGATCGGTGTCTACGGCTCGGGCCTGACATGCCGGCTGCTCGCGCAGCTGCCCTTCGTCAGCCACACCTGGCTGGCTGAATCGACGGGCTGGCGCGAATCGAAAACCTACCAGGCCTGGCACGTGCGCCAGCACCTCAATACCGGGCAGACGCTGTGCAGCCTGGGCACGGCCTTCGAACACTGCGAGGCGCACGATGACTTCGGCCAGTGGCAGCCGGTGGGCGGCCTGTTGACCACCGGCCAGGGCGAGCTGCGGCACATCCTCGCCGACGGCGGCAATATCCGCGTGATGCCGTCGACGGCGTTCAACACGCCGCTGGCGCTGCTGCCGCAAGGCCAGGCGGTGCGTGTGCTCGGCAGTTCCGCCCCGGGCTGGCTGCGCGTGCGCACGAACCTCGGCGGCGGCGAGCTCATCGGCCATGTCGCCGCGTCCCGGCTCGAAGGCCCGGCGCTGCCGCCGGCCGGGCCGGCCGAGGTGGCGGCGCCGGTGTGGCCTGTGGCGAGCCTGCGCTAAAACAACCCGTCGGCGCGGCGGTCGGCGGCGGCATCCCGCGCCTACCCGCTGGGCGAGCCAGGCCGGCCCCCACGCGACGCCAACGCCGACGCCGCCACGCGCG
>JANLYV010000249.1:0-20914 GCA_031365825.1 Rubrivivax sp. | reverse complement strand
TCGGGCAGGCCGGGCTCCTGGTAGGCATTGGCGACGTTCACTTCCAGCTCGCCGAAATTGGCACTGAAGTTGCGCAAGTTCAGCGGCGTCAGCGACTGCTCGGGGAAGTGGAGCACGCCGTGGCGGCCCAGCGCGGCAATGATCTCCTCAAGCTGCTGGGGCATCAGCGGCTGGGCCAGGTTGATGCCCTCGACGCGCGCGCCCAAGGTCTGGCTGGTGGGTGTGATCTGCATGAGTGTCTCCGTTGGAATGCGGCGGCTCACCGCTGTGGTCATGGTGCGAACTCGAATTCGGTGACGATGGCCTGCTCGGCCACGCGCCAAGCGCCGTCCAGGCGCACCAGTTGCGTCGTCACAAGCGACATGCGGAAGGGGCCGCTGATCGTCACCGGCCCGGCGTTCGGGCCATGCGGCTCGTGCGGCTTGCCGTCGTCGAACTTCAGCGCCGTCATGTAGTGGCTGAACTGCGCTTCGTCGCCCGTGGCCCAGCGCTGCAGCAGGTTGGTCACCAGGTACCGGATGCGCTGCGTGTCAGAGCGCTGTTGCAAGGCCGCCAGGATCTGCGCGTGCCCCTGCAGCCGCTGGCCCTGGCGGTGCCAAACGGCTTGCGGCACCATCAACGTCAGCAGCGCGTCGTAGCGCCTTTCGTCAAGGTGGTCGAACATCGCGAGGATGGTTTGTTCGGGGCTCATGATGCCGTTCTGGAACGGGTGGGCTTTCGGCGGGCTTGTCGTTGATCGAACGCAAATCTATGTTGAAACATCTGAAGCCGACAGCACTTTGAAGCGAAATGTCCTTTTCCAGATCGGAAACAATGGCACGCCGCCGCCACCCCTAGAGTCGCGCACCAATGGACCGCCTGCGCTGCCTTGAAATCTTTGCTGAAGTGGCCCGTGGCGGCAGCTTCACCGCGGCTGCGCAGCGCTTCGCGATCTCGCGCTCGGCGGTCAGCAAACACGTGGCCCGGCTGGAGCAGACGCTGGGCGCGCAGCTGCTGGCGCGCACCACCAAGGAAGTGGGCCTGACCAGCGCCGGGCAGCGCCTCCTGGAAAGCAGCCTGCAACTGCTGGAGCGCTTCGAGGAGATCCAGGCCGAGGTGCGCGACTCCATCGACACCCCGCGCGGCGTGATCCGTATCGGCACGCCGCCGTCCTTTGGCGTGCACCACCTGTTGCCTCTGGTGCTGCAATTCACGGCAGCGCACCCCGACATCCAGGTCACGATCGAAGCCGACGACGGCCGCGCCAGCCTGGTGGCCGAGCGGCTGGACATGTCGATTCGCATCGCGCCGGCGCTGGACGACGCCAGCTACGTGGCGCAGTCGCTGCTGAAGGCGCCGCAGGTGCTGGTGGCCGCGCCCGCGTACCTGCAACGCGCCGGCTTGCCGGCCAGCCTGCACGACCTGGCGCGCCATGAATGCCTGGTGCACACGCTGAAGTCGCCCACCGCCTATTGGCGCTTTGCCACGCCGCAGGGCGAGACCGCAGTGCGCGTGCGTGGCGCCTTGTGTTCCAACCTCGGTGAAGCCTTGCACCACGCGGCGCTGGCGGGCCGTGGCTTGGCGATCCACCCCACCTACATGGTGGCGGCCGACCTGATGTCGGGCCGCCTGGTGAGCGTGCTGCCCGAGGCGCCGCCCGTGGGCCTGGACATCTACGTCATCTATCCCGCGCGCAACAACCTGCCCAAACGTGTGCGCGCCTTCCTCGACCACCTGCGCGACTGGGCGCGCTCACCGCCCGACTGGGCTCAGCCGGCCACGCCACCATGACGCTGTTTTCGAACGTGGGCCAGGCCTATTCGATCGCCGACCTGCGCCGCCTGGCGCAACGTCGCCTGCCGCGCGCGCTGTTTGACTTCTACGACGGCGGCGCCGAGGACGAGACCACGCTGCGCGGCAACTGCCAAGCGTTCGAGCGCTGCCGCTTGCGCCCGCGCGTGCTGGTGGACGTGGCCCGGGTGGACGCATCGACTCAGCTGCTGGGTGCGCCGGCCGCGCTGCCGCTGGCCGTCGCGCCCACTGGCGCACCGGGCTTCGGCTGGCCGGGCGCCGACGTGGCCATCGCGCAGGCCGCAGCGGCGCTCGGCATTCCGTACTCGCTGTCGAGCTCGGGCACCACGTCCATCGAAACCATCGCGCGCGAAGCGCCGGGTCGGCTGTGGTTCCAGGCCTACGTGCTGCGCGACCGCGCCTACTTCGAGGACATGATCCGGCGCGCCGAGGTCTGTGGCTACGAGGCGCTGATGATCACCGTCGACCTGCCCGTGGGCGGCAAGCGCGAGCGCGACTTCCGCAACGACTTCTCGATCCCGTTCCGCTTCACGCCGAAGAACGTGTTCGACTTTGCGCTGCACCCGCGCTGGGCGCTGCGTGTGGCGCGCTACGGCATGCCGCAGATGGAAACGCTGTCCGGGTTGGCGAAGCAGGCAGGCTCCAGCGTCAAGCCCTCGGCGTCGGCCATCGCTTCATCGGTGGGGCGCAACTACGACCCGTCCTTCGACTGGGCGCGCCTGGAGCAGGTGCGTGCGCTCTGGCCGCGCAAGCTTATCGTCAAAGGTGTGGCTCACCCCGAAGACGCGGCGCGGCTGGCGACGCTGGGCGCGGATGCGGTCGTGGTGTCGAACCACGGCGGGCGCCAGCTCGACGGCGGCGCCGCCACGCTCGACCTGCTGGGGCCGGTGGTGGCGGCGGTAAACGGCCGCATTCCCGTATTGATGGACGGCGGCGTACGCCGCGGCACCGACGTCATCAAGGCGCTGGCCTGCGGCGCCCAGGCCGTGCTGGTGGGCCGCGCCACGCTGTACGGCGCCGTGGCCGCCGGCCTGCCGGGTGCGCAGCGTGCGCTGGACATCCTGCGCGACGAGATCGAGCGCGGCATGCGGCTGTGTGGCGTGCAGCAGGTGGCGCAGATCGACCGCGAGCTGTTGCTGGGCTGATCGGGTGCCTAAAAAAACTCACTGATGCGGCAGGTCTGGCCCGGCCAGTGAGTCACCAATCGCTAAAACTCATCTGCCGGCTCCGCAACGGCCAGTTGCCCAACTCGAAGTGTTTGCCGCGGCCGACGAGACTATCTATCAGTATCAACTCATTCACTCGCCAGCGAATCGGCGCGATAGGTTCGCAGGCCATAGGCTGCTGGCAATAGAGCAAGCTGACATGAGGGTTGAATCGCTTGCGGATGTGGTGGCCGATTTCCGCAGCTTCCATCGTCGTCGCCAGGGCTCGCTGGAGCCGGCGCAGCATCTTGAGTTCTACGGAACCGGTCAGCGCCAAGCCACCCATCCCTGCACGATCTGGCTTCGGGATCAGGCCGAACCGCAAAGAAAAGCCTGTGCACATTGGTCATCGTGACAAGCCGACCCAGAGCTTTCGCTCGTCACTCCCACTCGATCGTCGCCGGCGGCTTGCTGCTCACGTCATAGGTCACGCGGTTGATGCCGCGCACTTCGTTGATGATGCGGCTGCTAACCTTCTTCAGTAGCGCATAGGGCAGCTCGGCCCAGTCGGCGGTCATGAAGTCGCTGGTGACGACGGCGCGCAGGGCGACCACATACTCGTAGGTGCGGCCGTCGCCCATCACGCCCACGCTCTTCACCGGCAGGAAGACCGCGAAGGCCTGGCTGGTGAGCTGGTACCAGGTCTTGCCGCTGGCTTCGTCGTGATGGTTGCGCAATTCTTCGATGAAGATGGCGTCGGCGCGGCGCAGCAAGTCGGCGAGGTCCTTGCGCACGGCGCCCAGGATGCGCACGCCCAGCCCGGGGCCGGGGAAGGGGTGGCGGTAGACCATCTCTTCGGGCAGGCCTAGCGCCACGCCAAGCTCGCGCACCTCGTCCTTGAACAGGTCGCGCAAGGGTTCGAGCAACTTCAGGCCGAGCGTGGCCGGCAGGCCGCCGACGTTGTGGTGGCTCTTGATGGTGGTCGCCTTCCTTGTCTTGGCGCCACCCGATTCAATAACGTCTGGGTAGATGGTGCCCTGCGCCAGCCATTTGGCGTTGGCGAGTTTCTTCGCTTCGCGCTGGAAGACTTCGACGAACTCGGCGCCGATGATCTTGCGTTTGGCCTCGGGGTCGGCCACGCCGGCGAGCTTGCCCAGGAACTGTTCGCTGGCGTCGACATGGATCACCTTGGCGTGCAGCCGGCCGACGAACATTTCCATCACAGCTTGTGCTTCGTTCAAGCGCAACAGGCCATGGTCGACGAAAACGCAGGTGAGCTTCTCGCCGATGGCGCGATGGATCAGCGCCGCGGCCACGCTCGAATCGACGCCGCCCGACAGGCCGAGGATGACCTCTTCGCTGCCCACCTGCTGACGGATCAAGGCCACGGCTTCTTCGACGTGGTCGCGCATCACCCAGTCGGGCCGGACCTCGCAGATGCCGAGCACGAAGCGCTCGAGCATGGCCCGGCCTTGAAGCGTGTGCGTCACCTCGGGGTGGAACTGCACGCCGTAATAGCGCCGCACTTCGTCGGCCATGCCGGCGATGGGGCAGCTGGGTGTGCTGGCCATCAGCTTGAAGCCCGGCGGCAGGGCGGTGACCTTGTCGCCGTGGCTCATCCAGACCTTCAACATGCCGTGGCCTTCGCTCGTCGCGAAGTCTTCGATGCCGTCGAAGAGCCGCGTGTGGCCGCGGGCGCGCACTTCGGCGTAGCCGAACTCGCGCTTCATGCTGGCCTCGACCTGCCCGCCGAGTTGCACCGTCATCGTGAACATGCCGTAGCAGATGCCCAGCACCGGCACGTCGGCTTCCCACACCGCCTGCGGTGCGCGCAGGTCGTGCTCTTCGTAGGTGCTGGCGTGGCTGCCCGACAGGATGATGCCTCTGGGCTTGAAGGCGCGGATGAACTCGTCGCTGACGTCGTTCGGATGGATCTCGCAATAGACATGAGCCTCGCGCACGCGCCGCGCGATGAGCTGGGTGACTTGCGAGCCGAAGTCGAGGATGAGGATCTTGTCGTGGTTCATCTCGTTCGCCCGAACTCAGGCGGGTTTCTCATGCGCCGAGACGGCCGCGATGCGGCGCCGATGAAAGAAGCGCAGTGCCAGCACCATGGCCGTTAGCTGCAGCGCCGCGCAGGTGAAGAAAGGCAGGCCGATGAGCACGTGGCCTGGCGGCAGGTGCGACACCCAGCGCAGCAGTTCCAGCCCGATGACGGGCGCGATCACCGCCATCAGGCTGTTCAGCGATGACACCGCGCCCATCGTCTGCCCCTGGCGCGTGGCGTCGGCGGCGTTGGAGATGATGCTTTGCATCGAGGCCGAGGCCACACCGCCGAGCACGTTGGCGAAGATGATGGCGTAGACCATCCAGCCTTCGCTGGCCAGGCCCCAGCCGAGGTAGGCGATGGAAGCCGACGTCATGCCCATCACCGCCAGGCGCTGGGGCGAGAAGCGTTGCAGCAGTGGCTTGAGCAGCACACCCTGGCCGAAGGCCGACATCACGCCCACCGCCAGCAGCGACCAGCCCACCTGCCCCGGCCCCCACCCGAACTTGAACTTGGTGTAAAGCACCCAGGTCATGTGCAGCATGAACTGCGCCAGGCCCGACAAGGCCATCACCGCCACCAGCGGCCCCACATCCTTCAGCGCCGCGAGGCCACGCAGCGAAGCCACCGGGTTGGCGCGGCGCCAGTCGAAGGCGCGGCGCTTGTCAGGTGGTAGCGACTCAGGGAGCACGAAGAAGCCGTAGCACCAGTTCAGCACGGCCATGGCGCCGGCCACCAGGAAGGGCAGGTGCACGTCGATGTCGCCGAGCACGCCGCCGATCACCGGGCCGAGGATGAAGCCGATGCCGAACATCGCGCCGAGCTGGCCGAAGCGCCGCGCACGGTCCTCTGCCGGCGTGATGTCGGCGACATAGGCGTTGGCGATGGCGATGTTGCTCTGCATCGCGCCGGAAAAGAGGCGCACCACGACCAACATCCAAAGAGAGGTGGCGACGGCCGTGACGAAAAAGCTCAGCGCCATGCCGGCAAAGCCGACCAACAACACCGGGCGGCGGCCGAAGCGGTCGGACAAGGCGCCGAGGATCGGTGAACCGAAGAAGTTGGCGATTCCAAAAGCCAGCGCCACAGTAAGGAAGGCCAGCGTCTGCTCGTCGTTGCTGTGGGTGAAGGTGCCCACGATGTGCGGCAGCACCGGCACCATCAGGCCGATCGAGATCATGTCGATCAGCACCGCGACGAGGATGAACGACATGGCCGCCCTCCTCTCGGATGGGCGGCCATTCGTGGCGGGGGTGGCGGGGTTGGCGGGTGTCTCAGGGGCGTCAGGGACCAAGCTCATTCCATTCGATAGTTCGGCGCTTCTTTGGTGATCTGCACGTCGTGCACATGGCTCTCGCGCATGCCGGCCGAGGTGATCTGCACGAACTCGGCGCGGGTCTGCATCTCTTCGATACTTGCGCAACCGCAGTAGTGCATAGCCGCACGCAGGCCGCCGGCCATCTGGAACACGATGGCCACCACCGAGCCCTTGTACGGCACCTGGCCTTCGATGCCTTCAGGCACGAGCTTGGCGGTGTTGGGATTCTGTGCCGCGTCTTCCTGAAAGTAGCGGTCGGCGCTGCCTTGCTGCATCGCGCCCATGCTGCCCATGCCTCGGTAGCTCTTGTACGTGCGGCCCTGGTAGAGGATGGTCTCACCCGGCGCCTCTTCGGTGCCGGCGAACATGCTGCCCATCATCACGCTGCTGGCGCCGGCGGCCAGTGCCTTGGCGATGTCGCCCGAGTAGCGGATGCCGCCGTCGGCGATGAGGGGCACGCCGCTGCCGCGCAAAGCCGCGGCGACGCTGTCGATGGCCATGATCTGCGGCACGCCCACGCCGGCGACGATGCGCGTGGTGCAGATGCTGCCCGGGCCGATGCCGACTTTGACCGCGTCAGCCCCGGCCTCGGCCAGCGCTAACGCCGCAGATGCGGTGGCAATGTTGCCGCCGATGACGTCGACCTGCGGGTAGTGTTTCTTCACCCAGCGCACGCGCTCGGCCACGCCCTGGCTGTGGCCGTGCGCGGTGTCGACCACGAGCGCGTCGACGCCGGCCTTGACCAGCAACTCGACGCGCTCTTCGGTGCCCTCACCCACGCCCACCGCCGCGGCCACACGCAGCTTGCCTTGCGCGTCGCGCGCGGCGTTGGGAAAGTCGGTCTGCTTGGTGATGTCCTTCACCGTCATCAGGCCGCGCAACTCGAAGGCGTCATTCACAACCAGCACGCGCTCGAGCTTGTGGCGGTGCATCAGCGTCTTGCCTTCTTCGAGCGCAGCGCCTTCGTGCACCCACACCAGGCGCTCGCGCGGCGTCATGATGTCGCGCACCGGGGCGTCCAGGCGCGTCTCGAAACGCAGGTCGCGATTGGTGACGATGCCCACCACCTGCCGGCCCTGCAGCACCGGGAAGCCCGACACGCCGTGCTGGCGCGACAGCGCCATGACCTCGCGCACGCTCAGATCGGGCGTGACAGTGATGGGGTCGCGCAGCACGCCCGATTCATAGCGCTTCACGCGCGCCACTTCGGCGGCCTGCTGCTTGGGTGTGAGGTTCTTGTGCACCACGCCGATGCCGCCTTCTTGCGCAATGGCGATGGCCAGGCGCGCTTCGGTGACGGTGTCCATCGCGGCCGACACCAGCGGCAGGTTCAGCGCGATGCGACGGGAGAGCTGGGTTCGAAGGCTGGTGTCGCGCGGTAACACCTGTGAATACGCGGGCACCAACAACACATCGTCGAAGGTGAGCGCTTTGCCGAGTAGGCGCATGAAAAAGCTCCAGACGCAAAAGCAAATTATACGGAGGGCGCTCGTGCCACCGGCGCAGCCGTACCGGTTGGCGCCGCACTACACTGCGCGCCATGCGCCTGCCACGTCTCGCCGCCACGTTCACGCCAAGTCGCTGCGTGGCGCTATGCGGCACGTTGCTTCTGCTGGCCGTGACGCACCTGCCAGCGCAGGCGCAGTGGAAGTGGAAAGACGCCAACGGCCACGTCACGGTGAGCGACCTGCCACCGCCGCGCGGCATCGCCGACAAGGACATCCTGCAGCGGCCCAACGCGAAGGCGCAGGTGTCACGCGCCGGACAGGACGCACAAGCCGCGCTGGCGGCGTCGGCTGCGGCGTCCTCAGCGATGACCAAGCCCGTCGACAAGGACCTGGAAGCACGCAAGCGCGCAGCCGAAGACGAGAAGCTGGCCAGGGCCCGCGCCGACGACGACAAGCTCGCCGCGCAACGCGCCGAGAACTGCAAGCGCGCCCGCGCGCACCTGGCCGCGCTCGACAGCGGCCAGCGCATCGCGCGCTACAACGACAAGGGCGAACGCGAGATCCTCGACGACGCCGGCCGCGCTGCCGAGACGCGGCGTGGGCGCGAGGTCGTGGCCTCCGACTGCCGCTGAACCGGGGCCGGCGTCACCGCCTCACGTCATCGCGCTGAAGATCTCGCCCAAGCTCAGTTCGACCGGGCCGCTGATGGTGCCTACGAGCACCACACTCAGGTCTGACAAGCCGGCTGCCGCACCGTTTTCGACGTAGTACAGCGCCACCGCCGTATTGGACGCGTCGCCTCGCGCACCGGTCGGGTCGGCGGTGACCGCCACCACGCATTTCGCGCCATCGGCCAGCACCAGTTTGCCGGCCGCGCTGGCAACGCTGAAGTCGGTGCTGGACAGCACACCCTGCACTGCGTTGTAGACGAACTCGGCCGTGGTGGCCACGCCCGCCAGCGTACCGCCGACGCTGGCGTTGATGGAGGTGCTGGCCGCGGAAATCGGCGCGCCGGCAAAGGCGCTGAGGTCGAGCTTGTCGGAAGCCGGCGTGAAGTTCAGCAGGGTGTCGCGGCCGTTCAAGGCGGCGTTGCGCTCGAACACGAACGTGTCGAAGCCGCCGTTGCCGCCGTTGACGTTGACGCCGGCCGACAACACGAAGCTGCCACCGTCAGGCCCGGCGCCGCTGTTGAGCACGAAGGTCACCACATCGTTGGCGTTAGTTCCCGCCAGGAAGCTGAGCAACACCGTGCCGCTGGTGTTGTCGAAGCTGGCCCCCGTGAGGGTGCCGCTGCCCGGGCCGGCGTTGATCGAGGCCAGGTTGGCATTGATGAGCCCGGCCATGGCCACGCCTATCGTGTTGCGCGAGGCGCCGTCGAGGACTGCGCCATTGCCGTCGCCATAAGCCGTGTCGGCCGCCGCGGCTTCGCTCAAGGTGAGCGCGGCGCCGTCGATGGTCATGGCGATGGTGATGCGGTTCGCCGCAGCGGCCACGGCGTCGGGTGTGCCGCTGATGTTGAAGGCCCAGGTCTCGGTGAAGCTGCCGTTGCCACCGGGCACGCCGCCGTCGAGGGTGTCGTTGCCGCCGCCGCCGCGCAGCACGTCGTTGCCCGCGCCGCCGGTGAGCAGGTCGGCCGCAGCGCCGCCCCACACCGTGGCGCCGGGGCCGGCCGTGGTGTCGACCACCGTGATGTTGAACCCGGTATTGACCGGCGCCACCGAACCGGCCTGGCCGGCGCTGTTGAACACCAGCCCGCCGGCGCTGAGGGTAGCGCCACCGTAGCTGAACAGCGTCGTGGCACCGGCCTTCACCGTGCCGGCGTCCAGGTCCAGCGTCAGCGCCGTGCCTTTGTCGGTGGAGCTGCCGGTGAGCACCAGCGCTTCGAACTGCGTCACCGCGCTCAGGCTCGCGAGCCGGCCCACCACCAATTCGTCGTCGGTGCCGACCGTGCCATTGGCTTGCAGGCCGGTGGCGGTGATGGCGCTGAGGTCGAGCACGTCGAAGTCGACGCCGAAGCCCGGCGATGCGCCGTTGAGCGTGGCCAGGTTCACCGCGCCGATGGCGCCGCCGACTGCTGCCGAACCGAGCGCTTCATCGCCCAGTCGCACGGCGTCGTGGTCGCTGCCGATGCCATCCACCAGCCTGGGACTGCCTTGCGTGGCGCGGAAGATGTTGTCGATGACGTAGAGGTCATCGCTGGCGCCGTTGTCGCGCAGCAGCTCGAACCCGGTCAGTTCCAGTGCGTTCACCGCCGGGCCCGAGACCAGGCGCACGCTGACGCTGTCGACACCGCCGCTGCTTTGGCCGAGCGTGAACCACTTCGGCAGCGCCGTGCTGGTAAAGCTGACGGCGTCTTCGGCATCCTGCGTCGCGGCGATGCGCAGCGAGCCGGCGGCCACCCCATGGTCGGGCGTGTGCGAACTCGTGACGCTGGTGTTGCCTGAAAGCGGCGTGACGCCGTCGCCATTGGTAAAGGTGGTGGTGGCTGTGGTCAGGCCCGTGCCGTTGCTGTCGTCGGCAGGCGTGATGCTCGGTACCCACAGGCTCATAGCCACGTCGACCAGGATGCTGCGTGTCAAGTCGTTGAACTTGACGCTGTTGGCGCCACCGCGCAACACGTTGCTGCGGGCTTCCAGCGACTGCGCACTGGTGAAGACCAGCGTCTCGTTGCGATCACTGCCCTGCACCTGGGTCCAGGCGGCTGTGGCCTGCGTCACGTCGGCGTTGCCGCCGGCGTCGCGGTACTCGAAGAAGGTGCGGCCATAGGGCAGGCCGCTGTTCAGGTCCGACAGCTCGATGCGGTGCGTCGCGCGGTCTTTGCTGGCGTCGACATCGCTGCCAGCGTTGAAGTTGCGGCTGAAGCTCACCAGCCAGTCGCGGCTGGAATAGCTCAGGTCGAGCACACCGCCTCCGGCCGAGGCCACCACTTCCTCGACGTTCTTCAGCGTGTCCACGCGGTCGGTGGCGCCGCTGAAATTGTTGTCGACGCCGTTGTCGTTGACCATCACCCATAGCGTGTCGGCCGCGGCCTCGGTGCTGATCACGGCGACGATCTTGCCAGTCTCGGCGCTGTAGTCGACACGGTCGACCTGCGCCCCGAGGTCGAAATTGAAGAGGCTCTGGTTGCTGACCTGCGGGAGGTTGCCGCGGTCGGCGCTGAGGTTGGTCGGGTCCAGCGGCGCACCGGCCACGGCATTCGTGGCCTTGAGCGCGGCCACGGTCATGCGCACGTCGGCCACGCCGGCCTGGTTCAACAGGTCGGCCGTGAGGTAGCTGTTGAACGGGATCTCGCCTTCCAGCGCCGAGCCTGGCGCGTGCGCGTTGCTGTTGTTCATCACATCGGCGATGAGCAACAGGTCGGGCGTGCCCACCGGCGGCGGCGTCAGGCTGGTGTCGTTGATGATGGTGTCGATCTGCCCGGCATTGCCCGTGAGTTGCAGCCGCATCACTTCGGTGCCTTCGGTGGCGGCGTCGGCCACCAGCGTCACTGTGACCGTACCCACGCCCTGCGCATTGACGGTGAAGAAGCCGGCGAGCACGCCGCCGGTGATGTCGGCCGCCGTGATGCCGGCGCCCGTCAAGGTGAACGCCACCGTGGTCCCCGCAGCGACATGGGTCGTGGCCAGCGTGTAGGTGACGCTGGCACCTTCGTTCTGCGCGGCCACGTTCTGGCTCAGCGCGTAGGTGGGCAGCAGCGGCGGGTCGAGGCTGGTGTCGCGCACCACGACGTCGACCTGGCCGAGGCCACCGGCAAGGCTCAGGCGCAGGGTCTCGTTGCCTTCGGTCCTGGCGTCGGCCACCATCACCAGCGTGGTGCTGCCCTGGCCGGCCGCATTCACGGTGAGCGAGCCCGTGAGCAGGCCGCCAGCGACATCAGCGCCGGTGATGCCGTTGCCCGACAGCGTGTACGCCAGCACCGTGCCCGCCGCTACAAACGTGGTCTGTAGCGTGAAGGTGACGGCGTTGCCTTCGTCCACGCTCAAGGGGTTGGCGCTCAGCAGGTAGGTTGGCACCGGGATCGGCGCCAGCGGCTGGAGCAATTGCCCGAAACCGTGGCCGTCGTAGACCGCGCCAGCAGGCGACTGGGCGAAGGCCGCAGCCTTCTCGGCACGCGCGGCCAATGAAGCCTTCAGCGCGAGCAGGTTCGGCTCGCTGCCGCCGTAGGTTTCGACCAGGCTGGTGATGGCCAGCGCGAAGTCACCACGGCTCGGGTACTGCGACACCAGCGGCACCAGGTACGCCACCCATTCGGCCTTGACCGTGCCCGCCAGTGTGATGTCGGCACTGACGTTGTCGACGAACGCCGTGACGAACGCGGTGTGGGTCGAGCTCACGCCATAGGCCGTGAAAGGCGACTGCGGCACCGGGTAGTTGAAGAGGAAGTTCTCCAGCCCGGCGGGCGTGTTGCCGAGCCTGAGTTCGTTCACACCCCAGGCCACCAGGTCGGCCGTGGGTGCACTGCGAAAAGCGTAGGCGAACAGCTTGACGACACTGATCGCGGCGGGGCTGAAGTTTTCCAGGGCAGACATCGGCAAGCCTCCTTAAGGTTTGGCGACGGTACTGCAGCTCACCGCGCTTTGGTGGATTCCTTGTGACGCTTGTAACG
The DNA here is from genome assembly GCA_031365825.1 of Rubrivivax sp. GTDB lineage: Bacteria > Pseudomonadota > Gammaproteobacteria > Burkholderiales > Burkholderiaceae_C > Rubrivivax. The sequence goes on along the minus strand of JANLYV010000249.1, from coordinate 8,559 downwards.
CAGGCGTCGCGCCTCTTTCGGGTCGACGCTGAGCGCTCGGTAGACCTCCACCCGGTCGCGGTCGCGCAATGGTGCGTCGAGCTCACGAGCTTTGCACCAGATGCCGGTGCGCAGGCCTTCAAGGCCAAGCTGGTGGCGCTGCAGAACACCACTGGCACGCAGCGCATCAGCCAGCGTGGCACCTTCGGCCAGCCGCAACGGCACGCGGTCGACCACGCCCGGGCGCGGGCAGTACATCACCTCCACGGTCAGCATCCTGGTCAGTGCATCATCGTCGTTAGCGAGGTCCATACACTTGCTCGGCGCGTTTCACGAAACTCTCGACGAAGGTGTCGGCGATGCGATCGAAGACGGGGCTGACCACCGTTTCCAGCGCCGGGCTGGCGAAGGCATAGCGCAGGTCGAATTCGATCTTGCAGGCCGGCACGTCGCTGCCCGGCCGCCCGAGCGCGCGAAAGAGCCAGGCGCCGTCGAGCAAAGAGAACGGGCCGTCGACGAGGCTGACCGTCACCGACTCGAACGGCACATGTTGGTTGCGCGTGGTGAAGGCGTGGCGCACACCCTTGAAGGCCAGGCCCAGGCGCGCGGTCACGCCTTCGTCGGAGCGCGCCAGCACCTCGGCCTTGTCGCACCAGGGCAGGAATTCAGGGTAGGCCTCGATCGCGGTGACCAGCTGGTACATCTCCTGCGGCGAGTACCACAGCAGCACCGACTTGCGGACATGCTTCATAGGCTGTTCATAGAATGCGGCAATTGTAGATACGCACCCCATGGCCACCACGTCCCCCAGCACCGCCCACATCGCCGAGAACCGCCGCGCAAGACATGAGTACAGCATCGAAGAACGTTTCGAAGCCGGCATGGTGCTCGAAGGCTGGGAAGTCAAGGCCGTGCGCGCCGGCCAAGTGCAGCTGACCGACGGCTACGTGATGATCCGCGACGGCGAGCTCTTCCTCATCGGCTGCCGCATCAACGCTTTGCGCGAGGCATCAACGCACGTCACCCCTCAGGCCGACCGCACGAAGAAGCTCTTGATGCACAAGGAGCAGATCCGCCGCCTGGTCGGCAAGGTCGAACAAAAAGGCTTCACGCTGGTGCCGCTGAACCTGCACTACAAGGACGGCCGCGTCAAAGCCGAGATTGCGCTGGCCAAGGGCAAGGCCGAGCACGACAAGAGGAACACCGAGAAGCAGCGCGATTGGGATAGAGAGAAGGGGCGCCTGATGCGCCACAAGGTTTCAGGCCCGGCCAAGGGCTGACAGCGCCTGTTCGAGGTCCGCGCGCAAGTCGGCCACGGCTTCGAGCCCGATCGAGAAGCGCACCAGGCTGCCTTCGTACGGCACAAGCTGACGCATGGCCGCCATTTCGTAAGGCACCACCAGGCTCACCGGGCCGGCCCACGAATAGCCGATCCTGAAGAGCTTGAGCGCATCGACGAACGCATCGACCTGCGCGCTGGAATAACGCGCGTCGACAAGGACCGAAAAGAGTCCCGCAGCGGCGCTGCAATGGCTCTTCCAATGTTCGTGGCCGGGGCAACTCGGCAGCGCCGGGTGCAGCACACGACTGATCTCGTTGCGTGCTGAAAGCCAGGTGGCCAATTCACGCCCGGCCGCATCGGCGGCGTGATAGCGCAGCGAGATGGAGGACAGCCCGCGCAGCACGAATTCGGCGTCGTTGGCGCCAATGCCCATGCCCATATGCATGTGCGTGGCCTTGATGCGTTCGTGCAGCGCGGCGTCGCGCGTGGTCACCGAACCCATCAGCACGTCGCCGCCGCCCGATGGGTATTTGGTCAGCGCCTGCATCACGACGTCGGCACCACACTCGAAGGCATTGAAGGCCAACCCGGCGCCCCAGGTGTTGTCCACAGCCGTGAGCACACCCCTGGACTTGGCCGCCGCGATGAGTCCGCGCAGGTCGGGAAATTCCATCGTCACCGAGCCCGGCGCTTCGATCCAGACGAGCGTGGTGCGTGGGCCGATCATGGCGGCAAGTGCGGCTGCGTCCATGGGGTCGTAGAGGCGGTGTGTGATGCCGCAGCGCGCCAGCTCCTGCCGCGCCAGTTCCTTGCTCGGGCCGTAGACGTTGTGGGGCAGCAGCACTTCGTCGCCTTGCTGCAGCAGCGCGAAGTCGACGTTGGCGATGGCCGACAAACCGCTGGCCGACAGCGCGCAATGACTGCCACCTTCGAGCGTGGCAATGCGCTCTTCCAGGACGTACGAGGTAGGGGTGCCGGTAAGGCCGTAGCTGTAGCCACGCTTGTGGCGCCAGTCGCGCGCGCGCAGCGCGGCCACGTCCTTGAACATCACCGTCGAGGCTTTGTGCACGCCCACCTGCGGCGCCTCAAAGTCCGCCGGCGGCAGGTACGGGTGGTGGATCAATTCGGTTTGTTTGTCGACGCTCATCTTGGTTGTTATTGGTTTCAAATCGGCTGGCCGATGAGGTCATGGCCCTGCGTCGCCACGATACGCGCACGCGTGAATTCGCCCACCTTCAGCGTGCGCGAAGCCTTCTCGGGAGGCAGCAGTTGCACCGTGCCGTCGATCTCGGGCGCGTCGGCGTAGGTCCTGCCTACACCGCCTTTGCGGCCCAGCGCCGGGGCGTGGTCGACCAGCACCTGCATGTGGGCACCCACGCGCCGCTGCAGCCTTAGCGCCGAGACTTCTTCGGCCACCGCCATGAAGCGCGCACGGCGTTCTTCGCGCAACGCCAACGGCAGCATGCTGGGCAGTTCGTTCGCAGCCGCGCCCTGCACCGGCGAATAGGCGAAGCAGCCGGCGCGGTCGATCTGCGCTTCGCGCATGAAATCCAGCAGCGTCTCGAACTCGGCTTCGGTCTCGCCCGGAAAGCCGGCGATGAAGGTCGAGCGCACCACGAGTTGCGGGCAGGCCTCGCGCCAGGCTTGCAGGCGCTCCAGGTTGCGCTCGCCGCTGGCCGGGCGCTTCATGCGCTTGAGCACATCGGGGTGCGCGTGCTGGAACGGCACGTCGAGGTAGGGCAGCACGCCCCCGCTGGCCAGCAGCGGCAGGATGGCGTCGACGCTCGGGTAGGGGTAGACGTAGTGCAGGCGCACCCAGGCTCCGAACGGCTCCGCCAGCCTGGCCAGCTCGTCGCACAACTCGGCCATGCGCGTCTTCACCGGCCGGCCGTCGAAGAAGCCGCTGCGGTACTTGACGTCGACGCCATACGCGCTGGTGTCCTGGCTGACGACGAGCAACTCTTTCACGCCCGACTCGAACAGGGCACGTGCATCACCGAGCACGTCGCCGATGGGCCGCGACACCAGGTCGCCGCGCATGCTGGGGATGATGCAGAAGGTGCAGCGGTGGTTGCAGCCTTCGCTGATCTTCAGGTAGGCGTAGTGGCGCGGCGTGAGTTTGATGCCGGCCGTGCCACGGAACTCGGCGCGCGCCGCGGGCACGAGGTCGACGAAGGGGTCGTGCGGCTTGGGCACGTTGCGGTGCACCGCGTCCATCACCTCCTGCGTGGCATGCGGGCCGGTGACGGCCAGCACCTTGGGGTGCATCCGGCGCACGAGGTTGCCGCTGCCTTCGCCCGTGTCCTTGCCGCCGTCCTTTCCACCTATCGCGCCGAGGCAGCCAGTGACGATGACGCGGCCGTTCTCCGCCAGCGCTTCGCCGATGGTGTCCAGGCTTTCCTTGACCGCGTCGTCGATGAAGCCGCAGGTGTTGACGATCACCAGGTCGGCGCCGGCGAAGGTCTTGCTGGTGTCGTAGCCCTCAGCGCGCAGTTGCGTGAGGATCAGTTCGGAATCGGTCAGCGCCTTGGGGCAGCCGAGCGAGACGAAGCCGATGGTGGGCGCACGTGCCATTGCGTGGGTCGGCGCTTTGGCGGGCAGTTCGGTGTCCATGGTCATGGCGCGATTTTCAGCGATCGCGCGGCCAGGCCGAAACAACGCCCTACTTCTTCACCGGCGGGAACCCCGGCATGCCCGGGAACAGCGTGCCCGGCAGCTTCATCTGCGCCTGCATCTTCTCGAACGCGGCCTTGCTCTGTTCGAGGTAGCTGCCCATCATGTCCTGCATCAGCGGCGCCTGGCCGCTCATCAGCTGGGTCCAGGCTTCGGGCGCAAAGGCCTTGGGGTCGACCAGGCCTTTGGCCGGCTCGAGCATGCGAGCCTGCATCTCGGCGAAGGTCTGCAGGTTCTTCTCCAAGTACACGCCCATCATGCCCTGCAGCGCATGGCCGTAGAAACGGATGATCTGCGACAGCGTCTGCGCCGAAAACATAGGCACGCCGCCTGACTCTTCTTCGAGAATGATCTGCAACAGGATGCTGCGTGTGAGGTCGTCACCGCCCTTGGCGTCGCGCACTTCGAACGTCACGCCATCGAGCACCATCTTCTTCACATCGGCCAGCGTGATGTAGACACTGGTGTGGGTGTCGTACAAGCGCCGGTTGGGGTACTTCTTCAATACACGCACTTCAGTGTCAGACGCTGCGGCTTTGCGTGCCGCGGTGCGGCGATTCGATGGCATGCGTGTGGGTCCTGGGCGGTGTGGTCAGGCGGCGATTCTAGGAGCCGGCCCTGCATGGCCGCGGCGGGTTTCCCCTTGCGCAACAGGCCGTTTCATACGGCACCGCGGGCGGCGAAATGCGGGTTCTCGAAACCCGGTTTGCCGTAGCGCAAGGGCGCGCCGTCCAGCGTGTCGACGCTGCCGCCGGCCGCTGCCAACACGGCGTGGCCGGCGGCGATGTCCCACTCCATCGTGCGTGTGAAGCGTGGGTAGAGGTCGGCCTCGGCGCTGGCGATGAGGCACAGCTTCAGTGACGAGCCGGCATAGGCCACGCGCGCCACAGGCTTGCCGGCGAGGTAGCCGCGCAAGGCCGCCTCGTCGCCATGCGAGCGGCTGGCCAGCACATGCAGGCCTTCGCGCGGCGGCGTGCGACAGTGCATCGCGCGGCGTACACCCGCGTCTTCGACCCAGGCGCACTGCCCGGCCCAGCCGGCGAAGAGGCGGTCGATCGCCGGCGCGAAGACCACGCCGGCCTGCGGCGCACCGTCTTCGATGAGCGCGATGTTGACCGTGAATTCGCCGTTGCGGTTGATGAACTCGCGCGTGCCGTCCAGCGGGTCGACGAGCCAGAACCTCGACCCGAGCAAGGGTGCGGCGCCGGCGGCCATGGCTTCTTCGGCGACGATGGGCAGGCCCGACGCCAAGGCCTTCAAACCGGTGACGATGATGGCCTCGGCGCGCACGTCGGCCTCGGTCACCGGCGAGGCATCGGCCTTGTCGCTAACGCTGAAGTCACTTGCATAGACCTCCATCACGGCGCCGCCGGCAGCGCGTGCGAGCAAGGCCAGTTGATCGAGCAGCGCCGGCAGGTCGTGCGTCGGCAATGTCTGCATCAGTCCATCAACTCCAGCACCACCAGCCGGTTTTCCGCGGCCGGCCAGGCACGGCCGACCAGCCGCTCGCGGATATCTTCCGACTCGAACTCCGCCACCACCGCGCGGCCAGTCTCGCTCAGCCGCAGGCGCGATGCCGCGATGCCGGCGACCCCCGTCGGCACGCCCGGCGCCGGGCTGATGCCATCGAACACGATGCGGTCTCGCGGCACGCCGAAGTAGGCACGCGGCCGTGTGAAGCTCAGCACCGCCGCCGCCTGCTTGTCGGCGTCGTTAAGTCGCTCGGCACGCAGGTGCACCACGCTGCTGGAACGTGGGAACGGGCTGCGGTAGACGTGCAGCGTGGCGTAACCCGGCGCGCTGAGCACGAACTCGTGCAACGCCTTGGGGTCGGCGGCAAAGGGGCCCCAGCGGCCGTCGGCGGCCACGGTCTTGGTGTGCAGCGCGCCACCACGGCGCAGGCCCGTGGCCGGATCCACCTCATACACCTCCACTCTGGCGTTAGCCAGCGGCAGGTTGTTGGTGCCGCCCGGCCCGATGCCGCTGACCAGGCCGTCGAGCACGGCGCGCGCCTCGGGCGCGATCGCCAGTGTCCTGGGCTCGGTGCCGGCGATGAAGCGGTAGGTGTGGGCGAAGGCCTGCGGGTGGTAGCTGACTTCGCGATGGTCGCGCCGCGGCAGGACGACGTTCTCCGCGCCTTTCAGCGCCGGCGCGTCGAAAGTGACGTTTGTCGGCGTGCCGCGCCGGCCCAGCCACACGCCGTCGGGCTGCGCGAACTTGTCGTTGCTGTCGGAACGGATCGTCATCCAGCGCGGTCCCGGTGTGACTTCGTTGCCATTCGCGCCCTTGGGCGCATTCAAGGCCAGCATGAAGGGGCCGGCGCCGTTGAATTCGCTGCCGGGGTTGCGCGCCGCGTCGGCGTACACACCATGGTTCACGCCGCCACCCAGCACCACATGCGACACCTTGGCCGCACCGCCGAAGTTCTGCACGTAGTTGCGGATGGTGTTGGCACCGCGCGAGTTGCCCACCAGCGCGACCTGGCGTGCGCCGGTGCGCGCCAGTGCGGCATCGACCTGGGCGGCGAGGTAGGTCGCCGCGTCGGCCGCGCTGCTGCGGCCTTCCTGCGGCACGGTGTCATCGTCGCGCGCCGAGGGCAACGGCAGGTCGATGGCATGCAGGCGCTCGCGCGGCCAGCCGTTGGATTCGAAGCGCCACAGTGTCGTCGTCCACAGCGCGGCGCTATCGCCGTTGCCGTGCACGAAAACGATGGGCGTGGGCGACGCGGCGCTGCCCGAAGGCAGTGTCGAGCATGCCGACAGGAGCACGCCGCCGGCCAGGGCCAGCAGCGCGCGGCGCAAGGTGTCGAGAGTCATCAAGGCATGTCTCCAATATTTACGGCGTCGGTTTCGGCCCGCGCGCCAGGTAAGCGGCCAAGGTTGCCAGCTCTTCAGCGTTGATGCCGGCCAGTGCTTCCGACATCGCCGCTGTGTAACCCACACGTGTACCGGCGCGGAACTCGGTCAGCGCCTTCAACAGGTAGTCCTCGCGCTGGCCGGCCAGGCGTGGCACCTGCTTGCCACCGGCGAGGTCGTCGCCGTGGCAGCCAGTGCACTGATGGCGCTTGGCCAGGGCCGCGCCATCCGCCGCCTTGGCCGTGTCGCCTTGCGGCGCGGGCGGGGGTGGGGGCGGCGGCAGCTTGCCGATGAGCTCGGAGAACGCACGCAGGTCAGCATCGCTCATGCCCTTGGCGATGGCCGTCATGGCCTCGTTGCTGCGCCGGCCTTCGCGGAAGAGAAAAAGCTGCGTGATGGCATAGAACGACGGCTGGCCCGCGAGCGAGGGCGTCAGCGGCAGCTGGCTCACACCGCCCGGCCCGTGACAGGCCAGGCAGGTGCTGAAGCGGTCGGCTGCGCTGGCTTGAGCGTGCGCGCCACTGCCGGCCGCGGCCAGCAGCAGCGCTGCAAGCGTGGCCGGCAGATGGCGCAGCGGCATGCCTACTTGCCTTGGTAGCTGATGCGGTAGATGGCGCCGGCGTGGTCGTCAGACACCAGCATCGAACCGTCCTTCATCACCATCACGTCCACCGGGCGGCCAAGGTACTCGTTGTTCTCGATGAAACCGCTGAGGAAGGGCTCGACCTTCGATACCCCACCCTTGCCGTCGCCCCAGGCCACGACGATGTCGGCGGCAACCTTTTGCGTGCGGTTCCACGAACCATGGCGCGCGATGAACATCGCGCCGTGGTACTTCGCCGGGAACATCTTGCCGGTGTAAAAGCGCATGCCCAGCGGCGCCACGTGCGCGCCCAGCAGCTTGGCCGGCTGTTTGAAGTCGGTGCAGTTCTTGCCCCAGCCGAACTCGGGGTCGGCGAAGTTGCCCTGGTGGCAGAACGGGTAGCCGAAGTGGTCCTTGCCCGGTGATGCGACACGGTTCAGCGTGTCGTTGGGCAGGTCTTCGCTGAGCCAGTCGCGGCTGTTGTTGGTGAACCAAAGGCTGCCGTCCTTCGGGTCGAAGTCGAAGCCCACGGTATTGCGCACACCGCGTGCCACCACTTCCATGCCGCTGCCGTCGAGGTTCATGCGCGCGATCTGGGCATAACCTTCCTTGTCGGCGCAAATGTTGCACGGCGCACCGGTGGGCACGTAGAGCTTGCCGTCAGGGCCGATCTTGATGAACTTCCAGCCGTGCGGCACTTCACCGGCCAGTTTGTCGTAGACCAGCACCGGCGCGGGTGGTGCATCGAGCTTGTCTTCGATGTTGTCGTAGCGCGTGATGTCCTTGGGCGTGGCGACGAAGAGCGAACCCTTGTGGAACTCGATGCCGTTGGGCAGGAAGAGCTTTTCGGCGATGGTCTTGACTTCGCGCTTTCCGCCTTTGTCGACCACGGCGTAGATCTTGCCGGCCACGAAGAGCGAGCTGACGAAGACCGTGCCCTTGTCGCCCTGGCGCAAGCCGCGTGCATCGAGGATGTTGCTGGCCCAGACCTCGGCCTTGAAGCCCGGCGGCAGTTTCAGCTTGGCCAGGGGCAGCTGGTCGGCCGGCGTGGCGATGGGAAACGATGACTCGACAGCGAGGCCGAGATGGGGAACGCCGACAAACCGTCGGGCCCGGCCAAGCCCGCGCTGCGGCGCTGAGACCTCCTGAGGAGGCACGATGCCCAAGTTCGAATACACTGCCCGGAA
>JANLYV010000237.1:0-10408 GCA_031365825.1 Rubrivivax sp. | reverse complement strand
CCCAACGCCGAGATCCTGGTGTTGCGCGACGACGGCACGCCGTGCGCGGCTGACGAGCCGGGCGAACTCGTGCATCGCGGCGCGCTGGTCGGCCTGGGCTACTGGAACGACGCCGAAAAAACGGCCGAGCGCTACAAGTTGCTGCCCGGCCGCGAAGCTGGGCTGATGTTGCCTGAGTACGCCGTGTTCTCGGGCGACACCGTGCGCCGCGACACCGAAGGTTTCCTGTACTTCATCGGCCGTCGCGACGAGATGATGAAGACCTCGGGCTACCGGGTCAGCCCGACCGAAGTCGAAGAGGTGCTCTACGCCAGCAAGCTGGTCGGCGAATGCGTCGCTTTCGGCGTCGACCACGCCACGCTGGGGCAGGCCATCCAGGTGATTGCCACCGCCCCTGATGGCAGCGCCGCGCTCGACCTCGATGCGTTGCTGGTGCAGTGCCGGCTGCACATGCCGGCCTACATGGTGCCGGCCGGCATCGACGCGATGACGGGGCCGCTGCCGCGCAACCCCAACGGCAAGATCGACCGCAAGCTGCTGGCCACGAACTGGGTCGAGCGGCGGCATAGCTGAGTGATCGAGACACAGCCCATGTCAGAAGCACCGCGCCAGCGCACACCTGTGCACGCCGCCATGTCGCAATGGCCGGTGCGCGACGGTGAACTGGTGGTAGGCGGCGAGACCTTGTCGGTGCTGGCTGCGCGGGTGGGCAGCACACCGTTCTTTGCCTACGACCGGGGACTGTTGCGCCAGCGCGTGGCCGAGCTGCGCGCGTCCTTGCCCGCGGCCATCAAGCTGCACTACGCGATGAAGGCCAACCCGATGCCCGCCGTGGTGGGCTTCATGGCTGGGCTGGTGGATGGCATCGATGTCGCGTCGGGGGGCGAGCTGAAGGTGGCGTTGGATGCCGGCGCCAGGCCCGCCGAAGTCAGCTTCGCCGGCCCGGGCAAGCGCGACATCGAATTGCGCCAGGCCGTGGCCAGCCGCGTGCTGGTGAATGTGGAGTCAGCCCGCGAAGTGCCGGTGCTGGCGCGCGCCTCGCAAGAGCTCGGCCTGCCGGCGCGCGTGGCGGTGCGCGTCAACCCCGACTTCGAGCTCAAGGGCTCGGGCATGAAGATGGGCGGCGGGCCCAAGCAGTTCGGCATCGATGTCGAACAAGTGCCCGAGCTGTTGCGCGAGATCGGCCGGCAGGGCCTGGACTTCGAGGGCTACCACCTCTTTGCCGGCTCGCAGAACCTGCGCGCCGAGTCGATCTGCGAAGCGCAGCAGAAGTCTTATGAACTGGCACTGCGGCTGGCCGAGTTCGCGCCGACGCCGCTACGCTTTCTCAACCTCGGCGGTGGCTTCGGCATCCCCTATTTCCCGGGCGAGCAGCGGCTGAACCTGGCCCCCATCGGCGCCAACCTTGCGGCCTTGCTCGAGCGCGCCTCACGCGAGATGCCGCAGGCTTCGTTCGTGATCGAGCTCGGCCGCTACCTCGTGGGCGAGGCCGGCCTGTACGTCACGCGCATCGTCGACCGCAAGCTCTCGCGCGGGCAGGTCTTCCTGGTGTGCGACGGTGGGCTGAACCATCAGCTCGCGGCGTCCGGCAACTTCGGCCAGATCGTGCGCAAGAACTATCCCACGGGCATCGGCAACCGCATGACGGGCGATGCGAACGAGGTGGCGTCGATCGTCGGCCCGCTGTGCACGCCGCTGGACCTGCTGGGCGACCGCATGCCGCTGCCTGTGGCACAGATCGGAGACCTGGCCGTGGTGTACCAGTCGGGGGCCTACGGCGCGAGTGCCAGCCCGCAGGCGTTCCTCGGGCACCCTGCCTGCGCCGAAGTGCTGGTCTGAAGCGCCAGGGTCATGGCGCCGGGGCTACGCGAGGCCCTTGCGCGCGTCGGGCCTTGCCGGCCTTGGCAGGCGGCCCATCCACCACGCGAGCACGGCCGTGCTCAGGTAAAGCTGAGAAAAGCGAGCGTGGTCGATGACGCTGTCGATCAGGCCCACACCTTGGATGGCGATCACGCTCAGCCCGAACGCCAGAAAGTACACGTGGTGCCGCCGCGCGGCTTGCCATGCGCCCAACAACGCCGCCACGAACAGCACGACATGTGCGAACAGCCCGAGCCAGCCGAGTTCGAAATAGACCTGCAACAACAGGTTCTTCAAGTGCCAGGTCAGGTGCATGTCCGATGCGTACAGCCAGCGGGCGTTGCCTTGCGAGAAGCTGCCGTTGAGCAGCCAGGCACGGCCGCTGGCGTCCGTCAGCCTGAGGTCGTCGATGTCGACCTGAAACTGCCCCATGCCAAATAGCGTGAACCGGGTCGAGCGCGGCGGCCAACCGGCTTCGGGGTTCACGGGCAGACTCAGCCTGGCGCTGACCTCGTGCCACTGCCCGTCGGCCTTGACGCGCAAGTCGGCCTGGCCGCAATCACGGCTTTGCACCAGGTCTTTTTCGCACAGCAGTGCGCTGATGCCGGTACCCTGGTCGCTGCGCAGGCGGGCCGACACCGTCAGCGGCTCGCCCGGCCTGACGTCGACGCGCTGGTCGAGGTAAGACAGCGCCCCCGGTTGCATGCGCAACCAGGTCCGGCCTTGATCCGACATCAGCGTGTACATGCCCGGCCTGGCGTCTTTGGGCCCCAGCACGTAAGAGTCGCGCGCGAAGCTGCCCAGGCCGTTGCCGAGCCATTGGCTGGCAAGGTCGGTGCCACCAAACCCGAGCCCCGACTTCCAGTGCGCGAGCCGTCCCTGCGCGTCGGTGTTCAGGCTCTGGAAGCGTGACACGGCGTAGGGAGCGGCCAGAATCACGCCGGCGATGGCCGCCACCACCGCCGCCACCACCAGCGACGTGAGGCCCGCGCCGGCAGGGATGTGCGCTCGCCGGCCTTGATGGAAGCTGCCACTGGCCAGCGCCGCCAGCGCCAGCCCCAAGGTGACGAGCAGCACCACCTGGCCACCGCGAGAGAAGGTCACCATCGTGGCGTAGGTGGCGGCCAGTACCAGCGCGGCGCAGGCCACGCGAACCACGAGCAGACGTTCGCGCAACGCACCGACCAGCGCAAACGGCGCCGCGGCCACGAGAAAAGCTTCGATGTAGGCGCCGCCCAGGGCAATGGCCGCAAACGGCCCCGGCGCGCGGTAGTCCGAACCGAAACTGAAGGGTCCGACGAATGCGATGCGCTCGAGGACGGTGAAGCTCACCACCCCGGCCAGCGCCAGCGACATGCCGCGCCCGAAGTTCACCGCACATTCGCCCGGACGCAGGCCCAGCCGCCGCACACCGGCCACCAGCACAAACGGCCACAGCACGCCTTTGGCCAGCAGCCAGCCCTGCCCGCTGCCGAGTGGGGTCAACAAGGCATTCGGGTCGCCCCACGCCGCGGCGGAAAGGCCACGCAGCACACCGGGCAGCATCGCGGCGCAAACCAGCCACAGGGCGCCCCATGGCTGGCGTGGTCGGTGCTGCCCTGCTGCGGTCTGGGCTGGCCGCGCCAGCGCCACCAGCGCCCACAGCAGCATCAGCGCATCACTGGCCTCGAACCAGCGCACACCGGTGTAGGTGGCGTGATCGGTCAGACCCAGGCACACCGGCAGCGCGAACAAGGCGACCACGGGCTTTTGCCACACTGCCCATGCGAGTGCCGCGATGGCGACGACCTGAACGGCGGCGAGGTCGGCAAGCTGCGGCACCGCAAGCAGCGCCAGACCGCCAAGCGCCACCGCCCAGGGCGTGTACGCCGTGCTAGGCCCGGGCGGCGGTGGCGGCGCACCGGGCACAAGCGGTGCGGTGGTCGCAGACGCCAGCGCGGCAGGCTGGGCCGCCGAGCCAGGCATGACCGGCATGACCGGCGCGGCCGTGCCTGCCTCAAGCGCGAAGGCGCCGGTCAACTGGCGGGCGACGAGGCAGGCCAGCGCGGCCGCGCACGCGGCAATCAGCACATTGGTGGGGTCGGGGTGTTGCTCGGGCAGCATCAGCCTCGACGCCTCGACGGTGCCGGCCGCCACGCCGCCCACGAGCGCCGCGCCCCAGGCCCGGCGGTGCGGCCAGGCGATACCTGCGGCCATGCCGACCCAGGCGTAGCTGCCTACGCACAGCAGCACGCTGGTGATGGCCTTCGCCTCGCCGACAAAGTAGTGATAGAAAAAGGGCACGAAGTTGATCGAAGCCAGGCGCTCTTGCCAGCCGCCGCTGTCGATCGCGCTGCGTCCCCAGCCCGCCAGGTACAGGAGCACGGCGAGCCAGGGCAGGGTGAGCAAGGCGACCGCCAGGCGCAGGCGTGTCGGCGTCACCCGCCGCCGCAGACTGATCGAGTGCGAGGCCAGCGCGGCGCCAATGGCGCAACCCAGCGCACGCGAAACCACCGAGGCGCCTTGCGAGATCGCGCTCAGTACAAACAGCTGCAAGACCTCGATGAACACGCCAAGCAAAAGCCCGAGCAGCCCGGCGCGGGCCCAGGACATCGGTTTGTCGCGGCGCGCCAGCGCGTAGCCAAAGGGCAAGACCAACAAGGCTTCGGCCAGCCACTTCAAATGCGTCATGCCGTGCTGCGAGCGCTGAAACGGCGCGATCCACCAGCCGGCGTGGCCGCTCTGGAGTTTCTCGCCGAACACCGCCGTGGCGGTGCTGAGGTCGTACGGAAAGAAGCTCAGCGCGACGTAGGCGACGAGGTACAGGATGACCATGGCGCGGCCGGGCGAGGCCGATCGTGCCTGGCTCACGAGGTTCGCAAAAACACTGCCGAGCGCGAATGCCAGCGCGCAGCCGATGAGGGCGCCCATGACCTCGGCCACCACGTCGTTCATCGAGACCGTGCGCGGGGCGAAGTAGATCTGGCTGAACTCCACCAGCAGCGCCAGCACGGCCAGCAGCGCGAGCATCCCGCCCGCGGCCAACAGCCGCCGCCAGGTGCTGTCGACTTTGGCATGGCGGCCCAGGCCCAGACCCACCGTGCCGAGAAACCCCGCCGGTATGTACAGCACGAGGTTGGCCAGCCAGTCGATGCGGCCGGCGAGGCCGATCTCCAGCCAGGGCATGTGGACGAAGGCCGCCAGCGCGCCTTCAGCCGGGGGTGGCCTCAGCTGGAACGGCACCAGGCTGCTGTAGACGATGAACAGGCACCAGATCAAGCATGTCCACCGGGTGGCCGGCAGCATGGTGCGGTCTGCAGTGGACATGGGTCGAGTTCGAAGCCGGCCGGCTGCAGTGGTGTGGTGGGGCGGCGCGGGCCGAGGCCGCCCGGCGGGCGATTGTGCCGGCATCCACCGGGGTCGTTCAGCACGCCTGGCTGCACCGGGTGGCGCCGCCTAGAATGCCCGGCTCGCCTGGGGAAACCGGGCCACTCAGAGGATCAAGTCCGTGTTCATCTCGCAAGCCTTCGCCCAGACCGCCCCTGCCGCAGCCGCCGGCGATACCCAGTCCACGCTGTTCAGCATGCTGCCGCTGGTGCTGATGTTCGTGGTGCTGTACTTCATCATGATCCGGCCGCAGATGAAGAAGCAGAAAGAGCACAAGGCCATGATCGAAGCCATCGCCAAAGGCGATGAAGTGGTCATCGCCGGCGGCGTGCTCGGCCGCGTGGCCAAGCTCGGCGACCAGTTCGTCAACGTCGAGGTGGCCCATGGCGTGGAGCTGCAGGTGCAGCGCTCCTCGGTCGTGCAAGTGCTGCCCAAGGGCACCTACAAATAGCGCCGTTTCTGTTGCTGCGCGCTGCGATGGCGGCGCGTGCGACCTGTCGGCGGGTTGATTTGCAGTCTGGCCGACTTCAGGAGTTCACATGAATCGCTACCCCTTGTGGAAGTACGCGATCCTCGGCTTTGCGCTGTTGATCGGGCTGCTGTACACGACCCCCAATTTTTTCGGCGAAGCGCCGGCGGTGCAGGTCTCCAGCGGTAAGGCGACGCTGAAGATCGACATCACCCTCACCGACCGCGTGCAGCAGCTGCTGCAGCAGGCTGGCCTCAAGCCCGACTTCGTGCAGTTCGACGGCAACTCGGTGAAGGCGCGCTTCAATGACACCGACACGCAGCTCAAGGCCAAGGACGCCATCACCAAGGCGCTCAATCCCGATCCCGAGAACCCGAGCTACATCGTCGCGCTGAACCTGCTGTCGCGTTCGCCGGCCTGGCTTTCCAGCCTGCGCGCCTTGCCCATGTACCTGGGCCTGGACCTGCGCGGCGGCGTGCACTTCCTGATGCAGGTCGACATGAAGTCGGCGCTGACGAAGAAGGCCGAATCCCTGGCCGGTGACATCCGCAGCATGCTGCGCGACAAGAACATCCGCCACGCCGGCATCACGCGCGACGGCACGACCATCAACCTGCGCTTTCGCGATGCCGCCACCGCCACCAGTGCGCTGGAATTGCTGAACGACCGCCTGCCCGAACTGGTATGGACGACCACTGCCGACGGCACGGATGTGTTGATGGCCGGCGCGCTCAAGCCCGAGTCGGCGCGCGCGGTGCAGGACCAGGCGCTGAAGCAGAACATCACCACGCTGCACAACCGCGTGAACGAGCTTGGCGTGGCCGAGCCGGTGATCCAGCAACAAGGCGCCGACCGTGTCGTGGTGCAGCTGCCCGGCGTGCAGGACACGGCCAAGGCCAAGAGCATCATCTCGCGCCTGGCCACGCTGGAAGTCCGCATGGTCAACGAGAGCAACGAAGCGCGCGAGGCCGAACGTGGCAGCGGGCCGGTGCCTTTCGGCAGTGAGCGCTTCCTCGAGCGAAATGCCCAGCCGCTGATCGTCTTTCGCCAGGTCGTGCTCACCGGTGACAACCTGACCGATGCGCAGCCGGGCTTCGACAGCCAGACGCAGGAGCCCACCGTCAACCTCACGCTGGACGCCAAGGGCGCACGCATCTTCAAGGACGTGACGCGCGAAAACGTCGGCAAGCGCATGGCCATCCTGCTGTTCGAGAAAGGCAAGGGCGAGGTCGTCACGGCGCCGGTGATACGCAGCGAAATTTCCGGCGGACGGGTGCAGATCACGGGCCGCATGACGACGCAGGAGGCCAACGATCAGTCGCTGCTGCTGCGCGCGGGCAGCCTGGCGGCGGCTATGGAAATCATCGAAGAGCGCACCATCGGCCCGAGCCTCGGTGCCGAGAACATCGCCAAGGGTTTCGACAGCGTGATCTACGGTTTCATCGCGATCACCGTCTTCATGTGCTGTTACTACCTGCTGTTCGGCATGTTCAGCTCGGTGGCGCTGGCCTTCAACCTGCTGTGCCTGGTGGCGGTGCTGTCGATGCTGCAGGCCACGCTCACGCTGCCGGGTATGGCGGCCATCGCGCTGACGCTGGGCATGGCCATCGACGCCAACGTGCTCATCACCGAACGCGTGCGCGAGGAGCTGCGCAACGGCGCGCCGCCGCAGACGGCGATCCACACCGGCTACGAGCGCGCCTGGGGCACCATCCTCGACTCCAACGTCACCACGCTCATCGCTGGCGTGGCGCTGCTGACCTTCGGCTCGGGGCCGGTGCGCGGTTTTGCGGTGGTGCACTGCCTGGGCATCCTGACCTCGATGTTCTCGGCCGTGATGTTCTCGCGCGGTCTCGTGAACTTCTGGTACGGGCGGCAGAAGAAGCTCAAGGCGGTGTCCATCGGGCAGGTGTGGCGGCCCGACGGCGAGAAGCGGCCGGCGTCGGATGACGACGCTGACGTGGCCCTGGCCGCGCCGAAAAAACCGGCGTCATCGCCCAAGAGCTGAGGAGCACGCAGCATGGAGTTCTTCAGAATCCGCCGCGACATACCGTTCATGCGGTACGCGCTTGTCTTGAACGTTATTTCCTTCCTCACCTTTGCTGCGGCCGTGTTCTTCCTGGCCACGCGTGGGCTGCACTTCTCCATCGAATTCACCGGCGGCACCGTGGTCGAGGTGCAGTACCAGAACGCCGCCGACATCAACCGCGTGCGTGCCACGGTCGAAGGCATGGGTTTCGGCGAAGTGCAGGTGCAGAAGTTCGGCACCTCGCATGACGTGCTCATCCGGCTGCCCATCCGCAGCGACGTGAAGCAGACCGAAGTCTCGGGCCGCGTCTTCGAGGCACTGTGCAAGGCCGAGGCCGGCAGCGCGGGCACCAAGCAATACACCACGGCGCAGGGCGAGTCGGTAAGCCGGCCCTCGTGCACGGTGGCCGCGGGCACCGAGCCGCTGCGCCTGATGCGCACCGAGTTCGTCGGCCCGTCAGTCGGCGCCGAACTCGCCAGCGACGGCGCCAAGGCACTGGCCATGACGGTGCTGGGCATCATGGCCTACCTGGCGTTTCGCTTCGAGTGGAAGTTCTCGGTGGCCGGCATCGTCGCCAACCTGCACGACGTGGTCATCATCCTGGGCTTTTTCGCCTTCTTCCAGTGGGAGTTTTCGCTGGCGGTGCTGGCGGCGATCCTGGCGGTGCTGGGCTACTCGGTGAACGAGTCGGTGGTGATCTTCGACCGCATCCGCGAGACCTTCCGCAGGATGCGCAAGATGACGACGCAGCAGGTCATCGACCACGCCATCACCAGCACCACCAGCCGCACCATCATCACCCACGGCTGCACGCAGATGATGGTGCTGTCGATGCTGATGTTCGGCGGCCCCACGCTGCACTACTTTGCCGTGGCGCTGACCATCGGCATCCTGTTCGGCATCTACTCGTCGATCTTCGTCGCCGCGGGCATCGCGATGTGGCTCGGCGTGAAGCGCGAAGACCTCGTCAAGCATGGCGGCAAGGAGCCTGGCCCGGGCGATCCAGGCGACCCGAACGCCGGGGCCGTGGTGTAGAGTCCTTCGACCCACCACCCCTCGCAGCACAGCCCGCCCATGGCATCCGGCGCCGACTTTCTCCAGATCGCCAGCCAGGCGAGACGGCGCTACACCGAGGAACTGGTCAAGGGCCTGACACCGCTGGTGCAGGCCACACTCGACGCGCTGCGCGAGCTGCTCGACAAGCCGGCCGAACACGCGCTGGCGATGCGCCGGCGCGACGTGCTGCACGACCTCACCAAGTATGCGCAGGACTGGCACCGCGGCATCGTCGGTGGCCTGCGCCGCGCGCTGACGCAGGGCGTGACCGCCTCGCGCGTGGGCGAGCCGCCGAAGTCCGACGGCACCGTCGCCGGCATGACGCTGGTCGACGACGACACGATCGAACTCGAGATCGTCACCTCGCGCCTGGCGCTGGCGATGATGGACCGCGCGTCGTGGGAGTTTTCCGACATGCGTTCGCGCATCGCCTTCCTTGAGCGGCGCAGCGAACTCGAACCCAACGACCTGCTGCGTGCCCATGTGCTGGCGCGCATCGTCTTCGATGCCTGGCGCAACGCCGGCCTGAGCATTTCCAGCTGGCGCGAGCTGCAGGCGGTGCTGCACGAAGAGTTCGCGCTGCTGGTCGAAGAGGCCTACCACGAGACCAACCGCTGGCTGGTCGAAAGCCATGTGCTGCCCGAAGTCGACCTGCGCCCGGGCATCCGCCGCTCGCGCAACACCATGCAGACCACCTCGTGGCAGCCGCTGGGGGGCCACAGCTCCGGCGGCTTTGGCAGCTCAGGTCACGGCAACCTGGAAGACATGCGTGCTGGCGCCGGCATCGGCCATGGCCCTGACCAGGCGGCACAGATGCGCCAGATGAGCGGCGGCGTGGCCGAAGAGACGCGGTTGATGACGCGTGCCTCGCCGCTGGCCCGCAGCCGCGACCAGGCCGAAGCCGTGCTCGGGCGGCTCAACCGCCTCGTCGCGCGGCATCTTCCGGGCTTCAACGCACCCTCCCCGTCAGGCCATGAAGCCACTTTGCACGGCGCTGCGGTAACGGCCAAGCACGCGCTTTCGCCGGGCCTGCGCTCGGCCATCGACAAGGCCGAGCACGGCCTGCGCGAGCGGCTGTCGCCAAGCACCCGCTCGGGTGATTCGATGATCACCACGCCGGTGCTGCTGGACGAGCTGCACCAGCGCAAGCAGGCGCTGAAAAAGGCGGCGGCCACGCCCGAAGAGCGCGCCACGATCGAGATCGTGGCGTTGCTCTTTCAGAGCATCCTCACCGAAGAGCGCATTCCCGCCGCGGTGCGCGTGTGGTTCGCGCGGCTGCAGATGCCGGTGCTGCGCGTGGCCGTGATGGAGCCCGATTTTTTTGCCACGGTCGACCATCCGGCCCGCCGCCTGATCGACCGCATGGGCGCCTGCGTGATGGGCTTCGACAGCAGCACGCAGGGCGTGGGTGACGCGCTGGAAAAAGAGATCAAGCGCATCGTTCAAGTGGTCGAGGCCTACCCCGACACCGGCCGGCGCGTGTTCCAGACCGTGCTCACCGAGTTCGAGAAATTCCTTGAGCATTTCTTCCGCACCGAGAACGAGGCCACCAAGCGCGGTGTCTCGCTGGCGCAGCAAGTCGAGCAGCGCGAGACGCTGGCCATCCAGTACACGATCGAGCTGCGGCG
>JANLYV010000229.1:0-2261 GCA_031365825.1 Rubrivivax sp. | reverse complement strand
CACCAGAAGCAGCCGCCGCCCAGGGTGATCGATTGATTGGCCACGCTCCAGCTCCTTTGTTTGTACCTGCCTGCATTGCCGCGAGCCAGCCCGATTGATGGCTCCTGCACAATCCTACGTCGCCTTCGAGTGCGCGGCTCTTACCGAGACACATGACCTCTCTCAACGACGTGCTGCAGATGCTTGAACTCGGCTCCATCAAGGGTCTGGCGGGGAGCATCATCCTGCCGCCTTCGCCCTGGATCCTGCTCGGTCTCTTCGGTGCTGTGCTGCTGCGCAGGAAAAGCCTGGTCAGCGGGTGGGCTTGTGTGCTCGGCGGCGCACTGATGGTGTGGTTCAGCTGCACCACGCTGTTGGGCTCGGCCCTGATCGAAGCCTTGCTCAAGCCGCCGCCTGCGCTTTCCAGCGGCGCGGTAGGGGACCTGAAGACCGTGGCCGCGGGGCAAAAAACGGCCATCGTCGTGCTCGGTGGCGGGCGTGAGGCCTTTGCGCCGGAGTACGGCGTCTCCAACCTGACAGGTTTGACGATGGAGCGGCTGCGCTACGGCGTCTGGTTGTCGCGTGCCACCGGCTTGCCGCTGGCCTTCAGCGGTGGTGTCGGCCATGGCGCCAAGGAAGGCGCCACCGAAGCCGAGATTGCCGGGCGTATCGCCGCCGCCGAGTTCAACCGCCCGCTGCGCTGGACCGAAGGCAACTCGCGCGACACCAGCGAAAACGCACACTACACCTTGCCGATATTGCGTGCGGCCGGTATCGAACGCATCGTGCTGGTGACGCATGGTTTCCACATGCGCCGCGCCGTGGCGGCGTTCGAGCGCGCGGCGCAGCGCGCCGGCACGTCGGTGACCATCGTGCCCGCCCCCATGGGCATGGCTGTGCACTCCGGTGGCTGGCTGCCCACGTCCGACGGCCTGTTCCAGAACCGCGTGGCCTGGCACGAATGGCTGGGGCGTCTGGCGGGCGCCTGATTCGCGTAATTTTCCCAGCCGATGGAGGGGCTTGCACGATTGTGCTGGTGCCCCCACCTTGGAAGGCCCCACACTCCGGCCTGCACGTGCTCGCCACGTGCCCACACAGAAGGAACCGATCGATGAAGACCTGGATGATGGCTTTGATGGTGGCTGCACTCGTGGTGGCCACGGTACCGCACGACGCCCAGGCCAAGCGCCTGGGCGGGGGCAAGTCCACCGGCATGCAGCGCGACATGCCCGCGCGCACCGCGCCCGATGCGCCGGCCGGCAAGCCCGCCACGCCAGCGCAGGCCTCGCCGCAGCAAGCCAATCCCGGCGCGCCCGCAGGCGCCACCGCGGCGGCTGCGGCACCCGCCAAACGTTCGTGGATGGGGCCGCTGGCCGGCCTGGCCGCGGGCTTGGGGCTGGCCGCTCTGATGAGTCACCTGGGCTTGGGTGGCGCCATGGGCAACATGCTGATGATGGTGTTGTTGGCGGTCGCCGCGTTCTTCGTCATCCGCTTGCTGATGCGCCGTTTCGGCCCGCAGCCTGCGGCCACGCCGTTCAGCGCCGGCGGCAGTGGCAGCGGCACATCGGCCCAAGTGGCCTGGCCTTCACCAGCCAGCGGCGCCGCGGCGCCAGCCGCCCTGGCACCCGTGGCTGACACCCCCGTCGCCGAACAAGCGACGGTTGCAGCCACGCCTGCGGTTGGCAAGGCCTTCGTGCCCGCCGCCTTCGACCACGAGAGCTTCGAGCGCGCCGCCAAGCTGATCTTCATCCGCTTGCAGGCCGCGAACGACGCCGGCGACCTGGACGACCTGCGCAGCTTCACCACGCCCGAGATGTTTGCCGAAGCCCGGCTCGAAATACAGGAGCGTGGTGCGGCCAAGCAGCACACCGACGTGCAACGGGTCGCGGTGCAGGTGCTCGACGTCGGGCAAGAGGGTGACCGTCAGGTCGTCAGCGTGCGCTTCCACGGCGACGTGGTCGAAGAAGCTGGCGCCGCGCCGGTGGCGTTCAACGAAGTCTGGCACCTGGTCAAGCCGCTGGACGACAGCCGCAGCTGGGCCGTGGCCGGCATCGAGCAGATGAGCTGAGATTTCCTGCGACAAATGAGAACGCGGCCTTCGGGCCGCGTTTTTTTCGTCGACGCGCGGTGCTCAGCCCAAACGGAGTTCTTAAATCGCTGAAGGCGAGTCGGTATGAGCACCGCGCGTCGACGAAAAAAACGCGGCCCGAAGGCCGCGTTCTCATTTGTCGCAGGAAATCTCAGCTCATCTGCTCGATGCCGGCCACGGCCCAGCTGCGGCT
>JANLYV010000526.1:0-11421 GCA_031365825.1 Rubrivivax sp. | reverse complement strand
CGACGCCTGCGCGATGTGGCGCACCGGCGCGTACTGCGTGCCGGTGTAGTACTCGGTGATCCAGACCAGGGCGCCCGTGAGCACCAGGCCGACGGCGCAGGCGCCGAACAGCCGCATCTGCGTGCCGCTGGCGGTCACGGCGTTGTCAGGCATCAGCCAGGTCGTGACGAAGTAGAAGGCGATCAGCGACAGGATGCCCGCCACCGCGAGGCCGCGGTAGAGCGCGGGCATCACGTTGGTCATGCCCGGCTTGGCCTTGACGAAGAAGCAGCCGATGATCGACGCGATGATCGACACCGCGCCCAGCGCCAGCGGGTAGACGACGGTGCTGTTGCCGGCACCGGTGACCAGCAGGGCGCCCAGCACCATGGTGGCGATCAGTGTCACGGCGTAGGTCTCGAACAGGTCGGCGGCCATACCGGCGCAATCACCGACGTTGTCGCCGACGTTGTCGGCAATCACCGCCGGATTGCGTGGGTCGTCTTCAGGAATGCCGGCCTCGACTTTGCCCACCAGGTCGGCACCGACGTCGGCGCCCTTGGTGAAGATGCCGCCACCCAGCCGCGCGAAGATCGAGATCAGGCTCGAGCCAAAGGCCAGGCCGAGCAGTGGCTTGAGCGTCGCGGCATCTGGCTTGGCCAGGCCACCGATGAACATGAAGAACGCGCCGACGCCCAGCAAGCCCAGGCCCACGACCAGCATGCCGGTGATGGCGCCGCCCTTGAAGGCCACGTCCAGCGCCGGGCCGATACCCTTGGTGGCGGCTTGCGCAGTGCGCACGTTGGCGCGCACCGAGACGTTCATGCCGATGAAGCCGCAAGCACCCGAGAGCACGGCACCGAGCACGAAGCCCATGGCTGTAAGCGAATCGAGGAAGAAGAAGATCAGGATCGCCAGCACCACGCCGACGATGGCAATGGTGCGGTACTGCCGCGACAGGTAGGCTGCGGCGCCCTGCTGGATGGCGCCGGCAATCTCTTGCATGCGCGCGTTGCCCGCGTCTTGCGCGAGGATCCAGCTTCGTTGCACGAAGCCGTAGATGACGGCCGCAAGGCCGCACGCAAGCGCCACATACAGCGCTGTGGAAGTGGACATGGAGAACTCTCCTTCGACGATCGGGTTTTTTGGATTGCGCGCGCACGCTCCCAGCGTGCAGTGCCGACGTGCCCGTCATGGGCCGCAGGCGACGCAAAACGCGGCGCGATGCTACAGGATGGATGTGGCGTTTCCGCACCTGAGTTTCCCAGCGCCTGGACGCGGCGTCGTCAGGTCGCGGCAAGGCCCATCCCTAGAATCCCTGATCCTCTTCAAGCGTCAACACTATGAGCCTGCACAACGTCACCCCGGGCGCCAAGGCGCCGCAAGAATTCAACGTCATCATCGAAATTCCGATGAACGCCGACCCGATCAAGTACGAGGTCGACGAAGACAGCGGCGCGCTCTTTGTCGACCGCTTCATGAGCACGGCGATGCACTACCCGTGCAACTACGGCTACATCCCGCAGACGCTGGCCGACGATGGCGACCCGGTGGATGTGCTGGTGATCACACCGGTGCCGCTGATCCCGGGTGTGGTCGTCACCTGCCGCCCCATCGGTGTGCTGAAGATGGACGACGAAGCCGGTGGCGACAACAAGTTGCTGGCCGTGCCCATCGACAAGATCCTGTCGATCTACACGCAGTGGCAGAAGCCCGAAGACCTGAACCCGATGCGGCTGAACACGATCCAGCACTTCTTCGAGCACTACAAGGATCTCGAAGTCGGCAAGTGGGTGAAGGTGATCGGTTGGGAAGGTGTGGACTCGGCGCGCGCCGAGGTCGTGACTGGCATCGCCAACTGGCAGAAGAAGCGGCAGCACACCGGTCAGGGCTGAGTCGGCTCCGGCGCGGCGCGGTGCCCATCCTTGAACGGGTTGCGCTCGTCGAGTTCGTTGACATAGGCGCCGATGCCCTGGCGTTCGCTAGCGAGAAAGTCTGCCACGGCATTGGCGAAGCGTTCGTCACGCAGCCAATGCGCTGAACTTGTGCGCACCGGCAGCAGGCCGCGCGCCATCTTGTGCTCGCCCTGCGCACCACCTTCGAAGCGCGTGAAGCCTTGGGCCAGGCACCACTGCAGCGGCTGGTAGTAGCAGGCCTCGAAGTGCAGGCAAGGCACATGCATCGTGCTGCCCCAGTAGCGGCCCCATGCGGCGCCCAAGTCGCGGTCGATCGTTACCAGCGACGTGGCAATGGGCTCGTGTTCATGCATGGCGGTGAACATCAACCAATGCTGCGGCATCTGTTGCGCCATACGTGCGAAGAAGTCGCGCGTCAGGTCGGGCGTCGAGTGATGGGCTTCGTAGGTCAGGGTGTAGCAGCGGTAGAAGAAATTCCACTGCGTTGTGGTGATCGCCGCACCTTCGGCCACGACGAAGGTGACGCCAGCCTCGGCCACGCGGCGCCGTTCTTGCTGGATCTTCTTACGCTTCTCGCGCTGCAGGCGTGACAGCAGCGCGCTGAAGTCTTGCGTCGGTTGTTCGCGGTCCTGCGTCCAGTGGAACTGCACGCCGTCGCGCAGCATCCAGCCAGCCGCGGTGAACGCTTTCCGATCGGCCTCGTCGAGAAAAAGCACATGCGCCGACGACATGCGGCCGGACTCGGCTAACGTTCGAACGGCGTGGGCCAGTTGCTGGCGTGCTGCGGCGTCAAACGCCAGCAGTCGCGTGCCGGGCACGGGCGTGAAGGGCACGGCGCCGAGCAGCTTGGGGTAGTAGCGCACGCCATGCCGGCGGTAGGCGTCGGCCCAGGCCCAATCGAAGACGTACTCGCCATAAGAATGGCTCTTCGCATAGAGCGCGCAGCCGGCAACGAGTTGTCCCTTGGCGTGCAGGGTGATGAACTGCGGAGCCCATCCGGACGCGGGCACGGCGCTGCCCGAGTCGTGCAAGGCACCCAGGTATTCATGACGCATGAAGGGGATGGGTGAGGGCTGCACCGACAGCAACCGGTTCCATGCCGCCGCATCGATCTGATGCGGGTCGGTGTGAACCTCGAGGTGATAATCCATCGCTGTGATGTCGATCTCTTTCCGAGCGGGTTTTGCCACGTGAAAGTCGCGCTCTTGCAGTTCAATGCGACGGTTGGCGACCTCGACGGTAACGCAAGGCGCATAGCCGCCATGGCTCGCCAAGCGCATGGCGAAGGTGCCAGCGTCGTCGTCGCGCCCGAGCTGGCCTTGTGCGGCTACCCTCCCGAAGACCTGCTGCTGCGTCCCGCCTTCATGCTGGCCTGTGCCGAGCAGTTGCAGGCCCTAGCGGCATCGTTGGTGGACTGTCCCGGCATGCAGTTGTTGGTGGGCCACCCGCACCAGTTCGACGAGCCGCGCGATATCAGGTCGCGCTCCATCGACGTGGCACGGCGCTTTAACGCAGCGTCGCTGCTTTCGGACGGCCGCGTAGTCGCCACCTACTGCAAACGTGAGTTGCCGAACTACCAGGTGTTCGACGAGCGCCGCTACTTCGCCTCGGGTCGCGACATCGGCGCCGGCCCACTCGTGTTCGAGAGCGCTGGCCGGCGCTTCGGTGTGATCATTTGCGAGGACGCGTGGTTCGAAGAGCCTGCACGCCTGGCTTGCGCGGCTGGCGCTCAAGTAGTGCTCGTGCTGAATGCATCCCCGTTCCATCTGGAGACGGCCGAAGAGCGCGAGGCACGCATGGCGCAGCGCGCACGCGCGACGGGTGTGCCGCTTTGTTATGCGCACCTGGTGGGCGGGCAGGACGAAGTGGTGTTCGATGGCGCGTCGTTCGCGGTGGACGCACAAGGCGAAGTCGTAGCGCGCGGGCCCAGCTTCGAATCGGCCGTGGTGCAGGTTGAATTTGCCTCGGGCACCAAGCCGCGTGGCGACGTGCTGCTGATGCCTTCGTCCGAGGCGCAAGCCTGGGCTGCGCTGGTCACCGGGGTGCGCGACTACGTCGGCAAGAACGGCTTTCCCGGCGCCATCATCGGTTTGTCGGGCGGCATCGACTCGGCCTTGGTCCTGGCGATCGCGGTCGACGCGCTGGGTGCCGAGCGTGTGCGCACGGTGATGATGCCCTCGCCCTACACGGCCGACATTTCCTGGATCGACGCGCGCGAGATGGCGACCTGGCTTGGCGTGCGCTACGACGAGATCGCCATCGCGCCGATGTTCGATGCTTTTCGCGCGTCGCTGGCCGAGCAGTTCGCCGGATTGGCCGAAGACACGACCGAAGAGAACCTGCAGGCGCGCATTCGCGGCACGCTCTTGATGGCGCTGTCGAACAAGAGCGGTTCGATTGTGCTGACCACCGGCAACAAGAGCGAAATGGCCACCGGCTATTGCACGTTGTACGGCGACATGGCCGGAGGCTTCGCGGTGATCAAGGACGTGGCCAAGACCCTCGTCTACCGCCTGGCTCATTGGCGCAACCAACAGGGCTTCAAGCGGGCCGATGGGTACGTGGGCGCAATGATTCCCGAACGCATCATCACGCGCGCGCCGTCGGCGGAGCTGCGGCCGGGCCAGACCGACCAGGATAGCCTGCCTGCCTATGACGTACTCGACGGCATCCTCGCGCGCTACATGGAGGACGACCAGAGCATCGAGGACATCGTCGACGCAGGCTTTGCCCGTGCCGACGTCGAGCGCGTGACGCGATTGATCAAGCTCAACGAGTACAAGCGGCGTCAGGCGCCAGTGGGCATACGCATCACGCACCGCGCTTTCGGACGCGACTGGCGCTACCCCATCACCTCGAAGTTCCGTGCTTAAATCGCTGCAGCCGTCGGCACCATCCCCAGCCTTTCCGGAGTTGTCATGAAGCAGATCACCGCCATCATCAAGCCCTTCAAGCTCGAAGAAGTCCGTGAGGCGCTGGGCGACGTTGGCGTCTCGGGCTTGACCGTCACCGAGGTTAAAGGCTTCGGCCGTCAGAAGGGTCACACGGAGCTCTATCGCGGTGCCGAGTACGTGGTCGACTTCCTGCCGAAGGTGAAGATCGAGCTGGTGATCAAGGACGCCGACGTCGAGCGCTGTATCGAGGCCATCGTGAAGGCCGCAAAGACCGGCAAGATCGGCGACGGCAAGATCTTCGTGACCTCGGTCGAGCAGGTGGTGCGTATCCGCACCGGCGAGACAGACGAAGCCGCGGTCTGATCGCTGACAGTCCGATTCAAACCTTGCTGTAGTCCTCGCCGCCACGCGGGCGCAGGCTCGGCGCAAGGCGCTCTAGCAGGCGCGATGGGTCGTCATCCACCTGCAGCGTGTCGAACTGCTGCTGCGACAGAAAGCCCTCAGTCACCGTAGTGCGCATGAACTGCAACAGCGCGTCGAAATAGCCAGCCACATTCAGCAGCGCGATGGGCTTTTGGTGGTAGCCCAGCTGGCGCCAGGTCCAGACTTCGTAGAGCTCCTCCAGCGTGCCGATGCCACCAGGCAGGGCGATGAAAGCGTCGGCGCGCTCTGCCATCATCTGTTTGCGCACATGCATGTCCGGCACCACATGCAATTCGTGCAGACCTTGATGGCCGACTTCACGGCGCATCAGTGACTCGGGAATCACGCCCACCGCGCGGCCACCTGCTGCGATGACCGCGTCGGCAACCTCGCCCATCAGCCCGACGTTGCCGCCACCGTAGACGAGTTGCCAGCCGCGCTCGCCGATGGCCTTGCCCAGATTGCGCGCCAGCGTGGTGTAGGCCGGTTGCGCGCCATGGCGCGAGCCGCAATAGACGCAGATCGTTGCCTCGTGCTGAATCATGCCAAGCGTGCCCAAACGGATGAAAGCCAGACGCCACCGCAGAGCAGCAGCGACACCATCACTGCGGCAGATGCGAGGTCCTTCGCTTTTTTTGACATGTCGTGTTGCTCGTGGGAGATGCGATCGACAGTGGCTTCAATGCCCGAGTTGAGCAGTTCCACGATCAGCACCAGCGCCAGCGACCCCAACAATAGCGAGCGTTCGACCCAGTTGCGGCCGAGCCAGATGCCAGCCGGTGCCAGCACCACGATCAACCAGAACTCCTGGCGGAATGCGCTCTCTTCGCGGTAGGCGGTTGCGAGCCCATCGATCGAGTGCCGCGTGGCGTGCGCCAGCCGATCCAGGCCTTGTCGCCCCTTATATGGATTGCTCATAGGTCTCGCTCATGCGGCCATTCTGCCGCAGCGTTCAGGACCGGGAGCCGTCGTCAGTGCGTGCCTCGACCAAGCGGGTACCGCAGACGATGTCGTGCCAGTACTGCCGCGACGGATGCAGCCACGTCAGCGCCGCATAGCCCAGGACGCCCGCGCCCAAGACGAAGGTCACCGGCCCGGCAGCGTTGAGTCCGGCCAGGTGCGAGGTCAGCAGCGCCGGCAGGAACCAGACCCAGCTCAGCAGGTAGCGCATCAGCGCACGGCCAGGCGTCAGCGTCGAACCTCGGCGTGTCACGACACGGATATGCCACG
This sequence comes from Rubrivivax sp., assembly GCA_031365825.1. Classification (GTDB taxonomy): domain Bacteria; phylum Pseudomonadota; class Gammaproteobacteria; order Burkholderiales; family Burkholderiaceae_C; genus Rubrivivax. The sequence continues at coordinate 4,979 of JANLYV010000526.1, read as the reverse complement.
TGCGCATGGCCAATGTTTGCCCGTGCTGCGACCAGAACCATACGAAGTAGGCGCCGATGATGATGAACAGCCAGGCCTGTAAGCCCCGGGTGCCGACCAACGCATGACGCTGCTGTGTCACGAGCGCATAGGCGAAGCCGGCCGTCGCGACCACGCCAAACAAAAGCACGCCCTCGTAAACAAAACACGCCAGTCGTCGCCGCAGCTTGGGTGCGCCTGCCGCTTGCGGCTTGCTCCGCGCCACCGCCGCGGCCGTCACGGGCTCGCAGCTGGGTCTGACGCAGCGGCTGCGGTCCGCACTGCGGCGCCTTGTGCGCCGCGTTTGGGCAGCAGGGTCGCCGGATTGACGAAGCCTTCGGTGGCCGCGATCTTCGGCAAGCCCGGTTGCTGGTGATTGGGCGGCGGCGCAGCACGCGTGACCAGCACCGTGGTGGCGCCGGGCCGGGCCTGCACGACCGTTGGCGACACCGACTTGGCCGCACCACCGTCGCCGCTACGAACCATATTGCGCTTCTCCGCTAGAGGAGCAAGCTTGGCACCATCGGCCCTGGTGATGGCGGTTGGCTTCCCCGCGCCGGTCTGCCCTCCCTGCGGAGGTGCTGCTGCTGCCTGTGTCACGGGTTTTGCACGCTTGGCAAGCTCGCGACGCGCCTCATCAGGCAATGAGCTGTACTCGTCCCAGCGCGCCTGGCGATCGCCCGGGCTGAGTTGACGCGCTTCTTGGAATTGCAACCGGGCCTGGCCGCGTTCGGTCGGCGTCAAGTGCGACCAATCGGCCATGCGTTGCCGCACGCGTTCGCGTTCTGAAAGCGGCATGGACGGAAATCGCGACGCTACTTCGAGCCACTTCGCCTTGCTGTTGCCGTCGAGGCCGGCCCAATCGCGTTGCAAGGGTGCAAGTGCGAGCCTTTGCTCGCCGGTCAATGCGGCCCAAGCCGGGCCTGCGGATTTGGCCATCGTTGCTACAGGCGGCGTTGCTGCCGTCGGTTGGGCACTTGCCGTGTTCGCCGCCATCCACAGCGCGCCAAAAACAGACGCGCTGGCCACCGCTGCGAGCGCGACACGTCGAGCGTCAGGCGAAGTGGCCGAGCGGAACCATTTGCTCACGGCTGCGGTGTCTTCAGGAACTCGGCGAAACCAGGGTCGGCGTAAGCCTTAGGCGGCAACTCGTCGGCCAACAACATGGTGTCGATTTCGGCGGCAGCGAGCACCTGCTCGTGGTTGTTCCACTGCACGATGACGGCCAGGCCCACCAACAACACCACCAGCGGGAAGCCCGAGGCGAGCTTGAGCCACCATGGCGAAGGCACCCCGAGCACCACGGCGCCGCCTTGCGTGCGCGACATGATCGACGGGCTCGTTGCGACTTGCGGTTGCTGCTGTCGGGCATGCGCCAGCGCTTGGTTGCGTGCAATCCGAAGGCGTTCGCCGAGGTCGTGCGGCAAGGCGGCAGCCTGTACCTTGAGTGCATCAGCCGCACGCGCGGCAAAGCGCGACTGCAGCGCGTCCAACTCCACGATGTTCATTTGTGCGGTCACGGCCTGAGTCCTTTGGCTCGAAGGGCCTTGGCCAGCGCGTGAACAGCTCGGGAGCAATGTGTCTTCACACTCCCCTCCGAGCAACCCATCACGGCTGCGGTTTCAGCCACATCGAATTCTTCAAGGTAACGCAGCAGAAAGGCTTCCCGTTGACGCCCAGGCAGGTCGGCCACCGCACTCTCGATGAGCAGCAGCGTCTGAGAGCGCGACACCAAGTCTGCCGCACTTTCGGCCCCGGCGGAGCCATCCATGGCTTGCAGCGTCTCGAGCAGGTCGAAGTCGCCGTCGTCGCCCGCGGGCTCGAAGTCCGACATGTTCTGCATGACGGCATTTCGCACCTTCTGGCGCCGAAACCAGTCCATCGTGGCGTTGGACAGGATGCGCTGGAACAGCAGCGGCAACTCGGCAGCAGGGCGGCTGACGTAGTGTTCAGCCAGCCGGATCATGCTGTCCTGCACGATGTCCAGCGCAGCATCCTCATCGCGCACCGCGTAAAGCGCGCGCTTGAAGGCGCGCTTTTCGACACTCTTCAGGAAGTCAGATAGTTCTTTGTCTGAGGCCAACGCGGGTCCGGCGTGAAACGCCAATGAGGGACGCGGGAGATTATGTCATCGCACTTATGGGCGGCCGCCCGTGGCGCCGCGCATCGCTTCAGGCTGGCATAATGCTGCTTCGCACAACGCAAATTTGGTCTCATGTCGGCCGCCCGACCGGGGCGGTGAACTGTTGACCGCGCAGGCACCACACCCGTCTCACGAGGATGCGGAGAGGTGCACCGATGGTTTTTCGTTAGAGAAATTCACAAAGGTTCGAAATGGACATGTCTGCCGCGGAAGTCAAGCGCGCCGCATCGGCGCAGCCACAAACGCACCACGCAGAGCCCAACGGCTCGGAAATCCTTGTTCGCTGCCTGCAGGCCGAAGGTGTTCGCTACCTTTGGGGCTACCCGGGCGGCGCCGTGCTGTACATCTACGACGCGCTGTACAAGCAAGACACCATCGAGCATGTGCTCGTACGCCACGAGCAGGCCGCCGTGCATGCTGCCGACGGCTACGCGCGCGCCACGGGTGAAGTTGGCGTCGCGCTGGTGACCTCTGGTCCCGGTGTGACGAATGCCGTCACCGGGATCGCCACCGCGTACATGGACTCGATCCCGATGGTCATCATCACGGGACAGGTGCCGACGCCGGCGATTGGCCTCGACGCCTTTCAAGAGTGCGACACCGTGGGCATCACGCGCCCCATCGTCAAGCACAACTTCCTCGTCAAGGACGTACGCGACCTGGCATTGACGCTAAAGAAGGCGTTCCACATCGCGCGCACCGGCCGGCCCGGCCCGGTGGTGGTGGATATCCCCAAGGACGTGTCCCAGAAGACGGCGCCGTTTCTCTACCCCGACAAGGTGGAGATGCGCTCCTACAACCCCGTGCGCAAAGGCCATGGCGGCCAGATCCGCAAGGCCGTGCAACTGCTGCTAGCGGCCAAGCGCCCCTACATCTACACCGGCGGCGGCGTCATCCTGGGCAACGCTTCCAAGGAACTGCGAACCTTGGCCGACATGCTCGGCTTCCCCTGCACCAACACTTTGATGGGTCTGGGCGCGATCGCCGCAAGCGACCCACACTTCCTGGGCATGCTCGGCATGCATGGCACCTACGAAGCCAACATGACGATGCAGAACTGCGACGTGCTGCTGGCGGTAGGCGCGCGCTTCGACGACCGCGTCATTGGCAACCCCAAGCACTTCGCATCCGTCGAACGCAAGATCATCCATGTCGACATTGATCCGTCGTCGATCTCGAAACGGGTGAAGGTCGATATTCCCATCGTCGGCGACGTCAAGGAAGTGTTGGAAGAGTTGATCACACAGCTGAAAGAAGCGGCCGTCCGGCCCGACTCTGCGGCGCTTTCAGGCTGGTGGAGCCAGATCAACGAGTGGCGTAAACGCGATTGCCTGGCCTACAAAAATAGCAGCGAAGTCATCAAGCCGCAATACGTGGTCGACACGCTGTGGCAGCTCACGCGTGACCGCGACACCTACATCACCTCTGATGTCGGCCAGCACCAGATGTGGGCGGCGCAGTTCTATCGCTTCGAGGAACCGCGGCGCTGGATCAATTCCGGCGGTCTGGGCACCATGGGTGTGGGCCTGCCCTATGCCATGGGCATCAAGCTGGCCAAGCCCGACTCTGATGTGTTCTGCATCACGGGCGAAGGTTCGATCCAGATGTGCATCCAGGAGCTGTCGACCTGCCTGCAATACAAGACGCCGGTGAAGATCGTGTCCTTGAACAACCGCTACCTTGGCATGGTGCGCCAGTGGCAGCAGATTGACTACGGCGGCCGCTACTCGCACAGCTACATGGACGCGCTGCCTGACTTCGTCAAGCTCGCCGAGGCCTACGGCCATGTCGGCCTGCTCGTCGAGCGGCCGTCCGACGTGGAGCCGGCCTTGCGCGAAGCGATTCGACTGAAGGACCGCACCGTCTTCCTCGACGTGCGCACCGACCCCACTGAAAACGTCTGGCCGATGGTGCAGGCCGGCAAGGGCATCACGGAGATGCTGCTAGGGTCAGAGGACCTGTAGTGTCTCGACGTGGTGCGCGCACCAGGGCGCTACCGCACCCTGGCCGCCACACCGCCTAACGGCACGCCTACTCTGACTGCGACGATTCACTTTGCATGGCATGCCACAGGCCGGCGGCTCACCCGCTACCGGCTCCAAGAGCGCGCTGAAACGGACCGACATGAAACACATCATTGCCGTGCTGCTCGAAAACGAGCCCGGTGCACTCTCGCGCGTGGTGGCACTTTTTTCAGCGCGTGGCTACAACATCGAAAGCCTGACCGTCGCGCCTACGGAAGACCCGTCGCTGTCGCGCATGACCATCGTCACCACCGGATCCGACGAAGTCATCGAACAGATCACCAAGCACCTGAACCGGCTGATCGAAGTCGTGAAGGTGGTCGACCTCACCGAAGGCAGCTACACCGAGCGCGAGCTGATGCTGGTGAAGGTGCGGGCCGTTGGCAAAGAGCGCGAAGAGATGAAGCGCATGGTCGACATCTTCCGTGGTCGCATCATCGACGTGACCGAAAAGACCTACACCATCGAGCTCACTGGCGACTCGGCCAAGCTCGATGCATTTCTCGTTGCCATCGACCGGGCAGCGATTCTGGAAACCGTGCGTACCGGTGCCAGCGGCATCGGGCGCGGCGAGCGCATCCTGCGCGTTTGATCATTCACTGGAGAGATTGACATGAAGGTTTATTACGACAAAGACGCCGACCTCAGCCTGATCAAGGGCAAGCAAGTCGCCATCATCGGTTACGGCTCGCAGGGCCATGCCCATGCGCAGAACCTGAATGACAGCGGGGTCAAGGTCGCGGTCGGCCTGCGCCGTGGCGGCGCTTCGTGGGCAAAGGTCGAAAAGGCCGGGC
>JANLYV010000184.1:0-3847 GCA_031365825.1 Rubrivivax sp. | reverse complement strand
TATGGCGCAGCCTTCGACAACCCCGACCTCATCGTCGCCTGCGTCGTCGGGGACGGCGAGGCCGAGACCGGTGCGCTGGCGGCGAGCTGGCATTCCAACAAATTCCTGAACCCCGCGCGCGACGGCGCGGTGCTGCCGATCCTGCATCTGAACGGCTACAAGATCGCCAACCCGACGCTGCTGGCACGCATCAGCCGCCAGGAGCTGACCGACCTGATGCACGGCTATGGCCACGAGCCCTGTTTCGTCGAGGGCGACGACCCCGCGCTCGTGCACCAGGCGCTGGCCGGCGCACTCGATGCGGCGCTGGCGCAAATACGCCAGTTTCAACAGCAGGCGCGAACGTTAGCCCCCGGGCAGTCGCCGACACGGCCGCGCTGGCCGATGATCGTTCTGCGCACCCCCAAGGGCTGGACCGGGCCGAAGCGCGTCGACGGCAAACCCGTTGAAGGCAATTGGCGCTCGCATCAGGTGCCGATTGCCGAGTTCAAGACCTCCGGGCATGTCGAGCAGCTCGAAAGCTGGCTCAAGAGTTACCGGCCGGAGGAACTCTTCGACGAAGACGGTCGGTTCCTCGACGAGCTGGCCGCATTGGCACCGACCGGCCACCGCCGAATGGGCTGCAACCCGCATGCCAATGGGGGTGCGTTGTTGAAGCCGTTGGCCATGCCTTCCTTCCGCGTCTATGCCGTTGCGGTGCCCGAGCCCGGCGCAGTGGAAGCCGAAGCCACGCGTGTCCTCGGCAAGTTTGTACGCGATGTGATGCGGCACAACCTGAAAACGGCGAACTTCCGACTCTTCGGCCCGGATGAAACCGCGTCGAACCGGCTGGACGCGGTGTTCGAGGTGTCCGGCAAGGTGTGGCTTGACGGTGTGCAGGACGAGCGTGACAACCACCTCAGCGCCAACGGCCGGGTGATGGAAGTGCTGAGCGAACACCTGTGCGAAGGCTGGCTCGAGGGTTACCTGCTGACCGGGCGCCACGGCTTGTTCTCGTGCTACGAGGCCTTCATCCACATCATCGACTCGATGTTCAACCAGCACGCCAAGTGGCTGAAGGTGTGCAACGGCATTCCGTGGCGCAAGCCCATCGCGTCGCTGAATTACCTGCTCACCTCGCACGTCTGGCGCCAAGACCACAACGGCTTCTCGCACCAGGACCCCGGCTTCATCGACCACGTGGCCAGCAAGAAAGCCGATGTGGTGCGCATCTACCTGCCGCCCGACGCCAACACCTTGCTGTCGGTGGCCGACCACTGCTTGCGCAGCCGCAACTACGTCAACCTGATCATCGCCGGCAAGCAGCCTGCGCCGCAGTGGCTGGACATGGATGCGGCCGTGCGCCACTGCAGCGTCGGCGCGGGCATCTGGGAGTGGGCGAGCAACGAAGCATGGGATCCCGACGTCGTGATGGCCTGCGCTGGCGACGTGCCGACGCTGGAGGCACTGGCGGCCGTGACGCTGCTGCACAGCTATGTGCCGGGCATCCGCATCCGCTTCGTCAACGTCGTCGATCTGATGGTGTTGCAGCCGCCGTCTGAACATCCGCACGGCCTGGCAGACCACGAGTTCGATGCCCTGTTCACGCAAGACAAGCCGGTGATCTTCGCGTTCCACGGTTACCCCGCGATCATTCACAAGCTGACTTACCGGCGGCGCAATCACGATAACTTTCACGTGCGCGGCTACAAGGAAGAGGGCACGACGACGACGCCGTTCGACATGGTGGTGCTGAACAATGTCGATCGCTATCAATTGGCGCTGGACGCGATCCGTCGTATCCCGAGACTGGCTGGGCAGGTCGAAGCCGAAACCGCGCGCTTCGACGCGACCATGCAACGCCACAAGGTCTACATCGGCGAGCATGGCGACGATATGCCGGAGATCTTGAACTGGCGGTGGGCGCCTTGAGCGAAGCGCCGCCCGGCGATATCAAGCCCTGGGCCACAGCGGCTGCGGCGGCGCTCAGAAAAATTCTGGCGCGCCACGCCCGCGTCGGGCCTGGTGATGAGGTCCTGCCATAGACCGCAGCACCGGAAACAAGCAACGGATGGCGACACAGCCAGCCCCTGAAGTTCATGGCGGAACGGCGGGGTCGATCAGCTTGACGATCTCTGCCATCACTTCGTCGTCGTGCCCGACCCAGGTGTGCCCGCCTTCATCGAAGCCGATGAACCTGGCACCGGCAATCAGGCCGGCGGTGTACTGCGCGCTGGCATAGGTGCCGTAGCGGTCGTCGCGGGCGCTGATCACCAGCGTCGGCAGATGGATGGACGGCAGTGGTGATGGCGTCAGCCGTTTGCTCGCCGCCGTGTCGCTGATCAAACCTGCGGCCCGGGCGGACACCGGCAGGATGTGGTCGAGCATCGTGTTCACGCGCGCCCGCTCCTGCGGGCTGGCGGTGGCCAACAACCCGGGTGGCGTGGCCAGCACGACCTTGATGACCTGATCGCGCGCGATTTGAAGCGCGGCCCAGAACAGGAAGTCGGAGCCGATCAACCGCATCATCGTGCGCTCGACCCACGCTGGCATCGGTGGCGCCGAGTCGGCCTGCGTCGGGGGCTTGTAGGCCAGCGGTACCAGCAGCACCAGTGCGCTGGTGCGGTCGGGGTGTCGAATGGCCATCTGCAGCGCAGACGGTGCACCGGCAGACCCGCCCACGATGGCGGCCTGGCGGATGCCGAGCGCGTCGAGCAAGCACACATGCGCATCGGCTTGCGCAGCCGCTGACGCATCGGCCGGCATTGGCGTGCGGAGGTAGCCGAAGCGCGACATCGCGATCACGCGGATGCCTTGTGTGGCCAGAGCGCCTGCGAAGGCCATGCCCTGGTCGTGCCCGCCGCCGCTGCCATGAACGGCCAACAAGGGAACGCCCGTTCCGGCCTCCTGGTACTCGATCGGGCCGCAGCGCGTTGCGATCAGCACGCTGCCCTGCGCGGCATGGTCGCGGGCGCGCTGAATGTCGCGGCTGAAAAGCCATGTGACGACGGCCGCGCCGACAAGTGCCAGGGCCAGCAAGGGCCAGCCGGCGCGACGCATTGCGAGCCTCACGGCAAGAACTCGTAGCTCAGCGTCTTGACGTGCCCAACGAAGTACGCCTTTCGCCCGTCAGGCCGCATCCAGGCGGCCTCGCCCGTCATCGGAAGCAGCATGCCGCCTTGCCGCTGGTAGTCGGACAAGCCGCAGTCCCAGGGCAGCACGACCATGTCCTTGCCCACGCCAGCGCCGCGCGACTCGGCGCGCACCGAGGCGATCAAGCCGGCCTCGTTGAACCTGAACAGCAAGGTCAAGGTGATCGGGCCATCCACGATGGTGGCGTTGGCCGAGGCGTCATCGACTTCCTGCCAGCGCACGCCCTGGCTGGGCAACAGCGCGGTGGGGTACCACGCCGCTTCGGCAAAGTAGCGCATGAATTCGCCGCGGGCCAGCTCGCCGCCGCCGTGCGCCTCGGCGACCGTGAACAGACCCAGCAGCTTGGCAATCAATTGGCCCTGGCCTGCGATGTAGCTGTCTTGCACGCGAGCGGGAATACCGGGGAGCATGTCCACTCGGGCATCCCACAAGAAGCCTGGCCGTGAACCGGTAACCGAGGTGACGGCCCGCTGATGCGATGTGAACGGCTTCCACTGCTCAGCGCTTGCCGACATGTTGATCGTGCCGGCCATCTCGATGGTGGCCGCGGCAATGATCGGCTGCCCGTCGGTAAGCACGGCGTGGAAGTAGCGTTGCACGGGTGCGGGCAGGCCTTCGAGTTCGCTGATGTGGTACCGCGCGTCGAAGCGCGCCTGCGCCGACGGCCGGCCCTGGGGCGGGCTTTGAACACCCACGCGGCCCGATTCGAGCTGGC
>JANLYV010000168.1:0-7065 GCA_031365825.1 Rubrivivax sp. | reverse complement strand
GAGAAAAGTTCCTCGACGCGGTGGATGTGTTCGTCCATCGTGCCGCCCACGTCCATCAGCAGCAGCACCTTCACCTTGTTGTGGCGCTCGGGCACCATCTTGATGTCGAGCAAACCGGCGTTGGCCGCGGTGCGGTGGATGGTGTCGTCGAGGTCGAGCTCGTCTTCGGCGCCTTCGCGTGCGAAGCGGCGCAGGCGGCGCAGTGCCACCTTGATGTTGCGCGTGCCGAGCTCCTTCGTGTCGTCGTAGTCTTTGTAGGCGCGCTGGTCCCAGACTTTCACCGCGCTCTTGTTGCGGCCTTTGTCCTGGCCGATGCGCACACCTTGCGGGTTGAACCCGAAGGCGCCGAAGGGGCTGGTGCCGCCGGTGCCGATCATGCGGTTGCCGCCTTCATGGCGTTCTTTCTGTTCCTCGAAACGGCGCTGAAGCGTTTCCATCAGTTCATCCCAGCCCATCTTCTCGATGGCTGCTTTTTCTTCCGGGCTGAGCTCGAGTTCGAGCGTCTTGCGCAGCCACTCCAGCGGCACGTCCTGCGTGAAGTCGGTGAGTAGTTCCACGCCTTTGAAGTAGGCCGAAAAGGCGCGGTCGAACTTGTCGTAGTGGGCTTCGTCCTTGACCAGCGTGGTGCGCGAGAGGAAATAAAAGTCGTCGACCGACGTGCCGATCACGCCCTCGCGCAGGGCTTCGAGAAGCGTCAGGTACTCCTTCACGGAGACCGGCAGTTTGGCAGCGCGCAGCGTGTAAAAGAAGTTGATCAACATGGGCCAGCGTCCGATGTACCCCTATTGTGGCGCGCAACTGCGCGGGAACCCTGTCGCCATGAGCAACGCTGGCCTGCTGCTGACCGTCGTCATCCTTCAGGAAGGTTTCCTCGGCCTGGTCTGGCTGGCCGCGGCATGCGCCGGCCTGGCGCGCCGCAGCGCCTGGCATTGGGGCCTGGCCGCGGCGGCGATGACGCTATGTCTGGCCGGTGTTGCGGCGCGCGACAGCGTAAGCCCCTGGCTGGGGTTCTGGTTGGCGAACGCTGCCGGCGTGGCGGCGATGCTCCTGGTGCGACGCGGCGTGCAGGTGTTCTGCAGGATGCCCACCACCGATCGCGAGCAAGTCGTGCTGTTCGGCGTGGCCACGGCCTTGCTCGCGCTCGCCCTGACCTTGCCCCTGGCGCCGCATTGGACCGTGTTCATCACCTCGCTGGCGATGGCGGGTCCGCTGTTGGGCGCGGCGACCGAGACCTGGTCGCGCCTGCGCTTCGAGTTCGGCAAACGCGCGGCCTTCGTGTTCGCGTTGCCGCTGTGGCTGATCGGCGGCGCCTTTGGCTTGCGCGGCATGCTCGCGCCCGTGGCCGCCGATGTCGGCAGTCCGATCGAACAAGCGGGCGGCTTCAACGTCGGCTTCGGCATCACGATGATGGTGTCGATGCTGCTGCTGCACAGCGCGCTGGCGGCGATGGTGGTGCTGCGCCTGGTGCGCCAGTTGCGTCACATGTCCGATCACGACACGCTCACCAATGTGCTGAACCGTCGTGGCTTCGAAGAGCAATTGAAGCTCGAGGGCGAAAGATTGCGGCGCTACGGCACACCGTTCGCCGTGCTGTCGATCGACATCGACCACTTCAAGCGTGTCAACGACCGCTTCGGCCACGGCGTCGGCGACGAGGTCTTGACGCGCGTGGCCACGACCTTGTCCATCGGGCTGCGTGATGTCGACCGCATCGGCCGCATGGGTGGCGAAGAGTTCTGCGTGCTGCTGCCGCATTCCGACGAAGCTGGCGCCGCTGGCGCTGCGCAGCGCTTTCGCGAGCGTGTGCGCGAGTTGCGCTGCGGGCCGGCCGAACAGGCGCAGGCCATCACGGTGAGCATTGGCGTCGCGCTCGCCAGCGACCCGACCGAGTCGCCGCCGGAACTGATGCGCCGGCTCGACCGCGCGCTCTACCGCGCCAAAGACAGCGGCCGTGACCGTGTGGAGATGGCCGAAGCGCGCGTCGGCTCGGGCATGCGCTGGTCAGCCGCCTGATTTTTTCTTCATGGCCTTGCCCGCCTTGCCCGCCTTGCGCGGCTTGGTGGGTTTTTGGCCCGGGTCATAGGCGCGCAGCCAGTCGAAGAACTCACCGTACCACTGGCGGCTGTTGCGTGGTTTCAGGATCCAGTGGTTCTCATCCGGGAACCACAGCAGCCGTGACGGCACGTGCATCGCCTTGAGCGTGTTGTAGTAGGCCAGGCCTTGCGCGTCGGGCACGCGGTAGTCGAGCGCGCCGTGGATCACCAGCGTCGGCGTCTTCATCGCGCCGGCAAAGGCATGCGGGCTCTGGCTGTGCACACGCGCCATGTCTTCCCAGTACCAGGCGCCAAGTTCCTTGGCGTGCCAGGTGTAGGCGTCGTCGGCAAACATCGCCGTCCAGTCAAAACAACCGGCGTGGCAGATGTAGGCCGCATAACGTCCAACGGGTACGTGCCCGTTCATCCACGCGACCATGAAGCCGCCGTAGCTGCCGCCACTGGCAAAGATGCGTTTCGGGTCGACCCAGGGCTCCTGCAGCAGCACGTCGGTGGCGGCCTCGACATCGAGCAGTTCGAGCGCGCCCCAGCGGTGCGTGATGCTGTCGAGGAAGGCGTGGCCGAAGCTGCTGCTGCCGTGGAAGTTGACGCAGGCCACGACGTAGCCTTGCGCGGCCATGGCCTGCACGTTCCAGCGCCAGTGCCAGGCGTCACCAAAAGTCGTGTGCGGGCCGCCGTGGATGAGGTGCAGCAGCGGCGTACTCTTCTTCGCATCGAAGCCCGGCGGGTAGGTCAGCCACATCTGCACGTCGTCGCTCTGCGCCTTCTTGCCACTGCTCGCGCTTGCGCCCTTGAACCAGCGCTCTTCGGTGTGGCCCATCGCCAGCTTGGCCAACGCCTCGTCGTTGAGGGTCTCGATGCGTTGTGCCGCCTGGCCCGGCACGTGGACCTGCAGGCAGGGCGGGTGCGACACACTGTCCGCCAGGGTCACGATGATGTCGCCGGCCTGGTCGAAGGCCTGCACCCAGCCACCGTGCACCACGACTTCGGCGCGGCGCGCGGCGAGCTCGAAGCGCCACAGGTGCTGGCGGCCCAGGCTCTGCGCGGTGAAGCGCACGGCCATGCCGTCGTCGTCCCACACCAGCGGCGCCTGCACTTCGTGGTCCCATTCGCCGCTGAGCACCTGCCAATCACCAGGATTGCCGCTGCTGCCGCCGGCCGCGCTTGTCCACAGCGCCAACTGGTTGGGCATGGTGTGCTTCGCGCCTTGATGACTGGCGGTGAAGGCGATGCGGCCGCCGTCGGGGCTGTAGCGAGGGGCCGAGCAGTCCCAGTCGCTGTCTTGCACGAGGGTCGTGAAGCGGCCGCTCTTGAGCTCGAGTTCGGCCAGCGCAAAACGGTTGTCGATGCGCTTCTCGGCCGCCGGGTCGAAAGCGAAGACGATGCGGCGGCCATCGGGCGAGATGTCGAACTGCTGCGTATCGGGTTCGGTGCGCGTCAACTCGAAGGCCTTGCCCTCGAACAGGTCGCGCACTTTGCCGGTCTTGCTGTCGAGCAGGTGCAGGTGCGCCACGCGGCCCATGGGCACGTGGTGGTCCCAGTAGCGGTATTGCGCTTCGCTGGTGACGTAGCCGCTTTCCTTGCGTTCCTTGAAGGCTTTCAGCCGCTGTGCCTGGTCTTTGCCGCTCTTGCCTTCGGGCCAGACCCAGGACGCGAACACCAGGTGTCGGCCATCGGGGCACCAGCGGAACGACTCGACACCGGTGGCCACGTGGGCTGCGCGCCGTGCTTCGCCGCCATCGGGCGCGATGAGGTAGAGCTGCTGGGTCTCGTCCTTGCTGCCTTGCTGCTCGCGCTTGGCGACGAAGGCGACGAGGTCGCCCTGCGGGCTCCAGCGCGGCGATGCATCCTTGTCGCCGGCAGCCGTGAGCAGGCGTGCCTTGCCGCCGAGTGTGGAGAAGAGCCACAGGTTGCTCGTGGCCTTGTTCTCTTCCATCGAGTAGGTGGAGACCGCGGCCACGGCCTGTGCGCCATCGGGTGCGATGCTGGGCGCGCCGATGCGCGCGAGCTGCCACAGGTTGTCAACGCTGATCGGCGATTTCTTGGGCATGCTTCAGGTTCAACGCGCCTTGGCGAGTTGCCATTCGAGGTGGGCTTTCACCGCCGGCCACTCGGGCGCGGTGATGCTGTAGACGGCGGTGTCGCGCACGGCGCCGTTGGGGCTGCGCTGGTGCGCGCGCAGGATGCCGTCGAGCTGTGCCCCCAGGCGCTCGATGGCGCGCCGGCTCTGGGTGTTCAGCCGGTGCGTGCGGAATTCGACGGCGATGCAGTCCAGCGCCTCGAAGGCGTGGCCCAGCAGCAGCAACTTGCACTGCGTGTTCAGCGGCGTGCGCTGCACGCGCTGCGCGTACCAGGTACTGCCGATCTCGACGCGCTTGTTCGCCGCGTCGACGTTCATGTAGGTGCTCATGCCGGCCACCGTGCCGCTGGCGTCGAACACGGTGAAGGGCAGCATCGAGCCGGAAGCTTGCAAGGCCTGGCGCCGCTGAATTTCGGCGGCCATGCCTTCGGGCGAGGGCACGGCGGTGTACCAGAGCTTCCACAGCTCACCGTCGCGCGCGGCCTCGATCAGGCCGCCTTCATGCGCCGGCGCCAGCGGCAGCAGAGCCGCGTGCGCGCCGCGCAATTCAACCGGTGCCGGCCAGCTCACCGGTGATGCCTTTGCATGAACACCAGCTTCTCGAACAGCGTCACGTCCTGTTCGTTCTTCAGCAGCGCGCCGACCAGCGGCGGCAGCGATACCTTGTCGTCCTTGCTTTGCAGCGCGTCGATCGGGATGTCCTCGGCCACCAGCAGCTTGAGCCAGTCGAGCAGCTCCGAGGTCGACGGCTTCTTCTTCAAGCCGGGCAGGTTGCGCACGTCGTAAAAGGTCTTCATCGCCGCGCCCAGCAGTTCTTTCTTCAGGCCGGGAAAGTGCACGTCGACGATGGCCTGCATCGTCTGCGCATCGGGGAACTTGATGTAGTGGAAGAAGCAGCGCCGCAGGAAGGCGTCGGGCAGCTCCTTTTCGTTGTTGGAGGTGATGAACACCACCGGCCGGTGCGTGGCCTTGATGAGCTCGCGCGTCTCGTAGACGTAGAACTCCATGCGGTCGATTTCGCGCAGCAGATCGTTCGGAAACTCGATGTCGGCCTTGTCGATCTCGTCGATCAGCAGCACCACCGGCTCCGGCGCCGTGAAGGCCTGCCACAACACACCGCGGATGATGTAGTTGCGGATGTCCTTGACGCGCTGCGAGTCGTCGATGTCCGAGAGCTGGCTGTCGCGCAGCCGGCTCACGGCGTCGTACTCGTACAGGCCTTGCTGCGCCTTGGTCGTGCTCTTGATGTGCCACTGCATCAGCGGCATGCCCAGTGCGGAGGCCACTTCTTCGGCCAGCATCGTCTTGCCGGTGCCGGGCTCGCCTTTGATGAGCAGCGGGCGCTTGAGCGTGATCGCCGCGTTGACGGCCAGCATCAGGTCCTGCGTGGCGATGTAGCTGTCGGTACCGGTGAATTTCATGCGCGTTCGCAGCCTGTGCGGCAGTACTCTGAAGGGGTTCGAACCAGTATAAGGGGCCGTATAATTTCAGGCTTTTGCGCGGCCCGCCATGCCCAAAGGGCGGCCTGAGACGCCGCGCTCCGACCACCCAAACCCGCCAACCCCACTTCGCGATGATCAAAGTCCTGAACCTGCCGATCCTGTTGCTGGCCATGCTGGCCCCCGTCACATCGGCGTTAGCCCAGGATGCCGTCGCCGGCGAAAAGAAGGCGGCGATGTGCATCGGCTGCCATGGCATCCCTGGCTACCAGGCGAGCTTTCCCGAGGTCTACCGTGTGCCCCAGATCTCGGGCCAGAACGGCAAGTACATCGCCGCGGCATTGGCGGCCTACAAGAAGGGCGAACGCAAGCATCCGTCGATGCGCGCCATCGCCGGTTCGCTGTCGGACCAGGACATGGCCGACCTGGCGGCGTACTACGAGAAGCACGGTACGAGCACCGTCAAGGCCGTGGCCGATGTCCCCTATGCCAAGCCCGCTGCGAACGTCGAAGCCCTGCTAGCCAAGGGCGCTTGCGCCTCGTGTCACGGCCCCAACTTCAACAAGCCTATCGATGGCGCCTACCCCAAGCTTGCCGGACAACCCGCTGACTACCTGTATTTCGCGTTGAAGGCCTACCAAGTCGAGGGCAACCCGCAGGTCGGCCGCGCCAACGCCATCATGGGCGCACAAGTCAAGCCCTTCAAACTGGCCGAACTCAAGGCCATGGCAGCTTACTTGTCCAGCCTGCCGGGCGACACGCAGACCCTGGCACAAACCAAGTTCCGCTGACAGGCCTGCAACCTGCGGCTACAAAAAAGGCTCCCCGCGGGGAGCCTTTTTGCTGGGTGCCGCGCGCGGCGCTTGATCAGGCCTTCTTCACCCAGGCGCTGCACCAGCCGGCCCCGGCCACCTGCTTGCCCGCAAACAACGGGCACCCGCCCCAGGCATCGGCGGCCTTGCCCTGGAACAACGCGCAGTTGCTGCACTTCTGCGCCGCTTCATGCTTTGCGTACTTCTTTTGATCGACCTTTGTGGTGTCTGCCACGTAGCCCAGAGCAACGGCCTGCGCATCCTTTTCGTCGAGCTTGGCGGCTTGCGCCATAACCTGGGTGCTGCCGAGCAGTGCGCCACACGCGGCGGCTCGCATCATGAAGGCGCGGCGATGGGTGGAGGGCGTGGTCGACATGGGGCGTACCTTTCTAGACAGGGTGGGGCATGGATAGGGGAAAGCTTGATGCGCCGCGCGCGGCGCACGCTTGAACGAACGCCGACAACGTCAGGTCGTTGACGTGATCGTGACGCCCAGGCAGCTGTTGCATTTGCCGAGGCCGCGCAGGCGCGGGTCGGGCTTGCCGTCGCCGGTCTTGAAATTGGCGTGGCAACGGATGCAGACGTACATCTTCGAGCTGGACATCATCGGCTTCACACCGGGTTCGGCGTGGGGCCGGGCCGCGCTGTATTCGGCCTGGGTCTGGCGCAATTTGGGCGCC
>JANLYV010000522.1:0-21492 GCA_031365825.1 Rubrivivax sp. | reverse complement strand
GGGAAGCGCAGGTCGTAGCACACCGACAAACCCACGCGCAGCGCACCGGCCTGCAGTGCCACCGCTTGCGTGCCGGCTTGCAGCACACGGCCTTCGTCGTAGCGCTCGCGCCCGTTGTCGTAGGCGAAGAGGTGCATCTTGTCGTAGCGCGCCAGCGCCACGCCGTCGGGGCCGTAGCTGCAGCAGGCGTTGAGCACACGCGCGGGGTCGGCGGTACGCAGCGGCAGCGTGCCGCCGATGAGCCAGATGCCGAGCTCGTGCGCGATGCCGCTCAGGAACTGCTGGATCGGCCCGTCGCCCGGTGCTTCGGCCACGCTGAGCTTGTCGCTGTCGCGTTGTCCCATCAGGCAGAAATATTCAGGCAGCAGCGCCAGCTCGGCACCGGCTTCGGCGGCGTTTTGCAAGAGCTCGCCGGCACGGCGCAGGTTCTGCGCCACGTCGGGCGTAGAGACCATTTGGATCGCGGCAACTTTCATCAGGCTTGCCTTTGCTTGAGTGCGCCACGCGGGCACAGGGTGTCGGGCAGAATCCGCGGCGCTTGCGCTGCTTGTTCGTAGTTGGATTGAAGTTCGGTTGAAGTTTGATTCAAGGCTAGCACGGCATCCCTTAGGCCCATGACCGCAACCCCACTCGCTGAGCCCAGCGCCCTCGCCCACCACTCGCGCTTCGTGCAGCGGGTGCGCCGGCGTTACGGCAGCGAGTTGCAGGCACTGCCCGCGGGTGAGATCGACACCGACACCATCCATGCGCTGGTGGCCAGGCTGCGCCAATCGGGCCGCGAACTCGGCGCGGCCTTGCGCGTGGCGCGGCAACTGGTGGTCGAGCGGCTGGTGGTGCTGGATGTGGAAGCCGCCGCACCGCTGGCCGCCGTCACGCACACGATGACGGCGCTGGCCGAAGCCACGCTCGAGCTGGCGCTGGAGCAGGCCCTGACGGACGCCGACGCGCGCCACGGCGCGCCGCTGGATGCCGCGGGCCAGCGCATCGACTTCTGGATCGTCGGCATGGGCAAGCTCGGCGCGCGCGAGCTCAACGTCTCGTCGGACATCGACCTGGTCTACGTCTATGAAGGTGACGGTCAAACGCCGGGTGATGTCAGCGGCGCGCGGCCGACCTCGGCGCACGAATACTTCACCATGGTGGCCAAGCGGCTGCAAAGCTTGATCGGCGACAGCGCCGATGACGGCTTCGTCTTCCGCATGGATCTGGCGCTGCGCCCCAACGGCAACTCCGGCCCGCCGGTGGTGAGCCTGGCCATGCTCGAGGAGTATTTCCAGGCGCAGGGCCGCGAGTGGGAACGCTTCGCCTGGCTCAAGAGCCGCGTCGTCGCGCCGCGCGCCGCTGTCAGCAGCGGTCGGGCGTTAGCACTGCGCGCGCTGGTCACGCCTTTTGTCTACCGGCGCTACCTCGACTACGGTGTGTTCGAAGGCCTGCGCCAGCTGCACCAGAAGATCCGCGACGAAGCGCAGCGCCGCGCCGCCGGCCGGCCCGAGCGTGCCAACGACGTGAAACTTTCGCGCGGCGGCATCCGCGAGATCGAGTTCATCGTGCAGCTGATGCTGGTGGTGCGCGGCGGCCAGTTCCCGGAGATCCGCACACGCTCCACGTTGCGCGCGCTACAGCGCCTGGTGGGCCACGGCTTCATGAGTGCGGCCACGGCGCAGGCGCTGGCCAGCGGCTACGAATTCCTGCGCCGTGTCGAGCACCGCATCCAGTACCTCGACGACCAGCAGACGCATCTGCTGCCCACCGACGACCGCGACCTGGCGTGGATCGCGCACAGCATGGCCATGCCCTGCAGCGCCGACACCTGCGCGCTGCTGGACCGGCTGGGCGAAGTGCGCGAGCTGGTGGCGTCGGAATTCGACGCGCTGCTGCGCGACGGGCGCGCGGCGGCTTCGGGCCAAACAGGCGCGGCTGCGTCGTGCCGCCCGTGCAAACCCTGCGGCGGCTCGGCCGCAGAGCCAACGTCGTCCTTGCCTATCGATGCCGAGTCGTTGCTCGCCGGCCTGCCACCCGAGCTGGCCGCGCGTGTGCGGCCCTGGGCCGACCAGCCGCGCGTGGCGGCGCTGCGGCCCGAAAGCCGCCTGCGCCTGGGGCAGCTGATGCAACGTACCGCCGCCTGCATGCAGGACGGCAGCTGCACACGCGAAGGCGCGCTGCGCTTCGTCGACTGGGTCGAGCCGCTGTTGCGCCGCGAGAGTTACCTGGCGCTGCTGGTCGAACGCCCCGAGGTGCACAAGCGGCTGCTGCGCATCCTCGGTATGGCGCGCTGGCCGATGCAGTACCTGATGCGCCACCCCGGCGTGATCGACGAGCTGGCCGACGCGAGGCTGCGCCACCAGCGCTTCGACCGCGAGGCCTTCGCCGCCGAGCTCGATGCGCGGCGCCAGGCCTGGGCGCGCAGCGGCGAGGCCGACGAAGAGCAGTTGCTCGACACGCTGCGCCGCGCCCACCACGCCGAAGTCTTTCGCACGCTGGTGCGCGACGTCGAAGGCGAGATCACGGTGGAGCAGGTGGCCGACGACCTGTCGGCGCTGGCCGACACCATGCTGGCCACGACGCTCACCTGGGCCTGGAGCCTGCTCAAACAACGCCATCGCGACACGCCCGGACTGGCCGTCATCGCCTACGGCAAGCTCGGCGGCAAAGAGCTAGGTTACGGCAGCGACCTGGATGTCGTGTTCGTCTACGACGACGGCGACGAGCCCGATGCCGACCGCGCGCTGGAGGTTTACGGTGCCTTCGTGCGCAAGCTCATCACCTGGCTCACCTTGCGCACGGCTGCGGGCGAGCTGTTCGACATCGACACCGCGCTGCGCCCCAACGGCAACTCGGGCCTGCTCGTGACCTCGCTCAGCTCGTTCGTGAACTACCAGAAGGGCCGCGGCAGCAACACCGCCTGGACCTGGGAGCACCAGGCCATCACGCGCGCGCGGTTTGCGGCCGGTGCGCCGGCGCTATTGGCGCCCTTCAACGCCACGCGCGACGCCGTGATGCGCGCCGCGCGCGACACCACGGCGCTGCGCGAAGAGGTGCGCGCCATGCGCGAGAAGGTGCGCGCCGCGCGGCCCGTGCCCGCCGGCCGCTTCGACGTGAAGCACAGCGCCGGCGCGATGATGGATGTCGAGTTCTGCGTGCAATACCTGGTGCTGGCCCATGCCGCGGTGTATCCCGGGCTGCGCGACAACGTCGGCAACATCGCCTTGCTGCAGCGCGCCGAGGAGGCCGGGCTGCTGCCCACCGATGTCGGCCAGGCGGCTGCCAACGCTTATCGTGATCTGCGCCGAGCACAGCACCGCGCGCGGCTGGACGAGTTGCCGACGCAGTTCGACCCCGCCGACTTCGCGGCGCAGCAAGGCGCCGTGCTGGCGCTTTGGCAGGCGGTGTTTTCTTGAAGCCGGGCGGGCGCCTGTGGTTGGCCTTGTGTGCGTGCCTGGCGCTCGGGTCACTGTTCGCGCTGGTGCGGCCTTCGGCAGAGCTGGACTGGCAACCCGCGCTTGCGGCGAGTGAGCCTTGGCGCTGGTGGACGGCCGCATGGGTGCACTGGAGCCCTTGGCACCTGGCGGTCAACCTGGCCGCGCTGGCGCTCGTGGCCGCGCTCGGCCGCGTGGCGGCCGTGCCGGCCGTGATCGCGCTCGCCTGGGTGGCGAGCTGGCCGCTGGCGCAGTTGTCGCTTCTGCTGCGGCCCGAGCTCGCGCACTTTGGTGGACTGTCGGGCCCGCTGCACGGCGGCCTGACGGTGGTCGCCGTGTTTGTGGCCTGCACCGAGGTTGGCCGCCGGCGCCACATCGGCCTCGCGCTTGTCGCCGGGGTGGCCACCAAGATCGCGTTCGAAGCGCCCTGGGGTGCAACACTTCAACAAAGCAACGGCGTTGACATCACCGTCGCACCCCTGGCCCACCTCAGCGGCGCACTGTGGGGGGCGGTATGCACGCTGCTGGCCCTGGCGCGTGGGCCCGAAGCGCCGCCGGCCATCGCTACGCCTCACCACGACGCCCACACCACCACCGAGCCGGAGACACCATGATCACGCTGTACGGATTTGTCCTCTCGAACTACTACAACAAGGTCAAGCTGGTCTTGCTCGAAAAGGGCCTGCCCTTCGAGGAGGTCTACGCCCATCCGCGCAACATCGACGAAGCCGGAAGGGCCGCTTCGCCGCTGTGCAAGGTGCCCTACATCCGCACGCCGTCGGGCTCGCTGTGCGAGAGCCAGGTCATCGTTGATTACCTCGAAGCCTTGCATCCCCAACCCGCGCTGCTGCCGGCCGACCCGTTCGAAGCCGCCAAGGTGCGCGAGCTGGCGACCTTTGTCGACCTGCATGTCGAACTGGTGGCGCGCGAGCTCTACGGCCTGGCATTTTTCGGCGGCAGCTTGTCTGAGGCCAACCTGACGCGCATCCGCGAAAAACTGGCGCGACATCTGCTGGCCTTCAAGAGCCTGGCGCGCTTTGCGCCGTATGTTGCCGGCGCGCAATTCACGCTGGCCGATTGTTCGGCCTGGGTCAGCCTGCCGCTGGTGGCCATGGCCACGAAGAAGGTCTACGGCGAAGACATGGTGGCGGCGGCCGGCATAGCCTGGAAGGACTACAGCAAGCTCATCACCGAGAGGCCATCGGCGCAACGCGTGGCGACAGATCGCAAGGCGGCGGAACAGGCCTCGAACTGAGCCGCAGGGCCGACCTTCAAGTCGGCAACGGCCGCACCGCCGCGAGCGCGGCGCTGACTTCCTTGCGGTAGCGGTTGAGCTCCTGCACGCTGGCAAAGCTGCGTTCGAGCAGCAGGCTCAGGTTGTGCAGGATGCGCTCGACGACCTTGTTCTCCCAGACCGCGTCGAACTGGATCTGGCGGTCGAGCCAGCTCTCGAGCCACTTCGGGTCGGGCAGGCGGCTCTGGATGGTGTCGCGCGGGAAGAGCTTGACGTTGACGTGCAGGTTGGTGGGGTGCAGCGCCTGCGCCGTGCGCCGCGCGCTGGCCATCAGTACGCCCACCTTGGCGAAGGCGGCGCGGGCCTCGTCGCCGAAGCGCGTCATCGCCCGCTTCATGTAGCGCAGGTAGGCGCCGCCGTGGCGGGCCTCGTCGCGCGCCAGGGTTTCGTAGATGGCCTTGATCACCGGCTCTTGGTGCCATTCAGCGGCGCGGCGGTACCAATGGTTGAGCCGGATCTCGCCGCAGAAATGCATCATCAGCGTCTCCAGCGCCGGCGCCGGGTCGAACTCGAAGCGCACCGCGTGCAGCTCTTCCTCGGTCGGCACGAGCTCGGGGCGGAAGCGCCGCAGGTACTCCATCAGCACCAGCGAATGTTTCTGCTCTTCGAAGAACCACACGCTCATGAAGGCGCTGAAGTCGCTGTCGTCACGGTTGTCGCGCAGGAACATCTCGGTCGCCGGCAGCGCCGCCCATTCGGTGATGGCGTTCATCTTGATCGTGCGTGCCTGCTCGTCGCTGAGCAGGGCGGCATCGAAGCGGTCCCAGGGGATGTCCGATTCCATGCTCCAGCGCACAGCTTCGAGTTGCTTGAAGAGTTCGGGATAGAGCATGTGGGCGCCTCGGGTGCAGCGGCATTCTAGGGTTGCGCTTTGCCTCGACGGCGGCGGCACCCGGCAGGTCGTTTGCAGAGGTCATCAGTACGCCGTTCTTGACAAGTCGACGGCCATCATAGACCATCCGGCCCAAATCGCAACTCATCAGTCACAAGATGACCCAACAGTTCAAACGAACCCCCTCGTCGCTCGTGGGGCCTTTGCAAACCAGACATGAATCGGCCGGGAACTTTGTTCGCCTGCCCGATTCAGAACGGCTGCATGCAGCGCCGCCGCTCGATCAACCTGGCAGCGCGACATGACGGTTTCCCAGCTGCGTGGCCTGACGGTTTTGCCGACTGCAATCCCTGAGCGCTTCCTCTCCTCCTCCCTCCCTCCCTCGTTCGTTCAGGGGCGCCACGCAGCGATCTTTATGTGCCGACCCAGTGCCCCGCAAGGCACTGGGTCTTTTTGTTGGGCGAGACGATGACGCAGCGCCGCGTCGCCGTCATCGGCTCAGGCATTTCGGGGCTGGCCTGCGCCTATGGCTTGCACGGCCACGCGCGCGTCACGCTGTTCGAGGCCGGCTCCTACTTCGGCGGCCACACGCACACGGTGGACGTCACGCTCGATGGCATCACGCACGGCGTGGACACCGGCTTTCTCGTCTTCAACCACCGCACCTACCCGCGCCTGGTCGCGCTGTTTGACGAACTCGGCATCCACACGGCGCCTTCGGAGATGTCGTTCTCGGTGCAGGCCGATGGACTTGAGTGGAGCGGCAGCAGCCTCAACAGCGTCTTTGCCCAACGCAGCAATCTGCTCAGGCCGGGCTTCTGGTGGTTGCTGGCGGAGATCCTGCGCTTCAACCGGCTCTGCACGCGGCTCGCGCTTGCCGATGCCGATGCCGATACCGACGCCGCGATGCACGGCGACGTGCAGACCTTCCTCGACGAGCATCGCTTCGGCGCCGCGTTCCGCGAGTGCTACCTACTGCCGATGCTGGCCTGCATCTGGTCTTGCCCGCTGGCGCAGATGCTGCGGTTTCCGATGAGCACGCTGGTGCGCTTCTTTCACAACCACGGCCTTGCCCAGCTGAGCGCGCGGCCACCCTGGTTCACGGTGCGCGGCGGCGCGCGGCAGTACGTCAACGCGATGCTCAGGCGCATTCCGGACGCGCGGCTGAACACACCCGTGCACAGCGTGCGGCGCCAGGGCGAGAACAGCGCCACGCCAGGCGTGATGGTCAGCACCGACCGCGGCATCGAGGCCTTCGACGAGGTCATCTTCGCCTGCCACAGCGACCAGACGCTGGCCCTGATGGCCGACGCCGAGCGGCGCGAGGCGGCAGTTCTGGGCGCCATCAAGTACCGGCCCAACCGCGCGCTGCTGCATCACGACCCGCGCATGCTGCCGCGGCGGTCGCTCGCCTGGGCAGCGTGGAACTGCGAGCGGGCGAGCGTCGCTAACATCGAAGCTGAGCGGCAAGGTGTGTGCCTGCACTACCTCATCAACCGCCTGCAACCGCTGCCCTGGGCCACGCCGGTGGTGGTCTCGCTGAACCCGCTGCGCGAGCCCGACCCGCGCACGGTGCTGGGCGAGTGGAGCTATGCGCACCCGGTGTTCGACCGGGCCGCCACCACCGCGCAACAACAGTTGCCCGACCTGCAAGGCCATCGCCACGCCTGGTTTGCCGGCGCCTGGACGCGCTACGGCTTCCACGAAGACGGGTTGATGTCGGCACATGCGGTGGTCGACGCCATGCGTGCGCGCTGGGCGCAGCAGCCCGGCACCGCGCCGCAGCCGCAGGCGGTGGCGGCGTGAATCGATCTGCCAACGAACCCCTGATCGCGCGCGGCCAGGTGCGCCATCGCCGGCTGCGCCCGGCGGTGCACGCGTTCGCGCACGACAGCTACTTTGTGCTGCTGCCGCTGCGCAGCTGGGCCCAGCCAAACCGCACGGCGCTGGCACGCAACCGCTTCGGCCTGATGAGTTTCCACGACCGCGACCATGGTGATGGCGGCGACGATGCGCTGGCCTGGATCGACGCTCTGCTGGCAGCCGAGGGCATCCACGACGCCACCGGCGAGATCTGGCTGCAGACCTATCCGCGTGTACTCGGCTACGTCTTCAAGCCCGTGAGCTTCTGGTACTGCCACCGCATCGACGGCACGCTCTCCTCCGTGGTCGCCGAAGTGAACAACACCTTTGGTGAGCGGCATTGTTATTTGCTCACGGGGCCTTCGCTGCGCTGGGGCCAGGAACTCATGGCACACAAGGTATTCCACGTCTCGCCGTTTTGCGAGGTGGCTGGCCACTACCGCTTCCGCTTCATGCGCAGCGCCGAGCGCATCGTCGCGCGCATCGACCACGACACGGTCGACGGCCCGCTGCTGCAGACCAGCGTCTCGGGCCGGCTCGAACCCCTCACGCGCGCGAGCCTGCTGCGCGCGTTCTTCGGCACGCCTTTGATGACGCTCGGCGTGGTGGCTCGCATCCACTGGCACGCGCTGCGGCTGTGGCTCAAGCGTGTGCCTTTCGTACGCAAGCCCGAGCCACCCCGCTTACTGATCACCCGCTGACTTCGCCATGCCCCTCACCATGTCTTCAAGTACCACCACCCCATTCACCGCCCGCGCCCTGCCGCCCACGGCACCCCCCTCGGCCCGCGCCGTGTTCGCGCTGTTGCGCAAGCTGCAGATCGGTGTGCTCGACGTGCAACTCTTCGACGGCACGCAGCTGCAGTTCGGCCAGGCGCGCGAAGGCGAGCCGCGTGCGGCGATGCGGCTGCTCGACTGGAGCGTGTGCGCCGCGGTGCTCAAGAGCGGCGACATCGGCCTGGCCGAAAGCTACATCGCCGGCCTCTGGAGCACGCCCGACCTGATCGGCCTGCTCAAACTCTTGCTGGCGAATCACGCGGCGATCGAAGGCATCGTCTATGGCAGTCGGCTGGGCTCGCTGTGGTACCGCGTCAAACACTTGCTGAACCGCAACTCGCGCCAAGGCAGCCGCAAGAACATCCACGCGCACTACGACATCGGCAATGCGTTCTACAGCCTGTGGCTCGATCAGACGATGAACTATTCGAGCGCCTGGTTCGATGGTGATCCGACGCAGCCTATGGTGCAGGCGCAGCAGGCCAAGATGCGCCGAGCGCTGCGTGAGTGCCGGCTCTTGCCGGGGCAGCGGCTGCTGGAAATCGGCTGCGGCTGGGGCGCTGTGGCCGAGCTTGCGGCGGGCGAATTCGGCGCCGACGTGCTGGGCGTGACGCTGTCGAGCGAGCAGCTCGACTACGCACAACAGCGCCTGCAATCGAGCGGACTGACAGGGCGCGCCGAGTTGCGACTGCAGGACTACCGAGACCTCACCCGCGACACGCCGGCCGGTGGCTTTGACGCCATCGTCTCGATCGAGATGTTCGAAGCCGTGGGCCGCGCCTACTGGCCCGGCTACTTCGCCACGCTGCGTCACCAGCTCGCACGCGGCGGCCGCGCCTGCGTGCAGAGCATCACCATCCGCGACGATCTGTTCGAGCGTTATGCGCGCTCGACCGACTTCATCCAGCAGTACATCTTCCCCGGCGGCATGCTGCCCAGCCCCGCCGTGTTCCGCGCCGAAGCCGCTCGCGCCGGGCTGGTGGTGGTGAATGAGCTGGCCTTCGGCGCCGACTACGCCGAGACACTGCGGCGCTGGCGCCTGCGCTTCCTGGCGCAGGAAGCCGAGGTGCACCAGCTCGGCTTCGACACCCGCTTCCTGCGCACCTGGGAGTACTACCTGTCGGTGTGCGAGGCCGCCTTTGCGGCGGGCAATACCAGCGTCGTGCAGTTCACGCTGCAGCACGCCTGATGTCCATGCTGGCGCCTTGCACGCGGCGCAAAGCACTGGCTGCAGTGTCCTTGCTGCTGGTGGGTGGCGGCGCGCACGCACTGAGCGCGCCACCCGAGGTGCAGCATGAACTCGGCGCGGCCCGGCTGCAAGGCAGCGGGCGCCTGCGCTTCTTCGGCCTGCTGATCTACGACGCACGCCTGTGGACCGCGGCGCCACTGACGGCCGAAACCTGGGCGCAAGTGCCGCTGGCGCTGGAGCTGACCTATGCGCGCGCCCTGGACGGCCATGAGATTGCCGCACGCTCGCTGAAGGAAATGCGGCGCCAGGGCGATATCGACGCGGCTTCGGCGGCACGCTGGCTCGTCGCTATGAAAGCCGCGTTCCCCGACGTGCGCGCCGGCGACCGCCTCACCGGCGTCTACCGCCCCGACGGCGCCTTGCAACTGTTCGTCAACGGCAAGCCCCATGGCGAGCTGCCTGCAGGTGATTTCGCGCGCCTCTTCATCGGCATCTGGCTATCGCCGCGTACTTCGGAGCCAGCACTGCGCAATGCCCTGCTCGGTGCGGCGGCATCTGGCACTGCGGCCAACTCATGATGGACGTTAGCCTTCCAAGCCCGGGCGCCTGGCGCGGTGGCTGGCGCCAGGGCCTGAGTTACGGTGCGCTCGGCCTGCCGCTGGCTTTCGTGGCGCTGCCGCTGTACGTCGTGCTGCCCAACCATTACGCCAGCAGCTTCGGCGTGCCGCTGGCCGTGCTGGGCGCATTGCTGCTGGGTGCACGTCTGCTCGACGCCGTGGCTGACCCGTGGATCGGCAGCTGGGCCGACCGCTGGTTTGCGCACTCGGCACAGCGCGTGCTCGGCGTCGCCATCGTCGCCGCGGTGGTCTTGGCCATCGGCTTTCGTGCGCTCTTCTTCCCCCCCGGTCGAGTGCAGGGCGACCCGAGCGGCCTGCTCGTCTGGGCGGCGCTGACGCTGGCCGTCACCTACCTCAGCTACAGCGTGCTCAGCGTGCTGCACCAGGCCTGGGGCGCGCGGCTCGGTGGCGGCGAAGCGCAACGTGCGCGCATCGTCTCGTGGCGCGAAGGCCTGGCCCTGCTCGGCGTGATGGTGGCCAGCGTGTTGCCCACCGTGGCCGGACTGGGCGTGGCCAGCCTCGTCTTCTGCCTGGCGCTGGCAGCCGGCGTGGGCATGCTTTGCTTTGCGCCACGCCCGGCGCGCACCATCACCGCGGCCGCGCCTTTGGCCGCACCGTTGCGCAGCGCGGCTTTCAGGCGCCTGCTGCTGATCTACCTCGTCAACGGTGTCGCCAGCGCGGTGCCGGCAACGCTGGTGCTCTTCTTCATTCGCGACCGGCTGCAGGCCCAAGCCTTCGAGCCACTGTTCCTGGCTGCCTACTTCGCCGCCGGGGCCTTGTCGATGCCGCTATGGGTGCGCGTCGTTGCAGCGTTAGGCATCGCGCGCAGCTGGCTGCTGGGCATGGGCCTGGCCGTGGCCAGTTTTGCCTGGGCGGGTTGGCTCGGCACGGGCGACGTGGCCGCCTTCGCTGCGGTCTGCATCGCCAGCGGCGTGGCCCTGGGTGCGGACC
The DNA here is from genome assembly GCA_031365825.1 of Rubrivivax sp. GTDB lineage: Bacteria > Pseudomonadota > Gammaproteobacteria > Burkholderiales > Burkholderiaceae_C > Rubrivivax. Next base: position 10,554 of record JANLYV010000522.1, on the reverse strand, counting down.
TGAGCCTGCCCGGCGCGCTGCTGGCCGGCGTCATCCAGGGCGCGGGACACGGCGGCCGGTTAGAGGGCGGCTACTTCGGCTGGTGGAACTTCGCCACCAAGCTCAACCTGGCGCTGGCCGCGGGCATCGCGCTGCCGATGTTGCAACTCTTTGGCTACGCCCCGGGCGGCCGCAGCGGCAGCGCGCTGCAGGCACTGACCGTCGCCTACTGCCTGCTGCCCTGCGTGCTGAAGCTCATCGCGGCGGCGCTTTTGTACACACGCTGGATCCGCAGCGAAAAAGGATGACTTCATGAAGAAAACCTGGCTCCTGGCCGCAATCCTGTGCGCCGCGATGTTGGCGGGCTGCGCCGGCCCGCTACCCGCAGACTACGCGGCCGAGAAGCCGCTGCTCGACCTCAAGCGCTATTTCAATGGCGAACTCATCGCGCACGGCATGTTCAGCGACCGTTCAGGCAAGGTCGTGCGCCGCTTCAACGTGGCGCTAACAGGCAGCTGGAGTGGCAACGACGGTGTGCTCGACGAACGTTTCACCTACAGCGACGGCAGTACCGAGCACCGCACCTGGCGCCTCACCGACCTGGGTGGCGGCCAATGGCGCGGACGTGCCGACGACGTCGTCGGCGACGCCGTGGGCGTGGCCGCCGGCAACGCGCTGAACTGGCAGTACACGCTCAAGCTGCCGCTCGACGGCAAGACCCTTGAAGTGCAGTTCGACGACTGGATGTATCTCGTGGACGAGCGTGTGATGCTCAACAAAGCGGTGATGAGCAAGTACGGCATTCGCCTCGGCGAAGTCACCCTGTCCTTCACGCGCAAATGAGTACGCCATGGCCTTGAACCCGCGCATCGAGAACTGGGACGGCCAGGTGGCGTGGCTCGTCGGTGCGTCCAGCGGCATCGGCCGCGCCACCGCGGCGCTGCTGCATGCCAAGGGCGCGCGCGTCGTCGTCTCGGCGCGCGATGCCGCAGCACTGGATGACTTCGTCGGCAGCCACCCCGGCAGCCTGGCCATCGCGCTCGACGCCACCGACCGCAAGGCCATGCGCGCCGCGGCCGAACGCATCGGGCGCGAGTGCGGCCGCATCGACATGGTGGTGTATTGCGCCGGCTACTTCCGGGCGATGCGCGCCACCAGCTTCGACCTTGACGACGCACTGCGCCACGAGCAGGTGAATTACGTCGGCGCGTTGCACATGCTCGATGCCACCTTGCCGGGCCTGCTGCAACAAGGCAGCGGCCACATCTGCCTCATCAGCAGCGTATCGGGCTGGCGCGGGCTGCCCAAGGCACTGGCCTACGGGCCGACCAAGGCAGCATTGATCAACCTGGCCGAGTGCCTGTACCTCGACCTGACCGACCGCCACATCGGCGTCTCGCTCGTCTGCCCGGGGTACGTCGACACCCCGTTGACGGCGCAGAACGACTACCGCATGCCGGCCATCATCAGTGCCGACGAAGCCGCCCGCGCCATCGTGCGCGGCTGGCAGGCGGGTGCTTTCGAGATGCACTTCCCCAAGCGCTTCACCGCCTGGGTCGGTGCGCTGCGCCACTTCAGCCCGCGCCTGTACTTCCGCGCGGTGCGGCTGGTGACGGGCTTGTGACGGGCTTGTGAGTTCGCCATGAAAATCAACCACGACGATGCGCGCGTGCAGCGCGTGATCGAGGCCTTCGAAACCCTGCGGCCCGAAGACGTGGCCCGCCTGGGCGAGCTCTACGCGCCCGGTGCGACCTTCAAGGACCCGTTCAACGACGTCGCCGGCGTGCCCGCCATCCAGCGCGTGTTCGCGCACATGTTCACCGCACTGGAGTCGCCGCGCTTCGTCATCCGCAGCGCGCTGGCGCAGGGCGACGACGCCTTCCTCAGCTGGGACATGCACTACCGCATGCGCCGTTTCTTGCGCGAGCCGCAGAGCATCCGCGGCGCCACACATCTGCGTTTTGCGCCCGACGGCCGCGTCGTCATGCACCGCGACTACTGGGATGCCGCCGAAGAGCTCTACGAGAAGCTGCCGCTCATCGGCGCGCTGATGCGCTGGTTGAAGCAGCGCGCGAACGCCTGAAGCCCACAGTGCCGGCTAACACCCAAGCTCAGCGCAGCCAGCCCTTGCGTGCGAAGTAGATGAAAGGTGCGGCGACCGAAGCCGCCATCAGCCCCAGCGCATAGGGGTAGCCCCAGGCCCAGTCGAGCTCGGGCATGGCTTTGAAATTCATGCCGTAGATGCTCGCGATGAGCGTCGGCGGCAGCAGCGCCACGCTGGCCACAGAAAAGATCTTGATGATCTTGTTCTGGTTGATGTTGATGAAGCCGACGATGGCGTCCATCAGGAAGTTGATCTTGTCGAAGAGAAAGGCGGTGTGTGAATCGAGCGAATCGATGTCGCGCAGGATCTGCCGCGCTTCTTCGAACTGCTCGGCGTTCAACATGCGGCTGCGCATCATGAAACTTAAAGCGCGGCGCGTGTCCATCACGTTGCGGCGGATGCGCCCGTTCAAGTCCTCCTCGCGCGCGATCGCCGCCAGCGCCTCGGCCGCCATCTTGTCGTTGACGTCTTCCTTCAGCACGCGCGCACTCACCGCTTCGAGGTGGTCGTAGATGCCTTCCAGCGCATCGGCCGAATATTCCGCGTCGGCGTCGTAGAGCTTGAGCAGCACGTCCTTGGCGTCTTCGATCAAGGCCGGGATGCGGCGCGCGCGCAGGCGCAGCAGGCGGAACACCGGCAGGTCTTCGGCGTGGACTGAGAAGAGCACGTTCTGGTGCAGGATGAAGGCCACACGCACGTTGCGCGCGGGGCGGCCGTCGGGGCCGTCTTCGGCGTCGATGAGGAAGTCAGAGCGGATGTGCAGCTCGCCGTTGTCTTCCTCGTAAAAGCGCGCTGACTCTTCCAGGTCGTCGTCGACCGCGTCGCTGGGAATATTCAGGCCGAAGCGCGCCGTGATCCAGCTCTTTTCTTCCTCGGTAGGCGCTTCCAGGTCGACCCACACCGGCAGCACATGCGTGAGCTCGGTGGCGGCGTCGATCTCTTCCTGGAAGAGGCGGCCGTTGGCCAGGGTGAAGACGTTGAGCATGCAGGGATCTCCGGCGCCTCAACGCCCGCACTCGTTCGCAAAATTCAGGGGCGAATTATCGGTCAGAAGAAGCGCTCGTCGAACGCGGCGGCTCGCTGTTCGGTGCGCCAGCCTTTGAGCCAGCGCTTGACGCTGGCGGCGTCACCACGCAGCAGGCGGCGCGTGTGGTCGAGCTGGGTCTGGTTGGCCGCCAGCTCACGCATCTCGTCCTTGAGCAGCAGCCCGAGCTTGTTCGGGTCCAGCCGCTGATCGGTGAGCAAACCATAGGTCGCGCAGAAGGCCATTTGGCGCTCGTCGAGTTCCTTTTCGATCTCGCATAGCTGCTCGGCCAGCACCTTGTTGAAGTGCCGTACCTGTTCCGCTGCAATGCCCGCGGCATGGGCCATGTCGATCTGCTCGATCTGCAATTGCAGCTCCAGCAGCGCTAGCAAATCGCCGGCTTCGTAGGCCACGTTGGCGCGCTGCATCTGCGTGGTGGCGACGGCACGTGCGGCAGAGTCTTTGATGCGGTCGGGATGCAAGGCGCTGGCCAGCTTGCGATAGACCTGGCGCACGGTCTGCGAGATGCGAAGCTCGTCTTGCGCAGCCCGCTTTTGCGCTGCGGTCCGGCGCGGGCGTTGGTGGTGTTGTGAACTGGCTGGTTCCGCCGCCTCCACGGTTTGTGTGATGCGCGCGCGCGGCTCGGCGCGGTCGACGTGGTCGACGTCGACCGCGCCGTGGCGATTGAAGAGCGCCTTGAGTTCGTCGTCATGCCGCGCACTCGCCGCCAGCAGCGCCAGCGCCAGCGCGCCGATGAGGCCCGACAAACTCTCGCGCTCGGCCTTCGACCAGCGTCCACCCATCAGCAGCTGTTCCAGCTCGAACGCGCACGCACGGCGCGTGGCCCACAGCCGCGCGATGGCCGGGGCCGCCGTCCGTTCATGCGCCTGGCCGAACAGCGGCAGCTGCCGATGCCAGTCGGCCAGACGCGCGCGCGCCTGCTCGATGTTGGCCAGCAACTTCTGGAAGCGCTTGTGTTCGGCCGAGGCTTGGCCGGCGCCGCCGGCGGCCAGGTCGAGCTGGGTGGATGCAGGCATGCAGATCGTGGGGCGGCCGGTGGCGCAGCGCGGGTCGTGGCGCCGTCAGCCGATGCTCTCGACCTGCCTTGACTGCTGGTAGGCGCTGCCGAAGCGGTTGGCCAGAAAGTCGGGCAACGCCACCTGCTCTTGGCGGATGAAACCGCGCTGCGGCAGCTTGCGTTCGCGGAACAGATCCACCGCGGCGCAGATGCCCGCGGCGGTGGTGATCTGGATCGCCGAGAGCGGGTGCGCCTCGTTGCGGTCGGCAAAGATCTTGCGCGCGAAAACTTCCTGCACCAGCGCGCCGTGGCGCATGCCGCTGACGGTGACGAAGACCAGCACCACGTCCTGCATCGTGCTCGGAATCGAGCGCCGCATGATGTCCTTCAGCGTCTCCTGGTCGTCCTTCAGCTGCAGCTCTTCCAGCAGCAGCTTCATCAGGTCGCGATGGCCGGGGTAACGCACGCTTTTGTAGTCGAGGCTGCGCACGCGGCCGGCCAGCGTTTCGCACAAAGTGCCCAGGCCGCCGCTGGTGTTGAAGGCTTCGTACTCGGTGCCGTCGAGCGAGAAATGCTCCATGCCTTCCAGCGCCAGCACCTCGATGTTGTGGCCGTCGCGGATGGCTTCGCAAGGGTGGCAGTACTCGTTGATGAGGCCGTCCACGCTCCATGTCAGGTTGTATTTCAGCGAATTGGTGGGGAATGCCGGCAGCGCGCCGACACGCATCTTGACTTCATGCAGCGTGTCGAAACTCTGCGCCAGGTGGTGCGCCACGATGCCGATGAAGCCCGGCGCCAGGCCGCATTGCGGCATGAAGGCCGTAGCCGCGCCTTCGGCCATCTCCTTGATGGCACGCGTGGCGGCCACGTCTTCGGTCAGGTCGAAGTAGTGGCAGCCTGAGGCCAGCGCCTGCGTCGCCGCGAGCGTGGCCAGGTGGTAGGGCAGCGCGTTGATCACCGCCTGCTGGCCGTGCAGCGCCTTGAACAACGCCGCGGCGTCGCTGGTGTCGGTGCACACCGTTTGGATGTTAGCCAGCCTTAGTTTTGCCAGCGCCTCGGCACTGCGGTCGATCACGGTGACCTGGTAGTCGCCGCTGTCGGCAAGCAGGCTGGCGATGGTGTGGCCGATGTGTCCGGCACCGAGCAGGGCAATGCGCATGCAGTCTCTCCTTGAATGAACTGCGGGCAGTCTAGGCAAGGCAGATGACGAAAGAAAGCATCAATTCGTCGATAGGCATGCGTGTTACGTCGTTATGACGATTGACGAAGACATAATGCAGCGCATGGCCCGTGACGACCTCGACCGCAAGCTGCTCATCCAGCTGCAAGCCAACGCCCGCGAGAGCACCGCCAACCTGGCGCGCAAGCTCGGCGTGGCGCGCACCACCGTGGTCGCGCGTCTGGCGCGGCTCGAGCGCGAAGGCGTGGTCGTGGGCTACACCGCACGGCTGGCGCACGACGACAGCGAACAGGGCGTGCAGGCCTTCGTCGGCATCACCGTCGAGCCCAAGTCGGCGCGAGACGTCACGCGCCACCTGGCGCGGCTGCCCGAGCTCAAACAGCTGTGTTCGGTCAGCGGCGAGTTCGACCTGATGGCCACACTTCGCGCCGAATCGACGCGACGGCTCGACGCGTTGCTGGACGAGATCGGCGAGATCAAAGGCGTGACCAAGACCACGACCTCGGTCGTGCTGGCGATTCGCGTGGACCGGCAAGGGTGAATTGACACATCTCGCGCTGCCCTGCGCAGGTAGGATGAAATCGCAGCATCCGCCTGCGTGAGGAGGGCCCCCATGGCCACGCTCGACCAAGTCAGTGCGCAACCGTTCGCCAACCTGAACCACATCGACGCGCTGTTGGCCAGCGGCCCGGGCTGGAACTGGTTCGCGCCGACACGCACGACGCTGTACTACACCTTCGCGTTGTCGAGCAACTACAGCGTCGACGCCGGCAAGATCTCGGGCCCGGTGAGCGCCTTCAATGCCGCGCAGCAGGCGGCCGCGGTGGCGGCACTGAACGACCTCGCGGCCATCACCGGCATCACCTTCACCGCCACCGCCGACGAGAGCGCGGCCGACCTGCACTTCGGCGCCACCAACGTCACCAGCGCCGGCGTCACGGGTCTGTGCAGCTGGAACGTTAGCTACGGCATCAGCGGCAACACCGTCACCAACTACACCGCCGACGCCAGGATCTACCTCGACAACGCAGAATTCGCCGGCACCACCGGCAACCCCGGCGTGGGCAGCGCCGGCTACCAGATCCTGCTGCACGAAATCGGCCATGCGATGGGGCTGAAGCACCCCTTCGAAGGCGACGTCACGCTGCCTGCGGCGCAGGACAACACCGCCTACACCCTGGAGTCGTACACCGCCGTGGGTGGGCCGTACAGCAGCTACCGGCCCTACGACATCGCCGCGCTGATGTGGCTCTACGGCGGCGACGGTCTGGGCGGGCAACTCGGCCACAGCACCACCGGCCGCTACACCGTGGGCACCGACCTGGCCGACACGCTGCTGGGCGGTGCGGGCGACGATGTCTTCGACGGCGGCGGCGGCAACGACCAGCTCACCGGCGGCAGCGGCAGCGACACCGCGCGCTTCAGTGGCAACCGCGCGCTCTACACCATCACCGCGGTGGCGGGCGGCTTCCAGGTCAGCGGGCCTGACGGCACCGACACGCTCACCGGCATCGAGCGCGCGCGCTTTGCCGACCAGTTGGTGCAGCTGCAGCTGGGTGGCAACACGCCGCCGACCGGCGCACTCAGCATCACCGGCGTGGCCGCGCAAGGCACGGCATTGAGCATCACCTCCACGCTGGCCGATGCCGACGGCCTGGGCGCGTTGAGCTACCGCTGGCAGGCATCGAACAACGGAGCGAGTTGGACCGACATCGCCGCTGCGGTGGCCGCCAGCTTCACGCCGGGCGAAGCGCAGGTGGGTAAGCTGCTGCGCGTGCTCGGCAGTTACGTCGACGGCCAGGGCAATACCGAGGCGGTGACCAGCGCCGCCACCGCCGCGGTCGCCAACGTCAACGACGCACCCAGCGGCATCGTGCTGGTCACCGGCGACGCCCAGCAGGGGCACGTGCTTTCGGCCACGAACAACATCGTTGATCTCGACGGACTGGGTCTCATCGGCTACCGCTGGCAGAGCTCAGTCAACGGCGGGGCCTGGGCCGATATCGCCGGCGCCAGCAGCGCCACGTTGACACCGGCCGAAACCCAGGTCGGCTTGAACGTTCGCGCCGTGGCCAGCTACAGCGATGGCCATGGCACGGCCGAATCCGTGGCCAGCCAGGCTACGGCGACGGTGCTGAACACCAACGACCCGCCCACCGGCGCGGTCACCATCAACGGTCTGGCCGAACAGGGCGCGAGCCTTGCCGCCACCGCCACGCTGGCCGACCTCGATGGCCTGGGCGCCATCGCACTCGAATGGCAGGTGTCGGCCAGCGGAAGCAGCTGGGCCGCCATCGGCGGCGCCACGCAGGCCAGCTACGTGCTCGGCGCCGCGCAGGTGGGGCAGTTCGTACGCGTGCTCGCACGCTACACCGACGGCCATGGCAGCGCCGAGGCCGTGGCTTCTGCGGCGAGTGCTAACGTACTGGGTGTGCTGACAGGCAGCGCCGCGGCCGACCAGCTCGAAGGCACCGCCTTCGCCGACCGCCTGAGCGGCCTGGCCGGCAACGACCGCCTTGCCGGCCATGGCGGCGCAGATCTGCTGGACGGCGGCCTGGGCGTCGACACCGCCGTCTTCGAACGCGTGCGCGCCGACTACGTGGTCGCTGCCGGCGGCACGTCGGTGCGCGCCTTGTCGGGCAGCGAAGGCATCGACACGCTGCTGTCCATCGAACGGCTGAAGTTCAGCGACCGCGGCCTCGCGTTTGATTTGAACGGCGCGGCCGGCATCACCGCGCGCATCCTTGGCGCCGTCTTCGGGCGCGACGCCGTGGGCAACCAGCTTTACGCCGGCATCGGCCTGGCCGAGCTCGACGCCGGCCGCAGCCGCGACGCGCTCGTGCAACTCGCGCTGGACGCGCGCCTGGGCGTGGGCTTCACCGTCGCCGACGAAGTGCGGCTGCTGTACCGAAACCTCATCAACGTCGACCCGAGCAACGACGAGCTGAACTTCTGGACGAACCAGGTCAAGGCGGGCGCGTACGACACCGCGACGCTGGCCTGGTACGCCGCCAGCCTGGATCTCAACGCCAACCACATCAACCTGGTCGGGCTGGCCGAGAGCGGCCTGGGTTTCATTTGACCGTTCCGCTGAGCTCGCGCCGCATCGCGTCGATCACCGCCCGGTAGTCGCTCTGGCCGAAGATGGCGCTGCCGGCGACGAAGGTGTCGGCGCCGGCATCGGCCGCGCGCCGGATGTTGTCGACCTTGATGCCGCCGTCGACCTCGAGCCGGATGTCGCGCCCGCTCTGAGCTATGAGCTTGCGCGCCCGCTCGATCTTCTTCAAGGCCGTGTCGATGAAGCTCTGGCCGCCGAAGCCAGGGTTGACGCTCATGATGAGGATCAGGTCGATCTTGTCGATGACCCATTCCAGCATGTCCAGCGGCGTGGCCGGGTTGAACACCAGGCCGGCCTTGAGACCGGCACCGTGGATGAGTTGCAGTGTGCGGTCGACATGTGCGCTGGCCTCGGGGTGGAAGCTGATGAGGTCGGCGCCGGCCTGGGCAAAGGCCGTGGCCAGTGCGTCCACCGGCTGCACCATCAGGTGCACGTCGATGGGCACGCTGCTGTGCTTGCGCAAGGCCTGGCAGACCATCGGCCCGAACGTCAGGTTGGGCACGTAGTGGTTGTCCATCACGTCGAAGTGGATCCAGTCGGCGCCGGCTTTGATGACGTCCGTCACTTCCTCGCCCAGGCGTGCGAAGTCGGCGGAGAGGATGCTGGGCGCAATGCGGTAGGTGTTCATCGAGCGCGGATTCTAGAAGTGCCGCGCGGTGCAAGGCCGCACGGGCCGCTCCCTACAATGCCACGCATGGCCCGTCCTGAATTCACCTGCAGCGTGCGCGTGCAGTACCTGCCCGAGCAGTCGCAGCCGTCCGACGGCAGGTACGCATTTGCCTACACCGTGACCATTGTCAACAGCGGTGACATCACCGCGCAGCTGGTGGCGCGGCAGTGGCTCATCACCGACGCCCATGGCCGTGAGGAAGAAGTGCGTGGCCTGGCCGTCGTCGGCCACCAGCCCTTGCTCAAGCCCGGCGAGAGTTTCGAGTACACCAGCGGCACACGTTTGGAGACACCGCACGGCCAGATGCACGGTACCTTCTACTGCATGACCGAAACCGCGCATTCGTTCGAGACCAAGGTGCCCGAATTCCAGCTGGTGTACCCCGGCCTGGTGCATTGACGCTTCACCTGGCATCGAAAGCACGCAGGCATCACGCCGCTCGGGATGTACAAGGGCTGGGACCTCACGGCGCTGATCAACGCCGCCGACGCCAAGGCTGAGCTCGCCACGCGCCACCTGTGGCTGGCGCGGCTGATGGAATGGTTGCGGCATGTGCCCGACGGCCATGCCGGCGGCAACGGCCATAGCGGCAGCCAGGGCACGCCGCTGGCCGTATTGCGGCTGCGCCAGATGCTGCACGTGCTCGACCACGAAGCCGCGCTGCGCGCACAGGTGCAAGGCCTGTGCCGCGCCTTCTGGCTCGACATCGACAGCGCCGCCGTGCTCGCCGACTTCGGTTTCGGCTCGCGCCTGTCGCTGCGCAGCGAACTCGCCAGCCGCCTGCGCCAGCGCCTGCTGCCCGGCACACCCGAGACACGCGACCTGGCGGCCCTGTTCCCGCTCTTGTTCGAGCCGCAGGACAAGGCCTGGATCGCGGCCCTGGACGACGACACCCTGTCGCGCCTGGCCACGTTGGTGGCGCCCGAGGCTGCGGCCTGGCAAGACACGGTGCTCAACGCCTTGACGATGCTGGCCAGCGCGGTGCGTGCCGACGGCTTCTCGCCGCTGCTGCGTCAGCGCATGGAGAGCGAGCTGCTGCGCGACGAGCCTTTCCGCCAGCTCGCCGGCGCCACCGAAGACTTCCGCCGTGCCGTGCTCGAAGGCGCGCAGCCGCAGGTGCTGGTGTGCGCCAACGTGCTGCACGCCATGCTCGACCGCTGCATGCAGGCGGCCGACAGCGTGGCCGCGCACTTGCAGGCCTATGGCGTCTCGGTCGACATCGTCTATGCTCTCGACCAGATGCACCGCCGCGTGCGCCGCATCGAACTCCTGATGGCCATGCTGCTGGCGAGCGAGCCAAGGCTCGAAGCGCGCACGCTGCTACGCCATCAGCTTCCTCGTCGTCATGCTGATGCACTGGACGGTGGCGACCAAGCAGCCGGCGATGACGGCCGCCGCCCTGGCCGCCAGCCTGCCCGCGGTGATGGACCCGCGCCAGGCACCGGTGGCGGCCGACGCACA
>JANLYV010000113.1:0-3016 GCA_031365825.1 Rubrivivax sp. | reverse complement strand
GTTCTACGGGGTTTTCCGTTACTGGAGCGTTACCGGCACTTGGGGATCCTTGGTGACCCCCGACTGTTAGATACCCCGAAACCGCCGTTCGAGAAAGTCAGCTGTTGGCCGTTATGGATAGCTCTCCATAACGGCCAATGGACTAAACCGCTCGCGCGGTAGCCGCTCCGGCGAGGTTATGTTTGTTTGTCGCGCCGCAGGTTCTGCCAAGTTGACGAGCGAGGCAATCCGCCTCGTTCTTCGACGGAGCAGCAACCATGGACTCGACGACTCAATCGGCTTCCCCGCTGCGTCAACGCATGCTCGACGACATGCGCATGCGCAAGCTGGAGCCCAGGACGCAGGAAGCCTACGTCCGCGCCGTGCGCAAGCTGGCGGCCTTTCTGGGCCGCTCGCCCGACACCGCCACGGTGGAGGAACTGCGCAACTTCCAACTGCACCTGGTGGACACCGGCACCTCGCCCATCACGCTCAACGCGACGCTGACGGGCCTGAAGTTCTTCTTCGACATCACGCTGGGCCGCATCGAGTTGATGGCCCGGATGCAGCCGGTCAAGGTGCCGCGAACCTTGCCCGTCGTCCTGAGTACCGGGGAAGTCTCGCGCCTGATCGCCGCCGCCCGCAACATCAAGCACCAGGCGGCGCTGTCGGTGGCCTATGGCGCCGGGCTGCGCGCCAGCGAGGTCATTGGCCTGAAGATCACCGACGTGGACAGTCAGCGCATGACGCTGCGGGTGGAACAGGGCAAGGGCGCCAAGGACCGCTACGCCATGCTCAGCCCGGTGCTGCTGCAGCGCCTGCGCACCTGGTGGCGCGTAGGCCATGCGCAGGGCAAGATGCTGCCGGGCGGCTGGCTGTTCCCGGGCATGGCGCCCATGGACCCGCTGACGCCGCGCCAACTCAACCGCGCCGTTCACGACGCCGCTTCGGCCGCCGGGATCGACAAGCGCGTGACCACGCACACGCTGCGTCACAGCTTTGCCACTCATCTTCTCGAACGCAAGGTCGACATCCGCGTGATCCAGGTGCTGCTCGGGCACAAGAAGCTGGAGACCACGTCGATCTACGCCCATGTGGCAACCGACCTGCTGCGCGAGGTGATCGGCCCACTGGAGCCCATGCCGCCGTCTTGAGGTCGCCCGAGGTTGGCAATGAAGGGGCGGCCCGCCCTGGAGGTCGCCGACATCTTCCGTGAGCACGGCCCCGCCTGGCGTGAGGCCCAGCGCGGCCATCTGAGCCTGGCCCAGCTCAAGGTCATGTCGGCCATCGAGCAGTGCCGCAGCGCGGTGCTGGGCGGTCACGTCCTGCGCTGCGGCGGCTGCGGCGCCGATCAGGTGGCCTACAACTCCTGCCGCAACCGGCACTGTCCGAAGTGCCAGAGCAGTGCAGCCCAGCGCTGGCTCGACGCCCGGCAGGCCGATCTGCTGCCGGTCGAGTACTACCACGTCGTCTTCACGCTGCCCGCGCCGATCGCCGACATCGCCTACCAGAACAAGGCCGCGGTCTACGGGTTGCTGTTCGACATGGCCGCCGAGGTGCTGCAGACCATCGGCGCCGATCGCAAGCACCTGGGCGCGCGCATCGGCGCCACGTTGGTGCTGCACACCTGGGGCTCGGCGCTGACGCACCATCCGCACGTGCACGCCGTCGTGCCCGGCGGCGGGCTGGCGCCCAACGGCAGGACCTGGGTGGCGTGCCGGCCCGGGTTCTTCCTGTCGGTGCGCGTGCTGTCGCGGCTGTTCAGGCGACGCTTCCTGGAGGAGCTGCAGCGGCTGCACGACGGCGGCCAACTGAAGTTCTTCGGCGAGCACGCCGGCCTGGCCGATACCCGGGCGTTCACGGCCTGGCTCGCGCCGCTGCGCAAGATCGAGTGGGTGGTCTACGCCAAGCGGCCCTTCGCGGGGCCGCAGGCCGTGCTGGCCTACCTGTCGCGCTACACGCATCGGGTGGCGATCTCCAACAGCCGGCTCGTCTCGATGGACGAGCAAGGCGTGACCTTGCGGTGGAAGGACTACCGCGCCAAGGGCAAGACACGATACAAGACGATGACGCTGGCACCGCAGGAGTTCATGCGCCGCTTCCTGCTGCATGTGTTGCCCGGCGGGTTTCACCGCATCCGGCACTAGGGCCTGTTCGCCAACGGCAGCCGCAAGGCCAACCTGGCGCTGGCGCGCGAGCTGTTGCAAGTCGTCCCCGCGCAAGCCGCCACGGCCACCAATGCCCAGGAAGTCTCGGTGCCGCCCTGCGCATCGGCACCGGCCTTCGTGTGCCGGCACTGCGGCCACGCGATGGTCATCCTGCAGACCTTCGCGCGCGGCCAAGCCATCCGCGCACCGCCACCATCATGACGAGCGAGCGACGCCACCACTTGCATGCGATGTCGATGAGCGCGAGCCCGTCGGCCGGGGTCGGCTCGCGGGTGTTGCGCCGAACCGAGCTGCATGGCGCCCGCCACGCTTGGCGACATGCGGCTCTTCGGCGATGCTGCGGGCACCGTCCACGTGCGACTGCACTCTGGCGCCGCCTGCATACCCGCTGTGATCGGCATGCCGCTGGCTGAATCGCCATAGCGTCTGTGTCGCAAAACACCCGCGGTGGCATTCGCCGCGGTTTCCTCCCTCGAGGCTTGTGCGACACCTGCCCTCAGGACATGGCAGTTCGACGACCAGTCGTGCGCGACGGGCAGGTGTCCCACAACCCTAAACAACAGCGATGGTTCGCTGTCGCGACAAGCGGCCTTTCGACTGGCCCACAGCGCCGACCGCCGGCTTGCAAAATAGACCTGCCGTTCGTTATCAGCACCGCTGAAAGTCAGCTTTGAGCACAAGCTGAAATTCGGCAATCAGACGCGAGCGTCAGCAGTCAGTCTTGAACTGTCGCTCAGGTCGCGTGAGCTAGGGACGTTGGTGGCGGAATCGGATAGGCGAGTCGGCTGGCTATCGCCCGGCCAACGCCTGCAGCAACTGAGCCGAGACGATCGACAGTCGAGTAGGTTTCTCGAAGAACAATAACTTGT
>JANLYV010000110.1:0-4127 GCA_031365825.1 Rubrivivax sp. | reverse complement strand
ATGGCACGGTGTTCTGGGCCATCCACAGCAATGCTGCGGGCTCACCCGGTGCGGTACTGTTTTCCGGGACCGCCGCGCCGGCCGCGACTGCCACGGGGCTGAACACCGGATTCGGCTACGCTGAGTACCAGTTCGACTTTGCCGCTGCAGGGCTGCTCACCGCAGGCAACTACTGGCTATCCCTGCAAAACTCGGCGCTGGGCTCGACCAATGCCACCGAGATGCTGTGGGAGACCAGCAGTGGCGGCACCGCGCCTGCCGGACAGTACATCGACTTCACCGACAACCAGGGATGGATAGACAGTGGCAACGAACATGCCTTCCAGATCATCGGTAACCGTGTGGTGATCGAGCCCCCGACGGTGCCGGAGCCCACGACGCTTGCATTGTTGCTCGGCGCCCTCGTGGCTGCGGGTACAGTGCGTCGCCAGACGCGCAAGATCTAGTCCGCACACACTGTCCAGGAGCCCTACATGAACAGACTCATCGCACTCACCCTGCTCGGCTCAAGCGCCGTCATGGCCCAAGTTTCTGGCCCGCTTGTGACGTGGCCCGAACTGATGGTGACCTCGGAATCGCTCGCGGAAATCTCCTCGCGCGGTGAAGCCAACGCTTTCAACGTTCGTGAAGTCCGCGTCAACCGCGACCACAAGATGCGCAAAGGCGAGGACGCAAATCAGCAGTTGGCGCGCACGGCGACGGCACCGAGCCTCTCGATACCCGCCAACACACCGTATGCGCAGACGGCAACCTACCAGCCGCTGGGCGCCGTGATGGGCCTCAACTTCGAAGCGCTGGGCGTCGGGACACCGAGCTTCAGTGTCGCGGGCGCACCGCCCGACACCACGATGGCCGTCAGCCCGACCCACATCGTGCAGTGGGTCAACACGCAGATCGGCATTTACAACAAGAGTGGTGTGTCAGTGCTCGCGGCTCCTGGCTTCATCAACGGCAACCAGTTGTGGCAGGGCTTCCCGGCCAGCAGCCTGTGCCGCCAGGTGAACCGCGGTGACCCCATCGTGCAATACGACAAACACGCGCAGCGCTGGGTGTTTTCGCAGTTCGCGTTCAACGCCACCTTTACCGCCAACGCGCAATGCTTCGCCGTGTCGACGTCGAGCAATCCGTTGGGCACGTACACGCTGTACCAGTACAACTTTGGCGTCCTGTTGCCAGACTACGGCAAGCTGGGTGTGTGGCCGAACGCGTACTTCGTCACCTACAACATGTTTGACGTCAACGCCAACACCTTCAACGGCGCGCGACCCTGCGCCTACGATCGCGCGGCGATGATTGCGGGCCTGGCTGCGGCACAGATTTGCTTCAACAGCACGGCCTTTTTCAGCTATTTGCCCGCCGACCTGGACGGCTTCAACCTGCCGCCGGCGGCGGCGCCGAACTACCACATCTCCTGGGATTGGTACAACACGCTGCCCCCGTACACGATCCAGTTGACCAAGTTCTTGCCAGACTTTGCGGTGCCTGCCAACTCGACCTTCAACGACGGTTTCGGCGGCGCTCCGTTCAGCTTCGTCGCCTTTCCTTTAGACGTCAACTCGGTCGGAGCATGCAACGACGCCTCCAGCAATGGCTTCCAGTGCGTGCCGCAACTAGGCACCGCGCAGACGCTGGACACGCTGGGGGACCGGCAGATGTACCGGCTGGCCTACCGCAATTTCGGCAGCTATGACGCGCTGCTGGTGACACAGGCCATCGATGACTCGGCTGGCGTCAACGCGCATCTGCGCTGGATGGAGATTCGCAACCCCGGCAGCAATGCACCGCAGGTCTACCAGAACAGCACCTTCCGGCCGAGCACACATGCGCGCTGGATGAGCTCGGGTGCGATGGACAAGCTGGGCAATATCGCCATCGGCTACTCGGTCTCGTCCTCAGCCATGAACCCGGCGATTCGTGTCACCGGCCGGCGCAAGACGGATCCGAAGAACATCATGCGCGCTGAAGTCTCGATCAAAGAGGGCACCGGCAGCCAGACCGGCGGCCTGGAGCGCTGGGGCGACTATTCGACGATGCAGGTCGACCCGGCTGACGACTGCACCTTCTGGTACACGCAGCAGTACATTGCTGCCAACGGCAGTTTCAACTGGAACACCCGCGTCGCTGCGTTCAAATTCCCGAATTGCAACTGACGCGACTTGGTTCCTGATTGCCAATGGCCGGTGCTTGCACCGGCCGTTTTCATTGACACGCACAAGGATGGTTCAACCATGCGACATCTGACCTTGACTCTTCTGGCCGCTGTACTTTGCAGCTCGGCGATGGCTCAAATCAGCGACGCAACGCCAGTCATCGAATCCAGTGGCGCCGTCATCACCAAATACGACTTCGAACAGTTGCTGGCGAGCGACCCCCGCTTCAAGGGCGCGGCGACCCAGCCCGAAGGCCGCAAGTCGCTTGCCGTGCAATTCGGCAGGGCGCTCGGGCTCGAGGCCGAGGCGCGCCGGCGCAAGCTCGATCAGGACCCGATCATTGCCGCGAAGATCCGCCACGCGACACATCAGATCCTGGCGTTCGAGCTGGTCTCCAAGTTGCGGCGCGACTACCTGAAAGACGACGCCAGACTCATGGCGGTGTACGAGCAGAGCAAGTCCAGCTATGAGCAACCCAAGGTCCGGCAGATCCTGATCCGCACCAAAGGCTCGCAACTTGCGCTGCGTCCCGGTGCCAAAGACCTGTCGGTGGATGAGGCGCGCGCCAAGGCCACGTCCTTGCGCGCCAAGTTGCTTGCGGGGGCTGACTTCAGCGCGCTGGCGCGGGCTGAGTCGGATGACCTGGGTTCGCGCGCCAAGGGCGGTGACATGGGCTTCATCGTGCGCGGCGTGAGCGGCGCCGCCTTCGAGACGGCCGCGTATGCGCTGCCGCTCAACAAGTTGAGCGATGTCCTGCAGACCGAGCAAGGGTTCCACATCCTGCGCGTGGAAGAGCGCCAACCGTTGCCGCTGGCCACCATCAAGCCGGTCATCGCCAACGAACTCGCGCACAAGGAAGCAGAGGCCATCATGGCCAGCTACAAGCTGAACGACGCTTACTTCACACCCTGATCGAGCGGCTGCCGCGATGCCTGCCTACATCATTGCCGACGTCACCGTCACCAACGAAGAGCAGATGGTTGAATACCGCCGGTGGAGCAGCAAGGCGATGCAGGAATTCGGCGCCGAAGTGGTGGTGCGCGGCGGTGCCATGGACATACTGGAAGGCAACTGGTCGCCGCAGCGTGTGGTGGTGCTGAGGTTCCGCGACCGCGCGCATGCCAAGTCCTACTACGACAGTGTCACGTACGCGCATGCGCGCAGCCTGCGCGCTGGGGCGGGCACGATCAACATGATCGTCGTCGACGGCGTCGATTGAACCCCGTTTCCGCCGCGCAAAGGTGCGGTGCGGGCGGGGCGCGACGGATCGTGGTTGGTGACGTTTGGCGTGTCGGCGTGCCCGTAAACTCCGGCCCCACCGATCAACCACCCCCACCTGCTGCCTATGAGCGCCATCGTTGACATCGTCGGCCGCGAAATTCTCGACAGCCGCGGCAACCCCACCGTCGAGTGCGACGTGCTGCTGGAGAGCGGCACCATGGGCCGCGCGGCGGTGCCTTCGGGTGCTTCCACCGGCAGCCGCGAAGCGATCGAGCTGCGTGATGGCGACAAGGCGCGCTACGGTGGCAAAGGCGTGTTGCGCGCGGTCGGGCACATCAACGCCGAGATCAGCGAATCGGTGCTGGGCCTGGACGCCTCCGAGCAGGCCTTCCTCGACCAGACGCTGATCAAGCTCGACGGCACCGACAACAAGAGCCGCCTCGGCGCCAATGCCATGCTGGCGGTGAGCATGGCGGTGGCGCGTGCGGCGGCAGAAGAAAGCGGCCTGCCGCTGTACCGCTACTTCGGAGGCATGAACGCCAAAGAGCTGCCGGTGCCGATGATGAACGTCATCAACGGCGGCGCCCACGCCAACAACAACCTCGACCTGCAGGAGCTGATGATCATCCCGGTGGGCGCGCCGAGCTTTCGCGATGCCGTGCGCTATGGCGCCGAGGTGTTCCACGCCCTGAAGAAGATCATCGACGCCAAAGGCATGCCGACCTCGGTCGGCGACGAAGGTGGCTTCGCGCCCAA
>JANLYV010000091.1:0-8420 GCA_031365825.1 Rubrivivax sp. | reverse complement strand
GATCGTGTTTGGGCTACTCGCCGCATAGGCAATCGCGCCAATCGCCAATGAGGGCGCGGCGTCGGTCATGGCCACAAAGGTGGCGCCACCGTTCTTGGTTTCCCACATGCCGCCATTGGCCGTGCCCACCAGCCAGCGGTTGTTGTCGGTCGGATGCACCGCAAGCGATGCCACGCGCCCGCTCATCGGACGTGTGGTGATGGCGTTGCCGATCTGGCCACCGGTGATGGGTTGCGGGCCGAGCGATGTCCAGCGCGAATTCAAGACGTAGGGGAATGCCGTGACGTTGGCCGTAGGCAGCGCATCAATTTGCGGCAGCAGTCGAGCGCCTGGTGCCTCGGGGAAAGAACCATCCGCATTGGCTCGAAGGCGATAGTTGTGCAGGAAGCGCTGGATCGGCTTGCTGTTGAGTTGTTGCGGCGACAGGTCTTGCATGAAGTCGGGAATCGGTGGCGCGCCTTCTTCCTGCGCTGCCACGCCAACTGAGAGCGCGCTCAATACCAGCGCACCAAAGACACGGAGATGTCGACTCATACGTTCCTCGCTTTTCTTGATTGACACGGGAAATACAGTTTGTGCAAGCACGGCGCCACCCCAGAACTGCTCGGTCAAGACGTTCTCACGTCTGGGGCATCGATGAATGACGGCAGGCCGAGCACGCGCCGGATGCACGCCAACGCTCGGTACATGCAGGAATTGGGCCAATGCCAACGCCTTGAAAAAAAGAGTAAACAGATCAGCGCGCTAGCGCCTGCCACGGCATCAATGGCGGGGCGAAGGACATTTGCGATGTCAAAGGCGCCGACAAAAACCTAGGGTTTGCATGCCCGTGAAAACGCGGATCGAGACGAGCGACTTCACGACAAATCGCGCGTCGGGGGCGCGCCCTATAGGGTGACTACGGACGCACAAACGCGATGTCGACGACGGAGCCTGCACGAGATATCAATCGGCCGTTCATGTGGTCCGCGTCCACGACCCGTCCGGTGAACGTCAGGATCTCACCATGGTCGTAGGTCAACTGCAGCGACACGATGGGCGGCTCATACCTCCCGGTGACCACGATCGCACCCGTACGAATGGCGCCGGTGCTGTAGGTGCCCGTGCCGGCCAGCGCCCCGCCTTTGCCGCCAAGCACGATGCTGAGCGTGCTGCCAAGCGCATCTGAATTCGCGCTCCACATGCCTTCGATGGACGGCGGCACCGACGCACTTCCCAGACATGAAACCAACAGCATGGCTGCCCCAATCCCCAGAAGATAACGACCCATGTGCACGCCTCCATGCGTCGCGGCGCTAAATCCGCCGCGCCAAACCCGCCCAGTACGGCTCGCGCAGCTTGCGCTTGAAGATCTTGCCGGTGTCTTCGCGTGGCATCTCGTGCTGAAACGTGACGACCTTGGGCACTTTGAAGCCGGCGAGGCGGCTGCGCAAATAACTTTGTACCTGAACGGCGTCCAGCACCTCGCCGGTGGCCGACTGCACCACCGCCGCCAGCGCTTCACCGAACTCGGCGTCGGGGATGCCGAAGACGGCGCAGTCGGCCACGCCGGGCATCAGCTGCAGCACGGCTTCAATCTCGGCCGGGTAGATGTTCACGCCACCCGAGATGACGAGGTCGGCGGCGCGATCACTGATGAAGAGGTAGCCGTCTTCGTCGAGGTAGCCCACGTCACCCAGCGTCTTCAGGCCCTTGCGCTCCATGCGCTGGCGCGCTTCGGGGTTGCCGATGTAGTTGAAGTCGGCATAGGCCGGCTGGTGCACGTAGATGGCGCCGGCCTGGCCTTGCGGCAGCTCGCGCCCTTCGTCGTCGCAGATGGCCAATTGCACGCCGGGCAGCGGCTTGCCGGCCGAGCCGGGTTTGGCCAGCGCTTCGGCGCTGTCCACGCGCGTCATGTAGCCGAGCTCGCTCGAGCCGTAGGCTTCGTGGATGACCGGGCCCCACCACGCGATCATGGCGCGCTTGACTTCGGGTGCGCAGGGCGAGCCGGTGGACGCCACGAAGCGCATCGAGCTCAGGTCGTAGCGCTGCTTCACCGCATCGGGCAGGCGCAGCAGGCGCACGTACATCGTCGGCACGAGGTAGGCGTGGCTGATGCGGTGCGCTTCGATCAACTGAAGCGTGCGCTCGGCGTCGAAGCCTTCTTCGATGAAGAGATGCCCGCCCTCCTGCGCCACGCCGATGGCGTAGGAATTGGGTGCGCTGTGGTACATCGGCGCGCTCACCAGCGCCGTCATGCCGCGCTCGAAGCCGAGCACGTGGCGCATCACCGCCTGGCCCTGCGCCACCTGTTCGGGCGTCGACGGCGCGCGCAGGATGCCCTTGGGTTTGCCGGTGGTGCCCGAGGTATAGAACATCGGGCCACGCGGTGCGCGCGCCGCTTCGCCCGAGGGCTGCGCGGCGTCTCGGGTTGCCCGCCACGACGGCAATGCGTGGCCCGCTGGCGCATCGCTGACGAAAGCCTTGAGGCCGCCGAGCTGCAGCCCCGGCAACGACTGCAACAAGTCGGCGTCAGCAACAAAGACCTTGGCGCCGCTGTTGTCCAGGATGTACTGCACTTCCTCGGTCTTGAAGTGCCAGTTGACGGCGCTCCACATCGCGCCGATCCAGCGCGCCGCGAGCATGAATTCCAGCGCCAGCGGGCTGTTCTTCATCATCAGCGCCACCACGTCGCCTTCGCCCACACCCAGCGTGCGCAAAGCCTGGGCACAACGCTGATAACGCTCGAAGTAAGCGTCAGGCTGAATGCACTCGCCGCGGAAGCTGATGGTGGGTTTCATCGCGGCTTACCGCCCGTTACTTCAGCCGCCGCACCAACGCGCCGCTGACGCGCCGCAGCAGCCACTTCGGCGTGGCGCGCGCGGCCAGCGTGCCGGCCAGGTTGAGCGCGCCGGGCACGCAGATCACGTCGCCGCGATGGCAGGCCATGTAGCCGTCGTGGGCCACGTCGTCGGCCTGGCCAACGAAGAAAGCCGGCAGCTTGCCGAGCTCGGCGCTGGCTTGTTGCGCGGCGGCCAGCATGCCGGTGGCGGTGATGCCCGGGCACAGCGCCGTCACCGTCACGCCGCTGCCCTTGAGTTCTTCCGACAGCGACTCGGTGAGCGAGAGCACATAAGCCTTGGTCGCGGCGTACGTCGCCAGCATCGGCACCGGCTGGAAGGCCGCAATCGAGGCGACGTTGAGCACCCTGCCCTGGCTGCGCGCCACCATCGCGGGCACGAAGGCCGCCAGCATCGCCGTCAGCCCGGCGACATTGAGCGCAATCAGTTCTTGATGCCGTGCCGCGGGCATGGCCGCGAACACGCCGTGTTCCAACACGCCGGCGTTGTTCACCAGCACGTCGATCGGCCGCCGCGCGCGTGCCATGGCCGCGGCGAGCCTGGCGGCAGCGCCCGGCAGCGACAGGTCGGCCGGCGCGACCCAGGCCTTCACGCCATGTGCTTCGGCGAGCGAGCGCGCCAGCGCCTTGAGCTTGTCGGCGCTACGCGCCACGAGCACGAGGCTGTAGCCGCCACGTGCAAAGCGGTGTGCCAGCGCCTCGCCGATGCCCGACGATGCACCGGTGATGAGCGCGATGCGCCCGCTGCCTTCGTGTGCTTTGGCCATGACCTGTGGTGGTACTTTAGCCGTTAGCCTTTCGGCACGATCAGGATCTTGCCTTCGCGCTCGCCGCGATTGGCCGCGGCGACGGCCTCCTTGATCTGCTCCACGCCATAGGTGGCGTGGATGCGCGCCTTGAGCTTGCCCGTGGCCACGAGCTTGGTCAGCTCACCATACAAAGCACGCTGCGCGTCGCGCGTGGCGACACCGAACCAGCGTGCCAGCCAGAAGCCGCGCAAGGTGATGTCCTTGAAGATGAAGGATTGCGCCGACACCACCGAAGCCTCGCCGCTCATAGCGCCGTAGTTCACCAGCGTGCCGCCTTCGGCCAGGCATGACGCGATGCGCTCGGTGGCCGCGCCGCCCACGGCGTCGATGCCCAGACGAATGGGCTCGCCGCCCACCGCCGCCTTGACGCGCTTGGCCAGGTCCGGGCCGTCGACCAGCACGGCGTCGCCACCAACGGCTGCGACCGCGGCCATGGCCGAATCGCGGCGCACCACGTTCACGGTGCGGTAGCCGCGCAGCTTGGCCAGCTGCACCAGGTAGCCGCCCACGCCCGAGTTGGCGACGTTCTGGACGACCCAGTCGCCGGCTTTCAGCGTGACGAATTCCGACAGCATCAAAGACGCCGTGGCCGGGTTGACGGTGAGCATGGCCAGCTGTTGCGGGTCTGGCACTTCGGGCAGCGGCACCAGGCGTTTGGCGTCGGCCACCAGGTGCGTGGCCCAGGTGCCGCTGCCCGCGGGCAGGAGCACCAGTTGGCCGGCGGCGAGGCCTTGCACGCCTTCGCCAACGCTGACCACACGGCCCACGCCTTCGCTGCCCCCCACCGCCGGCAGCGGCGGCAGGATGCCGTAACCGCCGGTGAGCATCAGCACGTCGGAAGGGTTGATGGCGGCGGCGAGCACGGCCACCAGCGCTTGGCCGACGCCGAGTTCAGGCGGATCGAAAGGCACGGCACGGATGACGTCTTGCGGCACCGGGCCGCGCTGGTCGTACTGGGCTTTGAGCATGGTCATGATGCGTTCGGGTTGGACGTTATCAAGCGGCGGCCGGGCGGCGTGTGCGGCGTGAGCCCGCCACGACCGGTGCCATGGGTTTCACGACCTTGAGTCGCGGTTGGGCGCGCGTGGGCTTCTTCGCCGCGACGACGCGTGGCGGTTTCTTCTTCGGTGCCGGTTGCGCCGCCACCAACGGCGCGGCTGGCGCTTCGCTCACCACCGCCGGCAACGGCAGCTTGCGCAAGGTGTTCATCGCGCGCGTCATCTGCGTGGCAAGTTCCTGCACATCGGGCACGGCGCGGCGGCAGGCGATGAGGCCGAAACACAGCTGCCCCATGTAGCTCTGCACGGTGATGTTCAGCGCCACCCCATGCACCACGATCGACAGCGGGTAGATGCCCGACATCTTCGCGCCGGCCAGGTACAGCGGCACCTGCGGACCGGGCACGTTCGAGATGGTGAGGTTGGCCAGGCGCACGCGGTCGGCCAGGCGCGAGCGACCGTAGAGCGAGGCCAGGCCGCTGAGCAACCAGGGGGAGCCCAGCGAAGGAAAGTCTTTCGGGATGAGCGCACCGAAGCTGCCCATCTGCTCTTTCATCGCTCGTGTGCCGGCCATGATCTGCGCCAGGCGCTTCATAGCGTCGGCCTCTTGCGTGGCCAGGTCGATGACCGTGCCCGAGACCTGGTTGTTGCTGCTGGTGTCGCCCTCGCTGCGCAGCGAAATCGGCACGCCCGCCACCAGCGACTTCTCGGGCAGCTCGCGTGCGTCGTTCAGATACTCGCGCACCGCCGTGCTGCACAACCACAGCACCATGTCGTTGACCGACGCGCCATGGGCTTTGCCGATGGCCTTGACTTCGGGCAGCGGCAGCGCCACGCCGGCAAAAGCGCGCTGGTTGGTGATGGAGGTGTTGAAAGGCGTGGCAGGTGCTAACTTGAATCGCGAGGGGGCTTTGTGTTGACCGGCCGACTTGCGCCGCTCGGCCAGGGCTTCCTTCGCCGACTTCCACGCAGCGCCCGCCAGCGGCGGCATCAGCTTGGCGAATTCCACCAGCTGTTGCAGTTGGTTGCCCAGGGCCGCGCTCAAGAGTTCGGCCACGCCGAGCTGGTAGCGGTTCGAGCGCACCGCGCGCGGCGGGCGCACGCGGCGCGGCTCGACCGTCATGTCGAAGATGCTGTTGCCCATGGCCACCGCGGCCTGGCCGTCCACGGCCGAGTGGTGCACCTTGGAATAGAAACCCAGCCGGCCATCGGCCAGGCCTTCGATGACGTAGAACTCCCACAGCGGGCGGCTGCGGTCGAGCAGACTCGAATGCAGCCTTGCCGCCAGCGCTTCGAGCTGCGCCATCGGGCCCGGCTTGGGCAGCACCAGGTAGCGCATGTGGTAATCGAGGTCGATGTCGTCGTCGTGGATCCACACCGGGTTGGCCAGGTCGAAGGGCATCAGCGCCAGCTTCCTGGTGAACACCGGCGCCAGGTGCATGCGGCTGGCGACATGCGCCTTCACCGTCTCGTACCAACTGCTGCCACCGCCGCCGTCGCCCACGGGTGGCTCGAACAGCGCCAGGCTGCCCACGTGCATAGGCATCTCGGGGCTTTCCAGGTGCAGGAAGGCGCCGTCGACGACGCTCAGGTGGTCCATGTCTTTCATGGTGGTGTCTCCTCAAATTTTCGCCAGGCCGCGATCATCGCGGATGCGGCGCCTTCAGGCTGTCGCCTGGCGGACTGCCAAAGCCATCGCCTTGCCGCGGTCGAACTCGGCGCGGCGCCGCGCGATCTCTTCTTCGCTCAGTCGTTCGATGTTGCAGTAGTCGAGTTTCCAGTCGTCGCTGTCGCTCCAGCGCAGCGGCGACACCAACGTCGTGCGTGGCGCGGCCGCCGATTCGAGCAGCCCCAGCGCCAAGGCCAGCGTGCTGTCCTGCGACGCCACATCCTTTGGCCGCCCGGCAGCGTTGCCGAGCGGGAAGTCGCTGAACAGCAAACGTGGCACGCCGACATGTTCGACGATGTCGCGCGCGCAGCCCATCAACACCGTCGCGATACCCGCGGCTTCGAGCTGGCGCGCGATCAAGGCCAGGCTTTGATGGCACACCGGGCAGTTGGCGACGAGCAAGACCGCGTCGGCGCCATCGGCGCGGCAGCGCGCCACGACCTCGGGGCCGTCGACCTCGATCGTGCGGCGCTGGCTGCGGTTGCTCGGCGCGCCGTGAAAGCGCGCCGTCAATTCACCGATGCGGCCCGAAGCCACGGCGCGGCGCAGCGCCGCCAGCGGGAAGTAGGTGGCGATGTCTTCGGCCGTGGTGTGCTGGCGGTCGATGGCGACATGGGCAATGCGCAGGTCGTGCTCACGCGCTGTGTCGCCGCTGTAGACCGCATAGAACTTCGCCGCCGCGTTGTACGGCGCGCCGGGGCCCTGGTCGCCCTTGTCGGCCTGGTACGGCGCGGCGGTGGTCACCAGCGCCACGCGGCACGCGGCCAAGGGCTTGCGCAGCGGCGTGAAGGGCACCTCATCAAAGCGCGCCCACTCGTAAGGCGCACCGTAGCCCAGCGCCTGGTAGTACTGGCGCACGCGCTGCAGGTAGGCGATGGGCGCGTCGTGCAGCAAGGGTGTCAGCCCCTCAGCGTGCGGTTGAACAGCGCCAGCGTGCGGCCCCAGGCGAGCTTGGCCGACGCCTCGTCGAAGCGCGGCGTGGTGTCGTTGTTGAAGCCGTGCTGCGTGCCGGGGTAACGCAACGAGTCGTACTTCACACCCGCGGCTTTGAGTGCGGCCTCGTAAGCCGGCCAGGCGTCGTTGATGCGCTCGTCCTTGTCGGCGAAGACCACCAGCATCTCGGCCTTGATCTTGGCCACCTGGTCGCTCGCCGGCGCGCCGCCGTAGAAGGGCGCTGCCGCGCGCAGCTCGGGCACGCGCGTGGCCAGCATGTTGACGACGCCGCCGCCGTAGCAAAAGCCGACCGCGCCGAGGCGGCCGTTGCTACCCGTCAAGTTACGCGCAAAGGCCGCGGCGGTGATGAAGTCTTCGCGGCACTTGCCCTGGTCGAGCTTGGCGAAGAGTTCACGCGCCTTGTCTTCGTCGCCGGGGTAGCCGCCGAGCGTGAACAAGGCGTCGGGTGCGACGGCGATGAAGTTGTCCAGCGCCAGGCGCCGCGTGATGTCCTCGATGTGCGGGTTCAGGCCGCGGTTTTCGTGCACCACCAGCACCACCGGCAGCGGCGCGGCGGCCTGCGCCGGCCGCGCCACGTAGGCGCGCACACGGCCGTAGCCGGAAGGCGAAGCGAACTCGACGAACTCCGTCTTGATGCGTGCATCGCCCGGCGCAACCTTCTGCGCCAGCGCGAAGTTCGGCGCCAGTGCCGCGAGCAAGGCGGCGGCACTGCCACCGCCGGCGTAGTGGCCGGCGCGGTCGAGGAAGCCGCGGCGGTCGATGGCGCCGTGCACGTACTGGTCGAAGAGGCGCATGACCTCCGGGTCGAAGTCATCCGCGGTGAGGTTTGGGCGGGTCGGCGTGATGCGGCTCATGGTCGGCATGTCCTCTGTTGACGTCTGCGAAACCGTGCTTTTACTCCTTGTGCGCGCGGCCGGGGCGCGCTGCCGCTATGCTGCGAAGCGTCTGCCCATTGCTGCCGCGCGCCCCACACCATGCCCGACCCAGCCGATCCCTCCAGTCAACTCGCCGCCGCCATGGCCACGGAGCTTGGTGCGCTGCTGGACTCGGTGCCGAAGTCGCGCCAGGGGCTGCAGGACCAGGCGGGGGGGGGAAAGGTGGTCAAGCTGCACCGCCGGAAAGGCGTGGTGGTCAACCCCCAAACGGCGCGG
>JANLYV010000077.1:0-3017 GCA_031365825.1 Rubrivivax sp. | reverse complement strand
CCTTTTTAGTTAGCGGATTTATCGCCGATCGCGATGGGCATTACCCCCCCCCCCCCGCAATCAACCCTTGGTTGGATCGAACGTCCATCTTGCCTCCCTAACGCCCAAGGTTGGCGTCAGACGATGATGGACTTAGATCGGTCGATGGTTGTATGGGTACTAACGCGCAAATTACGTGCATCCCCCTAGTTTGACCTGTAACTCGTCATTCGCTGCCAAGGAATCAAGTTGGCTCCAACCAGCCCAAGTGTGGGCAACTATCTTCAGCGTTACGCCGGATTCAACTCCCGCACCCGCTGCATCGCCACCGCCGCCGCTGCCGTGCGCGTTTCAACACCCAGCTTTTCGTACACGCGCTCCAGGTGCTTTTTCACCGTGGCCGGGCTGCTGCCCAAAATGTCGCCAATGTCGCGGTTGGTCTTGCCTTTGGCCACCCAGTACAGCACTTCGCTTTCGCGCAGGGTCAAACCAAATGCCGTCATCGTGGCTTGCACGGTGGCGGCGTCGTTGACTTCGCGCAGCACGATGAGCCAGTCGTCGTCCACCGTGCGGCCTTGCAGCGTGGCCACCAGTTGGCGTGCGCCTTGGGATGTGGACAGCGCACGCACATCGCGGCCTTGCAGCGCAGGTTGCAGCCAGGCCAGCAGTGCGCTGGGCATCACGTCGGCAGGGGCGTTGAAGTAGTGCGGCAACCAGCGCCGCGCCAGCGGGGTTTGCCAGACCAGGCGCGCCGTGTCGCCCTGCGTGCCTTCGGCTCCCTGCACCCGCACAGCAATGGTTGCGTGGCCATAAGCATCCAGCGCATTGCGCGCCTGGCGCGCCTGGCGTGCGGCGTGCATGTGCACGGCCATGCGCGCCAGCACCTCAGGCGCGCGTATGGGCTTGGTGACGTAGTCCACGCCGCCGGCTTCATAGGCGGCCAGCACGTGTTCGGTCTCGGTCAAGCCGGTCATGAAGACGATGGGGATGTGCGCGGTGTCGGGCCCGGCTTTGAGGCGGCGCGCGACTTCGAAGCCGTCGATGCCGGGCATCACGGCGTCGAGCAGCACGATGTCGGGCTCGGCCTGCGCGGCGCGCTGCAACGCACTGGCGCCGTCGGTGGCCACCAGCACGGTGTAGCCGGCTTCGTCCAGCGCGTCATGCAGCAGCGCCAGGTTGTCGGGAACGTCGTCGACGATCAGCACCAGACCGGCGCCCTGCAGACGGTCGGACATCACGCCGGCGGCGACGGTTCGCTCAGGCAGGTTGGGACTTGGCAAGGGCATCCAGGATCAACGGTGTCATGCGGTCGAACTGGAAACTCTGCGCCAACGCACGCATCGGAGCAAGCCAGGCACTGCATGGCGGGCATTCGGCCTCGATCTGGTCGAGCAGGCGGCGCACGCCCCGAGGGTAGCCCAGGTTCACCACCTCGCGCAGCGCGAGCAGTTGCTCGCGTGTCGGGCGTGGCGCGTCGTCGGAGGTGGCGGGTGCCGGCGTGGGCGGCGGGGTGGCGAGCCACTGCAGGGCCAGGCGCTTGCCCAGCCAGTCCAGCAATTCGTCGAAGCGCACCGGCTTGGTGATGAAGTCAGCGGGCGTGATGCCCACGTCGTTGTCCAGGCCCTTGTCGAACGCGTTCGCCGAGACGATCGCCACCGGCGCCGCGCTGAGCTGCTGCCGGCGCAGGCTGCGAATGGTTTCCCAGCCGTCGATGCCGGGCATCGCCAGGTCCATCAGGATCGCGTCGGCCGGCCTTTCGCGCAGCAGGCCCAGCGCCGCCTCGCCCGAGCCGGCCTGCAGCACGTCAAAGCCCACCGCTTCCAGCCGGCGTGCGAGCAGCGTGCGGTCGGTCTCCTCGTTGTCCACCACCAGCACCTGCTTGCGCGGCCCGGCGTAGCCCGCGCGCGGCGGCACCGGTTGCGGCGCGCGCGCGCCCTGCAGCTCGGGCAGGAACAGGCGGACGCGGAACAGCGTGCCGCTGCCACCCGGGGCGCCGGTTTCGGTGCGTGACGAAACCGTCATCTCGCCGCCCATCAGGTCCGTCAGCATCTTCGCGATCGTCAGCCCCAGCCCGGTGCCGCCCGCAGCGCCAGGGGCGCCGGAAGCCGCGTGCTCGCCGCGCGAGAAGGGCTCGAAGATGCGCGCCAGATCACCCGCCGCGATCCCCGGGCCGGTGTCCTCGACCTCGAACACCGCCATCTCGCGCACATGCATGGCGCGGAAACTCACACGCCCGACGTGCGTGAACTTGACCGCGTTGCCGAGCACGTTGATGAGGATCTGCGTCAGCCGCCGCTCGTCGGCGCGCACCAGCGCCGGCGCGCCTTCGATGTCGTGTTCGAAGCGCAGGCCCTTGCTCAACGCCTGCAGCTCGAACATCTGGACGATCTGGCGCAGCGCCTCGTGCAGGCGCATCGGGCGCGGGTCGAGCGCCAGCTTGCCACCTTCGATGCGCGCGATGTCCAGCGTGCCTTCGATCAGGCTCAGCAGGTGCTCGCCGCCGCGCCGGATCACGCCCACGGCCTGCTTGCGATGCACCGGCAGCGTAGGGTCTTCGTCGAGCAGCTGGGCATAGCCGAGGATGCTGTTCAACGGCGTGCGCAGCTCGTGGCTGATGGCCGAGATGTAGCGCGTCTTGGCCTGGTTGGCCGCGTCGGCGGCGACCTTGGCGCGCTGCAGTTCTTCGTCGGTGCGGCGGTGCGATTCGATCTCGCGAACCAGCGCTTCGGTCTGGCGGTTGCTTTCTTCCTGGGCGACGCGGCGGCTGGTCTGGGCCAGCACCAGCCACCAGGCGATCACCCCGCTCAGCAGCAGCAGCGCGCAGTAGGCCTTGATGAAAGCGGCGCGCAGGGCAGGTATTGCCGTGGCGGCTGGCTCGCCCAGCTGGCGCAGTTCCACCTGGTAGATGACCGCCAGCAACCCGGCCAGCGCAGGTGCCACAAGCGCCATCAGCATCAGATAGCGCGCCAAGCCGGTGTCCAGTTGCGGCCACCAGGCGCGTGGTGTCAGTCTTTGCAGCAAGGCATTGAACTGCAAGC
>JANLYV010000070.1:0-7756 GCA_031365825.1 Rubrivivax sp. | reverse complement strand
GCCGGCAGCCTGTTCCTGAGCGACATGCTCGGCGTGGGCATGCAGCTGCAGCGCATGTTCCGCCAGGGCTACAGCCTGGAGCGCACCAACACCGTCATCACCGGCGCGCGCGGCTCGGCCGAGGCCACCATCATCGAGACGCTGAACCACTACTTCAGCGGCAGCATCTCGACCTTCGCGCCCATGCCCTTCGGCGGCCAGGCCGGGCCGGCGCCTTCGGTGCCGCGTTTTCTGCCCGATGCGCGCAGCATGTTGATCGGCCACCACTATTCGCTCTCGCCGCTGCCGGCGAAAGTCATGCCCATCCGGCTGGCCGACGCGCGCATCGGCCACTTCACATCGACCGTGCTCGACTTCAGCGATGACCTGGCCTACACGCCGCGCAAACGCATCATCAACCGCTGGCGGCTGGAGAAGAAAGACCCGGCGGCGGAAAGCTCCGAGCCGGTCAAGCCCATCACCTTCTGGATCGACCGCAACGTGCCGCTGCAGTACCGAGACGCCGTCAAGGCCGGCATCCTCGAGTGGAACAAGGCCTTCGATCGCATCGGCTTCAAGAACGCCGTGTTGGCGCAGCAGCAAAGTGACGACGCCACGTTCGATACGCTCGACACCGGCTATGCCTCGGTGCGCTGGATGAGCAATGCCGACTCGTGGTTCAGCGCCATCGGGCCAAGCCACATGGACCCACGCAGCGGCGAGATCCTCGATGCCGACGTGGCGATCGAGAGCACCACCTCGCGCAGCAAGCGTTTCGAGCGCACGCAGGTGCTGAACTCGCGCACGCACGACGGCGCGGGCGATGTGCCCTTGTCGTTCGCCCAGCCCTTCACCTTCGACGGCAGGGGCGGCGCCGACGGCATGCCTTTCAATGCGCGTGCGAACCCTCGTGCGAACCTGGGTGACTACTGCGTGCACGGCCTGATGGCCGGCGAGCAGCTCTCGTACGCACTCGACGTGCTTGACGCGCGTGGCCAGCTCGAAGGCAACGACGCGGTGACGCAGCAGTTCGTGCTCGACCACGTGAAAGAAACCGTGATGCACGAGGTCGGCCACGCGCTCGGGCTGCGCCACAACTTCCGCGCGTCACGTGTCTACAGCGAAGCGCAGCTGGCCAACCCCGAGTTCACGCGCGAAAACGGCATCAGCGGCTCGGTGATGGAGTATTCGCCGGTGAACCTGGCGGCACCCGGGCAGGCCAACGGCCAGGCCTTCCAGTCGACGCTTGGGCCGTACGACTACTGGGCCATTGAGTACGCCTACCGCCAGTTGCCCGAAGGCACGAGCAAGGAGCAGCAAGAGGTCGAGTTGATGCGCATCGCCGCGCGCAGCTCCGAGCCGCTCCTGGCTTATGGCTCGGACGAAGACAGCTTCGTCGGCCTGGACCCCGAGACGGTGCAGTGGGACCTGGGCTCCGACCCGCTGGCCTTCGCCGCCAAGCGCCTGGCGATCGCGCAAGACCTATTCAAGCGCCAGGAAACGCGCGTGCTGCCGGGCGACCGCGACTACGCCGTACTGCGCCGTTCGCTCAACTACGCGCTGGCTGACGTCTACCGCGCCGTGGGCATGCTGGTGCGCAACTTCGGCGGACTGCGCACTTTGCGTGATCACCCCGGCTCGGGCCGCGACCCGCTGGCGCCGGTATCGCTCGAGGTGCAGCGTGCGGCCCTGGCGCTGATCTCGCGCTCGGTCTTGTCGACTGAAGGGCTGGCGCTTTCGCCCGCCTTGCAGCGCCGCCTCGCGCCCGACTTCCTCGACCGCGCTGATTCCCCCGGCATCCCCACCGATTTCGCCGTGCCGCAGCGCCTGCTGGAGTTGCAGCGCGCGGTGCTGGGTTACCTGCTGAGTGACGTGGTCGCCGCGCGCGTGCTCGACAGCGCGGGCAAGGTCGACCGTGCATCGGAAGCCTTTCGTCTGTCGGAGCTGTACACCCGTTTGTCGGCCGATGTATGGAGCGAACTCGGCAGCGGCCAGGCCTTGTCGGTGCCGCGGCGCGAGCTGCAGCGCGACCACGCCACGCGCCTGTCGGTGGCGCTGCTGCGCCCGGCGGGTGGGCAACGTGCCGACGCGCGCAGCCTGATGCGCCAGGACGCGCAGGCGCTGCTGCTGCGCATCGACGGCCGGCTCAAGCGTGGTGGCGCCCTGGACGCCGAGTCGCGCGCGCACTTGCTGGAAAGCGCCGACATACTGCGCCAGGCGCTGCAGGCACGCGTGGTGCGCGCCGGGCCATGAGCGCGAACTGAGCTCCGTCGCGGCGCCGCGGGCGGCCCTGCCACCGTGGCTCACGCGGCCCACGCGGTCACTCGTCGCACCAAGCACGGCTGCACTTGGAAGGCGCGAGGCCCGGCGCTATCGTGCCGGCCATGAGCTCGAACCCGACCCCGTCCACGACGCTGCCTGCGCTGTCTTGGTGGCGTTGGGCGCGCCAGTGGCTGACCGGCGGCCTGGGCATTGCGCTGGGTTTCGCGGCCACGGCGGCGCTGCTGCTGTCGACCTACTTCATGGCCAGCTTCCTGGAGCTGCTGGCGCGCACCATCGGGGTGGCCGTGCTGCTGCTGATCGTCTTCGTCGGCGTGCAGCGCCTGCCCGCCGCACGACTGCCACGCTGGCTGCCGCGCTGGGTCTTGACGCTGTTGGCCATGGCCGTGATGGCGCCCGCAGCCACCTTCCTGATGTACCTGTTTTCGGTACGCGGTGACGTCACGGCCTTTGTCAGCAACCCGGCGCGCGTCAATGGTTTCATCACCATCGCCAGCATCGCGCTGGTGCTGGGTATGCTCATTGCACTGAGCGCGCAGCTGCGCCAGCGCGAAGCCGAAGCCCGGGCGCTGCAGTTGCGCTTCGACCTCGAACGCAGCCGGCTCGAACACCAGGCGCTTGACGCGAGGTTGTCGCTGCTG
Source organism: Rubrivivax sp. (assembly GCA_031365825.1). Lineage (GTDB taxonomy): Bacteria > Pseudomonadota > Gammaproteobacteria > Burkholderiales > Burkholderiaceae_C > Rubrivivax. The sequence goes on along the minus strand of JANLYV010000070.1, from coordinate 4,856 downwards.
CAGGCGCAGGTGCAGCCGCACTTCCTCTTCAACACACTGGCCAACGTGCAGGCACTGGTGGAAAGCGGCTCGCCACGCGCGGCGCCGGTGCTCAAAAGCCTCATTGCCTACCTGCGCGCGGCCATGCCTCGCCTGCAGGGCGGGCTGGCGACGCTGGCCGACGAGATCGGCCTGGTGCGCGCCTACCTGGAGCTGATGCAGATGCGGATGCCCGACCGCTTGTTGTTCAGCCTGAAAGTGGAAGACGCCGCACTGCCGCGCCAGGTGCCCGCGCTGGCGCTGCTGACGCTGGTGGAGAACGCCGTGCGCCATGGCGTGGACCCGAGCGTGGACGGCGGCAGCATCGAAGTCGGCGCCGCGCTGACGAGCGAGGCCGCCTTGCGCCTATGGGTGCGCGACACGGGCGTGGGCATGGACCCGCGAGCCGGCAACGGCACCGGCCTGACCAACCTGCGTGCGCGTTTGATGGCGATGTACGGCGAGAGCGCGAGCCTGCAGTTCAGCGAGATCGCACCGCACGGCGTGCTCGCCGAAGTCACGTTGCCGAACACCTAACAGACAAAGCACCATGACACGCGCCCTGATCGCCGACGACGAACCGCTGCTGCGCGAACACCTGTCCACGCAGCTGCAGTCGATCTGGCCCGAGCTGGAGATCGTGGGGGAGGCGCGCAACGGCCGCGAAGCGGTGGAGCTGTTCGACGAGCTCGAGCCCGAGGTCGTGTTCCTCGACGTGCACATGCCGGGTATGAACGGTGTCGAGGCCGCGCGCGCCATCGACCGCCGCGCGCTGGTGGTCTTCGTCACCGCCTTCGAGCAGTACGCCGTGCAGGCCTTCGAGCAAGGCGCGCTCGACTACCTGGTCAAACCTTTCGAGCCCGAACGCCTGGCCGACACGGTGCGGCGGTTGCAGGAACAACTGCAGGCGCGTGTGCCCGGCACCGCGCCGGCCGTGCTTGGTGTCGAGATCGTGGCGAGCAGCGCGCTCGACCGCCTGGCCGATGAGTTGCAGCGGCGCACCCAGCCACGCGCCTGGCTGCAATGGATCAAGGCTTCATCCGGCAGCACTGTGCGCCTGATTCCGGTCGACGAGATCGTCTTCCTGCGCTCGGACGAGAAGTACACGCTGGTGGTGTGGGCCGGCGGTGAGTCGGTGATTCGCAAGACCATCCGCGAACTGGCCGACGAGCTCGAGCCGACGCGCTTCGTGCAGATCCATCGCTCGATCATCGTCAACCTGCACCAGGTCTCGCATGTGGTGCGCGGCGCCAACGAAACCGCCGACGTGCACCTGCGCGGCCGCAAGGAGGTGCTGCCGGTGAGCCGCAGCTGGCTGCACGTCTTCAGGCAGATGTAGCCGGTTCCCGCTCGTCGCGCCACAGCCAGGCCGCGCCGCGCACGCCCGAGGCGTCGCCATGCAGGCTGGGCACGAGCCGGGTGTGCACCGGCTCGTCGGTTTTGCCCGCCGCGCCGCTGTTGAAGACCCACTGCGACCACTGCGCCGGCACCTGCTCGTACAAGTGCGGCATCTTCGACAGCCCGCCACCGAGCACGATGACGTCGGGGTCGAGCAGGTTGATCACCGCGGCCAGTGCGCGCGCCAGCCGCTCGGCATGGCGCTGCAGCGTGGCCAGGCAGCCGGCGTGGCCGGCGAGCGCGGCGAGGTGGATCTGCTCGGGCTTCAGTTGCCGGCCGGTCACCCGCACATGGTCGCGCGCGATGCCGGGGCCGCTGAGCAGGGTCTCGATGCAGTCCTGCTGGCCGCAATAACACTCGAAGTGTGGGCCGTCATTCGGCGTGGCCCAGGGCAGTGGGTTGTGGCCCCATTCGCCGGCCAGCCGGTTCGGGCCGCTGAGCACGCGACCGTGCACGCTGAGGCCGGCGCCGACACCCGTGCCCAGGATGACGGCGAACACCACCTCGGCCCCCGCCGCCGCGCCGTCGTGGGCTTCCGAAAGCGCCAGGCAATTGGCGTCGTTCGCCAGACGCACCGGCTGGCCGAGCAACGCCTGCAGGTCCTGCTGCAGCGGCTGGCCGTTGAGCCAGGTCGAGTTGGCGTTTTTCATCACGCCGCGCTCGCTCAAGCTGCCTGGTGTGCCGATGCCGATGGTGAACGGCCTGGCCACCGCCGGTGCCATGTCCACCAACCCCTTCATCGCTGCCAGCGTGGCGCCGTAATCGTGCTGCGGCGTCGCGATGCGCTGGCGCCAGACCTCGACGCCGGCGGCGTCGAGCAGCAGCGCCTCGATCTTGGTGCCGCCGAGGTCGATGCCCAGCGCGTGCATCGCCATTTTGGCCGGCCTCAGATCGGCTCGGTGCGCGTCATCAACCAGGCCAGCGCGGCACCGCTGAGTCGCGGCGCCAGCCGCGCGCGCACCGTCGCGTGGTAGCCGTTGAGCCAGGCCGCTTCATCGTCGCGCAGCAGGCTGCGTTCGATGCACCGCGTGTCGATCGGGCACAGCGTCAGCGTCTCGAATTCCAGGAACTCGGCGAAGGTGTCGCCTTCGGCCGTGTCTGCCGGCACGTTCAGCACCAGGTTCTCGATGCGCACGCCCCATTGGCCCGGGCGGTACACGCCGGGTTCGATCGAGGTGATCATGCCCGGCTCCATCGCCATCTGCGGCTCGGCCACGGCCTTGCTGATGGTCTGCGGGCCTTCGTGCACGGCCAGAAAATAACCCACACCATGACCGGTGCCATGGCCGAAGTCGATGCCTTCCTGCCACAGCGGCGCGCGTGCAATGGTGTCGAGCATGGGCGACATCGTGCCGCGCGGAAAACGCGTGCGCGACAAGGCCATGGTGCCCTTCAGCACCAGCGTGTAGTCGCGCTTCATCGCCGCGCTGACGCGGCCGATGGGCCATACGCGCGTGATGTCGGTGGTGCCGCCGAGGTACTGGCCACCCGAGTCGATGAGCAGCAGCCCGTCGCCTTCGATCACTGCGTGCGATTCGGGCATGGCGCGGTAGTGCGGCATGGCGCCGTTGGCATTGAAGCCGGCGATGGTGGAAAAGCTCAAACCCACGAAGCCGCTGCGGCGTGCGCGTGCGGCCGAGAGCTTTTCGTCGATGGTCAGTTCGGTGATGCGCTCGCGGCCCAGCGCGCCTTCGAACCAGGCGTAGAACTCGCACATCGCCGCGCCGTCCTCATTCATGGCTTCACGCACGAAGGCCGCGTCTTCGGCACTCTTGCGGCTCTTTATCAGCGTGCTCGGGTTGATAGCCTCGATCACCGTCACGCCTGCGGCGACTGCTTCGCGCAGGCCCAGCGTGACGCGGCGTGGGTCGACCAGCAGCACCTGCGTTTTGTCTAACGCTGAAAGTGACTGCACAGCCTGGGCGTAGGGCGCGAGCGTGATGCCGTCGGCCGAGAGCCGCGAGGCGAGTGCGGTGTCGACCTTGTTCGCACCGACGAACAACATCGCCCGGCTCGTGGTGATGAGCAGGTGCGCCAGGAACACCGGGTTGTAGCTGACGTCGCTGCCGCGCAGATTCGTGATCCAGGCGATGTCGTCGACGGTGGAGACCAGGTGCGCCGTGGCGCCCATCTCCGCCATCGCGGCGCGCACGGCGGCGAGCTTGGCGGTGCGTGGGCGCGAGGCGTGTGGCACGCGATGTTCGTATACCGGCTGCACGGGCAGCGTCGGGCGGTCGCTCCAGATGGCGTCGACCGCGTCGAAGTCGGTGCGCAACGTGGCGCCCACTTTTTCGAGCGCCAGGCGCAGCTGTACGGCGGCGCCGAGGGCCATGACCTGGCCGTCGACCGCGACCACGCTGCCACGCGTGCACTGCGCGACGATCCAGTCGACATGCGCCGTCGAGCCCCCAGTGGGGATCTTCACCAGCTCGATGTCGCTGCCCACGAGCTGCGCTTCGGCCTGCGTCCAGTAGCGGCTGTCGGCGAAGAGCGCGGCGCGCTCGCGCGTCACCACCAGCGTGGCCATCGAACCGGTGAAGCCCGACAACCATTCGCGCGCCTGCCAGCGCCCGGGCAGGTATTCCGACAGATGCGGGTCGCTCGAAGGCACAAGCACCACGTGGATGCCCATCGGCGCGATGGCGTCGCGCAGCTGCTCGATGCGCAGGCGGGCGGGGGAAGTGCGAGTGTCCATGGCGATGTTCCGGCGGGCTGGGGTCGCAATTCTAGGGAGGCGGCGGCCGCGCAGGTGGTGCCTGTGTGCTGGGCTGGTGCGCCACCACGCGCGCACTGCGGGCGAAGCTGAAGTAGCTCACGGCCCAGTCGGCCAGCACCATCAGCCGGTTGCGAAAGCCGATGAGGAAGTACAGGTGCGCAAAGAGCCAGAAGAACCAGGCCAGCGTGCCCGAAAAACTGAAGGGGCCGAGACCCGGCACTTCGAGCTGCACCACTGCCGCGCTGCGGCCGATGGTGGCCAGCGTGCCGTAGTCGGCATAACGAAATGCGCGAGGTGCGTGGCCGGCTGTGCGCGCGAGGATGTTCGCTGCGGCGCAGCGCCCCATCTGCTTCGCCGCCGGGCTCACTCCGGGTACCGGCTTGCCGTCGCTCAGCGCCGCGGCCATGTCACCGATGACGCGGATATGCGGATGGCCGGCGATGCTCAGGTCGCTCAGTACCGGCACGCGGCCGCTGCGCTCAAGCGTGATGCCGGTGCTGGCCGCCAGCACTTTGGCCAGCGGCGAGGCCGCCACGCCCGCAGCCCAAAGCACCGTGCGCGCCTCCAGCCGCTCTTCGCCGCTGGCCGACCACATCGTCACGCCGCCGGCGTCGATGGTGGTGACCTTGCGGCCGGTGCGCACGTCGACGCCCAGCTTTTCGAGCTGTCGCTGCGCGCTGGCCGACAGGCTCGGCGCGAACGCGCCGAGCACACGCTCGGCACC
>JANLYV010000055.1:0-21325 GCA_031365825.1 Rubrivivax sp. | reverse complement strand
GTTCGAGCGCACGGGCTGCGCCCGGACGCTCAACTTGCCAGGGCGTTCGCATCGACGGGGCTGCCAGTTGCGCATTGGCAGCCCCGTCTTGCTTGGCATACTTGGGTGATGCGAGGTAGGTCGAGTTTGATGGGGCTATTGGCTTGCTTGCTCTTGTCGTGTGGCGGCGGTGGCGGCGGTGGCGCGGCAGTGGCAGTGCCTGACCCGGCGCCGGCAGCCAGCACGCAGGAATTTCAATGCCAGGCCAATGGCTGGGCACGAGAAGTCATCGCGGCAGCGGGTCTGCAGCGCCTGGTGTTGTGGCAGGCGCCAGCCTCGGGATGGAGCCGCGGCGCCGTCGTCGTGATGCACGGCGGTGGTGGTTCGCACACCAACTATTGCGTGGCCAACGTCGAACTCATCGCGCCGCAGGTGCGCTTCACCGAGATGGCGCTGGCGCAAGGCTTTGCCGTGTTCCTGCTCGACTCGTCGGACCAGGTCAGCGACAAGGAAGCTCGCATCTGCGGCAAGGTCTGGGACGACGAAGTGCGCCCTCGCGCCAATCTCGACCTGCCCTTCATCGAAGACGTGTTGCGCCGCCTGATCCCGTCCAAACGACCTGCCGGCGCACGCGCCGAGATCTACCTCACCGGCCATTCCTCGGGCGGCTACATGGCCGTGCGCGCGGCCAGCCACTTCGGCGAACTGGTCACAGCCTTTGCACCGGTATCCAGCGGCGACCCCTACGGCTGGTTCCGCGATTGCACGCGGCGCGCGGGCGATCGCGCCAACGTCGCCGGCGCGGGCTTCGACAGCGAGACCTTGCGCCAGATCATCGAGCCCAATGCCTGCGCCGCCGCCAGCCACCCCCATGAGAGCCCGTGGGACGGCGCGGCGCTCGCGGTCAAGCCGGGATTTCGGCTGTTTCACCACGCGCAGGATGGCATCAACGACCGCTCCTGCGTGGACAAGGTGCGCGCGCAATTGCTCGCGCGCGGTTACCCCGAGGTGGCGCCGTTCACGCTGGACGGTGGTGGGCGCAACGTCGACGTGCATTACTGGCTCGACGACTACAACGCCCCGCTGCTGGCCTACTTTGCCTCGCGCCTGAAGTAGCCACGCTTGTTCAAGGACCTCTCGCTCTCGGCCGTCGTCGCCGGCTTCGTCGCGGTGCTCGTCGGCTACACCAGCTCGGTCGTCATCGTCTTTCAGGCCGCCGCCGCACTCGGCGCCACGCCGGCGCAGACGGTGTCGTGGATGTGGGCGCTTGGCCTGGGCATGGGCCTGACCAGCGCCGGCTTGTCGCTGTGGTACCAGCGGCCCGTGCTCACCGCCTGGTCGACGCCGGGTGCGGCGTTGCTCGTCACGGCCGGCGTGGGCGTGCCTATGAACGAGGCCGTGGGCGCCTTCATCGTCTGCGGCCTGCTCATCACCCTGGCCGGCGCCACCGGCTGGTTCGCGCGCGTGATGGACCGCATCCCGCAAGCGCTGGCCGCCGCGCTGCTTGCCGGCGTGCTGACGCGTTTTGCCTTCGACGCATTTCTGTCGGTGCGCAGCGAGACCGCTTTGGTGCTGACCATGTTCGCGGCCTACCTCATCGGCCGGCGCGCGTGGCCACGCTACGCCGTGCCCGGTGTGCTGCTGGTGGGCGTGCTGCTGGCGGCGCTGCGCGGCCAGCTGCAATGGTCGTCGGTGGCATGGCAGTGGGCACAGCCGGCGTTCACGTGGCCGAGCTTCAGCCTGGCCGCGACCATAGGCATCGCGCTGCCACTCTTCGTCGTCACCATGGCCTCGCAAAACCTTCCCGGCGTGGCGGCGCAGCGCGCGGCGGGCTACGACACCCCTGTCTCGCCGGCCATCACGGTCACCGGATTGGCGACACTGCTATTCGCTCCTTTTGGCGGTTATGCCTTCAACCTTGCGGCTATCACCGCCGCCATCTGCATGGGTCGCGAAGCGCATGAAGACCCGGCGCGGCGTTACGTCGCCGCGGTGATGGCGGGGCTTTTCTACATCGTGCTCGGCCTGCTCGGCGGCGCGGTGGTCGGCCTGCTCGCGGCCTTCCCCAAGGAGCTGGTGCTGGCCCTGGCCGGCTTCGCGCTGCTGGCCACCATAGCCGGTGGTTTGTCGGCGGCGATGAAGGACGAGGGTTCGCGTGAAGCCGCACTCATCACCTTTCTGATCACCGCCAGCGGCGTGGCGCTGTGGGGCGTGGGCTCGGCCTTCTGGGGCGTGTGTGCGGGTGCGCTGGCGCTCTTGGTGCAGCGCTGGCGGCGCTAGAAGGGGACGCTAGATCGTGACGACGGCGCCGGCAGGCAGCGGCTCCCAACCCAGTGCTTCATCGTCCAGCGGCTCCGACGCGATCACCGTGCCGTGGCCCAGGTCATGCCGGTACAGCGTGGGCGGCTTGTCGTCGCTGGCGAAGCGAAAAGCGTGCAGGCGCTGGCCGTCGGACAAGGCAGCGGCAAAGCGCAGCGGCTGCTCGATGCCGCGGCCGCGCATCAGCGTCATGGTGTCGTGCAGCACCTCGTGCATCGCGTCCACGGCGCCGGCACCGCGCCGCACCTTGGCCAGCGCCTGCAAGAACAAGAGTTCCGAATCGGTGGCGCCTCGCCTGGCGGCATAGAACTCGTCGGGCAGCAGCGATTCGAGCGTGCGCCGCAATTGGCCGTAGCCACCGATCTGCCCGTTGTGCATGAAGAGGTGGCGGCCGTGGCGGAAGGGGTGGCAGTTCTGCCGCGCAATGCCCCCGGCCGTGGCCGCGCGCACGTGGGCGAAAAAGAGCGGCGCCTTCAGCGTGCTGGCCAGTGCGACCAGGTTGTCGTCGCTCCACGCCGGCATGACCTCGCGGTAGACGCCGGGCTCTTCGCGTTCGCCGTACCAGCCGATGCCGAAGCCGTCGCCGTTGGTCACCGTCTTGGACTCGTCAGCGCGCAGCGACTGGCGCATCAGCGAACGCGCGGGCTTGGCGATCAGCTCTTCTAGGAAGATCGGCTCGCCGTGGTAGGCAACAAATCGGCACATGCACTTGACCTCGGTGTTTGAACGGAAAACTGAAGCGACGCGGCGCGCCGTCACGCGGCTTGTGCCACAGTGGCGCCCCGTGTGAGGAGACCCGCCTGTGAAGCTGTTGTTCGTTGCCGACCCGCTGGAATCGTTCAAGACCTACAAGGACAGCACCTTCGCCATGATGCGCGAGGCCGCCGCACGCGGCCACCAACTGCTGGCCTGCGAGCCGCAACACCTGCGCTGGCAGCAGGGCGGGCGCGTGATGGCGCCGGTGCGGCAGATCGGGCTCACCGGCGACGAGCATGACTGGTTCCGCGTGATCGCCGAGACCGAGATGGCCCTGGCCGACACCAGCGCCATCCTCATGCGCAAGGACCCGCCTTTCGACAGCGAATACTTCTACGCCACGCACCTGCTGGGCCAGGCCGAACGCGAAGGCGCACGCGTCTTCAACAAACCCGCGGCGCTGCGCGACCATCCGGAAAAACTCGCCATCCTCGAGTTCCCGCAATACATAGCGCCGACGCTGGTGACGCGCCGCGCCGGCGACGTCAAAGCCTTCCACGCCGAGCATGGCGACATCATCCTGAAGCCGCTGGACGGCATGGGCGGCATGGGCATCTTCCGCGTCGGCCGCGACGGCTTGAACCTGGGCAGCATCATCGAAACCCTGAACCGCGACGGCGCGCAGACGCTGATGGTGCAGAAGTACCTGCCCGAGATCGTCTTGGGCGACAAGCGCGTGCTGGTCATCGCCGGTGTGCCGGTACCTTACGTGTTAGCACGCGTTCCGCAGGGCAGTGAGATCCGCGGCAACCTTGCCGCCGGCGGCAAGGGCGTGGCGCAGCCGCTATCCAAGCGCGACCGCGAGATCGCCGAAGCGCTGGGGCCGACGCTGGCCGCGCGCGGCCTGTTGCTGGTGGGGCTGGACGTGATCGGCGGCTCGCTCACCGAGATCAACGTCACCAGCCCGACCTGCTTCCAGGAAATCATGCAGCAGAGCGGCTTCGACGTTGCCGGCATGTTCATCGATGCCCTGGAGGCCGCGCTGAAGTGAGCGGCGTTCTCGCGGCCCTGCTCACCCGCGGCGCGGCCTTCGACGCCGAGTACCAAGGCGGCCTGAGCAACCATCTTCCGATGGCTTTGGTGGCGCTGCATCGCCTGGGTGCCAGCGACGTGCGTCTGAACCTCTTCGCCGGGCGCTACGCGACGCGTCTCGAGACTGCACCCGCGCCCGCCACCTGGCCCGCCGGCGACGCCTGGCAAGGGCGCTTCGGCCAGCGCGAGGCCTGGCCAGCCTACCGCCAGCTCTTCGCCGAATGGCTGACGCATGAAGACGCCGGCAGCGTGTTGTTGGCCGCCCTGCCGCCGCTGCTGGCGGGCTGCGGCGGCGCGGCGTTTCATGGCCTCATCCGCTGCGCCTATGCCGTGCGCATGGCGCAAGAGACGGGGCACGAAACCGAGCTGGCCGACGCGCTGGCGTACTGGGCTTGTCGCCACCTGCGACTGGCCACGTTGGCCACGAACACCGGCAGCCTGGACGTGGCCGAGCTGCTGGCTTCACTGCCCGCCACGCCATCGGACGCGCCGCTGATCTTCCAGCGCATGCGCGCCGTGGCCGCGGCGCCGAAGTTCGCGGCCACCGTGGCCCGGCTGCGCATCGACGCCGGCACCTTGCCGGCGCTGGCGCTGCAAGCCGCCGCGCTGTACGCCGGCAGCGGCAACTTCGTCACGCTGCACCTGGTGACGAGCGCCCATGCGCTGCGCGTATTGCTGCCTTTCGTCGACGAGCCACTGCATGCCGTGCGTGACTACGCCTGTGCCTACGCCGCGGCGCATGTCGCTGCGGCCGCGTCACCGGGCGCGATGCCCAGGTTGCTGCCGTGGAAGACGATCATCGAGAGCGCCATCGCCAGCGACGACGAGCACGTCATCAAGCTGGTCGACAGCTGCGTCGAGCAGAGGGCGATCTACGGCGGCAGGGCGTGGCGTCAGGCGGCGTCGCGCGCGTTCATGAACGCAGCACCTGCACCACCAGCAACACCCCGCAGCCGCCGATCATCCACAGCAGCACGCGGTTGAAGCGCGCCGTGTCGAGCTTCGAGAAGATGCGCAGCCCAAGCAGGCCACCGATCACGACGAAAGGCAGGCTCCACAGCAGCTGATGCTGTGTGCGGGCATCGACGCCGACACTGCGCGCGACCCAGAAAAAACTCCAGGCACTGGTGACGAGGATGTAGCCCTGCACGATGCCGCGGTTGATGCGCACGTCGCCACCGCGCAGCGCCAGCCACAGCGCCGGGATCACGCCCGTCAGGCCGGCAATGCCGCCGAGCAGGCCACCGGCCACGCCTATGGCCGCGTCACCCGCACGCGCGGCCGCCGGCGACAGCTGCAGCTGCGGCCAATGCGCGCGTCGCATCATCCAAAGGCTCCAGGCCACGAGCCCGAGACCCAGCCCCAAGCGCAGGGGTGTGACCGGCAGCACGCCCAGCGCCCAGGCCCCGAGCGGTACACCGACCACTGCACCCAGCGCAAACGGCGCCAGGCGGCGCAGCGAGATGTCGCGCCACAGAAACGGCAGGTAGACGACGTTGAGCACGAACTGCAGCACCAGCGCCAGCGCGGTGACGCGCTGCGGTTCGATCAGTGGGCTCCACAGCGCCGTGGCCACCACGGCGAAACCGAAGCCGCTGGTGCCCGAAACCAACGCGGCGATGAAGGCCCCGGCCACCAGCAGCAGTGTCTCTAACATCGTGGCGTTCTCGGCATCAGCCCAGTATCACCGCGCGGCGCTTTAAGCTTCGCCCGCCGCACGATCCAGGAGACCCCAGCATGAGCCCCCACCTCAACCCACCGTTTCGCGCCGACCATGTCGGCAGCTTTCTGCGCCCCAAGTACCTGATCGATGCGCGCGCGCAGAGGGCCGGCGGCGCGATCACGGCCGAGCAGCTGCGCGCCGTCGAAGACCGCGCCATCACCGAGATCGTGGCCTTCCAGCAAGACGTGGGCCTGCAAAGCATCACCGACGGCGAGTTTCGCCGCACCTACTTCCACATCGACTTTCTCGACCAGCTCGGCGGCGTGAAGACCGACATCCCGGTGACCATCGTGCGCCCTGATGGCACGGAAGAACTGGCGCCGCCGGCGATGCGCGTGGTCGGCAAGGTGCAGCATGTGAAAGACATCCAGCGTGCCGATTTCGAATACCTGAAGTCACAAGTCAAGACTGGGCTAACACCCAAAGTAACCATCCCCAGTCCGACCATGCTGCACTTCCGTGGCGGCCGCGCCGGCATCAGCCGTGAGCACTACCCCGAGCTCGACCCGGCCTTCTACGACGACGTGGCGCGTGCCTACGGCGACGAGCTGCAGTCGCTCTTCGACGCCGGTTGCCGCTACGTGCAGATGGACGACACCAACATGGCCTACCTGTGCGACGAAAAGATGCGCGAAGCCGCGCGAGCGCGCGGTGACGACCCGAACGAGCTGCCGCACCGCTACGCCGGCTTCATCAACAAGGTGGTGGCCTACAAGCCCGCCGGCATGACCCTGGCCATGCACCTGTGCCGCGGCAACTTCAAAAGCACGCACGCCGCGGCCGGCAACTACGAGCCCGTGGCCGAAGCGCTGCTGTCGGAAATGAACCTCGACGCCTACTTCATGGAGTACGACGACGAGCGCAGCGGTGACTTCCGCCCGCTGCGCTATCTGTCCAAAGGCAAGGTCGCCGTGCTCGGCCTGGTGACCACCAAGTTCGGCGCGATGGAAAGCAAGGACGCGCTCAAGCGCCGCATCGACGAAGCCGCCAAGTACGCGCCGCTGGAGCAGCTGTGCCTGTCGCCGCAGTGCGGCTTCTCGAGCACGGTGCACGGCAACAACATCGCCGTGCAGGCGCAGCGCGACAAGCTGCGCCTGGTGGTGGAGACGGCTGCCGAAGTCTGGGGGTGATGGCCCGGGCGGCCGCGTCCTGGCCGGGTGGAGCGTCACTGCTCTTTGCGCGTTAGCACGCCTGAGGCTGGGCAGCGCATAGACTCTGCGCCCTTTCGCCACCCGCCCCGTGCCCGCTGCCCATGGCCCTGCTGAGTCTTTCGAACGCCCACCTCGCCTACGGCCATGTGCCGCTGCTGGCGGGCACGGGCCTGGCGCTGGAAGCCGGCGAGCGCGTGGCGCTGATCGGGCGCAATGGCAGCGGCAAGTCGTCGCTGTTGAAGATCCTGGCCGGGCTCGAACAGCCCGACGATGGCCTGCTGCAACTGACCGGGCGCCTGAACCGCGTCTACGTCGCGCAGGAGCCGGTGTTCGCCGACGGCATCAGCGTCTTCGACGCCGTGGCCGACGGCGTGGCCGAGGTGCGCGACTTGCGCGAGCGCTACGAAGCCCATGCGCCACACGAAGACCTCGATGCATTGCAGACAAGACTCGAAGCGCTGGACGGCTGGACCTGGGAGCAGCGTGTCGACGAAGCGCTGCACCGGCTCAATCTCGAACCCGCGCTGGCCGTGTCTTCACTTTCGGGTGGCACCAAAAAACGTGTCGCACTGGCGCGCGCTTTGGTGGCGCGGCCCGACGTGCTCTTGCTCGACGAGCCGACCAACCACCTCGACGTCGACGCCATCGAATGGCTGCAGGAACTCTTGCTCGCCTGGCGCGGCGCGCTGGTGTTGATCTCGCACGACCGCGCCTTCATCGACACCGTCGCCACGCGCATCGTCGAGCTCGACCGCGGCGTGCTGCGCAGCTATCCCGGCTCGTTCGCGACTTTCGAATTCACCAAGGCGAACGAGCTCGAATCCGAAGCGCTGGCGCGTGCGCGCGAAGACAAGCTGCTGGCACAGGAAGAGGTGTGGGTGCGCAAGGGCGTGGAAGCGCGGCGCACACGCAGCGTCGGCCGAGTGGCGCGGCTCGAAGCGCTGCGGCGCGACCGTGCGGCACGGCGTGAACAACTCGGCGCAGTGCGACTCGAGCTCGACGCCGGTTTGCCCACCGGCAAGATCGTCGCCGAGCTGCAGGACGTGGATTTGTCGCTGGGCGGCCGGCTGCTCATCAAAGACTTCAGCGCCACGCTGCTGCGCGGCGACAAGGTCGGGCTGATCGGGCCCAACGGCTGCGGCAAGACCTCGCTCTTGAAGCTCATCCTCGGCGAGCTCGCACCCGACCGCGGCAGCGTGCGCCAGGGCAGTGCCTTGCAGGTGGCCTACTTCGACCAGATGCGCGTCGCGCTGGACCTGGAATCGACGCTGGCCGACACCATCAGCCCGGGCAGCGAGTGGGTCGAGATCGGCGGCCAGCGCAAGCATGTGATGAGTTACCTGAACGACTTTCTGTTCTCGCCGGCACGCGCGCAGTCGCCGGTGCGCACGCTCTCGGGCGGCGAGCGCAACCGCCTGCTGCTGGCGCGACTGTTTGCGCTACCCGCCAACGTACTGGTTCTGGACGAACCCACCAACGACCTCGACATCGAAACGCTGGAACTCCTCGAAGAGCTGCTGCAGAGTTATCGCGGCACGCTCTTTCTCGTCAGCCACGACCGGCGCTTTGTCGACAACGTCGTCACCAGCACCATCGCCTGGGAGGGAGACCCGGCCTTCGGTGGACGGCCCGGCCTGTGGCGTGAGTACGAGGGTGGTTATGAAGACTGGCGGCTGCAGCGCGCGCGCGCCGCGGCCATCGTCAAACGCGGCAGTCTTGCTGCAGCAGCCGCGCCCGTGGCGGCCGCCATGGTCGAGGCGCCACGCACCGCGCCGCGCAAACTCAGCTTCAAGGAGCAGCGCGAGTACGACGAGTTGCCGTCACGCATCGAAGCCCTGGAAGACGAACAGCGCGCGCTGGCTGAGCGGCTGGCGAGCAGCGAGCTCTACATCCAGGAGCCGCACCGCGTGGCCGAGTTGCAGGCACGGCACGACGTCATCGACGAGGAACTGCTGGCGGCGATGGCGCGCTGGGAGGCGCTGGCGCAACGGGTGTGACGCGGGGGGTGAAACCCCGTTCGGGCTGAGCTTGTCGAAGCCCATGCGAGCCCTTCGACAAGCTCAGGGCGAACGGTGTTGCGCGAACAGGCCGTCGTGCGTCAGGCCTGCTGTGCCGCGAGCCAGTTGTCGTTCGTCGCCGCCGGGTGAGAGCGGCTGATCATCAGCGCCGCCAGTAGGTACAGGCCATTCAACATGCGCATCGCGCGCTCACGGTCGAAACCGGGCCAGGACGAGAGCTCGCGCAGGTTGGTGGTCTGGCGTTGCAGCTTCTGCACCGCGGCTTCGAGCGAACCGCTGAGCTTCAGGCCGCTCAGGTCGCCGCCCGGCGAGATGCGGTAGGCGGCGGTGCCGGCGATTTCAGGCAAGAGTTCGTTGCGCGAACCACGCAGCGCGAGTTCCCATAACAGGGGCGCCAACGGCGCCAGCGTCGACCGCGCCGAAGCAAAACGGCGATCACCTTTCGGGCGCACCAGCGGCGGCTCGAAGTCGAGCACGCGCAGGTTGTCCAGCGGCAACTCGAACAGCTGTGCCAGCGGCAGGTCGCAGCGCACCTGGCCGTCGTTGGGGTAGACGGTGAAGGCCAGCACTTCGTCGTCGAGCTGCGCGTGAATGAGCAGGTTGCGGCCGTGGCGCACGCAGGCAGCCAGCACTTCCAGCAGTTCCGTCGGCCGGCCTTCGCGCTGGAAGCGCGCCAGGTCCTGCATCAAGGATTCACCCAGGCGGCTGTGGCGCGTGCTGAGGACGTCGGCCGCCGTCTGCGGCAGCTCGTCGCGCTCGCGCTGGAAGGCGCTCAGGCGCATCAACGCAGGCTGGCCCGCGGGAACGGTGGGTTCAAACAACATGGTGATGTGCCGGCCCGCCCTGGCAATTGTTCTTCTCGGCGGCAGGCCGGAAATGGTGAAGCTGGCGATGCTACTGAGCCCACCCGAAAGCGGAAGCGATGTTTCATTTCATTGCAGCGCGCGCGGCTTTCAGCCCACGCCAGAAACGCAGGTCCTGCGCGGTGGCGAAGTTCACGCGCATCAGCGTGCCTGGGCGGCGCGTGGCGTGAAAGAGCGAGCCCGGCGCGGTGAGCCAGCCTTGGTCGAGCAGCACCTGCGCCAGGCGGTCGCTGTCAGCACCCACATCGATCCAGCCGAACAATCCATGCGGCGGCGTGACGAAGTGGCAACCTGCCTCACGCGCCAGCCGCACGGTGCGCGTGCGCGCCGCGGCCAGGCGCTGGATGACACGTTCGGCATGGCGGCGCATCGCACCCTGATCCAGGCACCAGGCCAGCGCCTGTTCCAGCGGCGCCGGTGTCGTGAGTGAGCCCAGCAGCTTGGTGTCGACGAGCCGCTCCACCAGCGCCGGCGGCGCGGCGATGTAGCCCACGCGCCATTGCGGCGTGAGGATTTTCGAGAAGCCCGAGATGTAGACCGTGCGGCGCAGCCCGTCGAGCTGCGCCAGCCGCGTGGCGTGGGTGGGCGCGAGCCAGGCGTAGGTGTCGTCCTCGACGATGGTCAAGTCGAAGGCTTCGGCCAGCTGCAGCACCTGGTGCGCGGCCGCAGGTGCTAACGATGCACCGGTGGGGTTGTGCAGCACCGAGACGGTGACGTACAAACGCGGCCGGTGGGCTTGCAGCAGGGCACGCATCACCGCCAGGTCCGGCCCCTCGGGGCCGCGCGGCACGGGCAGGAGGCGCAGTCCCATGCGTGTCAGGCGCGCGTACTCGACCGACCAGCCTGGCTCGTCCACCAGCACCGTGTCGCCTGATTGCAGCAGCGTGCGCGCGACGATGTCCATGCCGTGCGTGGCGCCGACGGTGGTGATGAGCTGGCTCGTGTCGGCACGGATCGCCAGGTCGGCCAGGCGCCGCACCAGCGCCGCACGCAAGCCGCCATCGCCCTGCGGGTCGCCGTAGCGCAACCAGGCGTCGGCGCTGCCGCGGGCGACATGGCGCAGCGCGCGTTGCAGGAGGGCGGCGTCAAGCCAGTCTTCGGGCAAGGTGCCCATGCCCGGCGCAGGCAGCCCACCCTGCACCTGGAACATGCCGCGGATCAGCGCCGTGGCATCCACCGGCACAGGCCTGGCGTTGGCGCGTTGTGCCTGCGGCGCAGTTTGCAGCGCGTGCGCGCGCACGAAGAAGCCACGCTGGGGGCGCGCTTCCACCAGCCCTTGCGCCTGCAGCAGGTCGTAGGCCGCCACCACCGTGCTGGCACTGACGCGCTGCTGCCGCGCACAGGCTCGCACCGACGGCAGCCGCGCCTCGGGCGGCAGCAGGCGTTGCCCGATGCGCTCGGCGAAACGCCGCGCCAGTTGTTCGGCCAGCGTGGTGTCATTGCCGCGCGCCAGCGCCGCGGCCGGCGCCTGGGCCGGTGACAGGGCACTCGAGCCTGGGCTCAACATGGGTGGTTTGTACTGGCCTATCAACCAGCACACCTACAAGGATGCGATGGCAAAGTGTATCGGTACTGTGCCGGTGGTGTCGACTAGACTGAGCCCATGCTGAACCCCCAAGCCCGCAGCGGCCTGCTCTTCGGCGCGCTCGGCGTGCTGATCTTTGCGTTGACGTTGCCGATGACGCGCCTGGCCGTGGGCGACGCCAGCGCGCCGCAGCTGCCCCCGGCTTTCGTCACCGCCGGCCGCGCGGCCGTGGCGGGCGTGCTCAGCCTGGCCTACCTGCTGGCTGTGCGCGCGCCCTGGCCGGCGCAGCGCCAGGTGCCGGCGCTGGCTGTCAGCGCCCTGGGCACGGTGCTGGGCTTTCCGCTCTTCATCGCGCTGGCCCTGCGCGAGGTCGATGCGATGCACGCCGCCGTTGTCACCGGTGTGCTGCCGCTGGGCACGGCGGTGGTGGCGGCGCTGGTGCTGCGCCAGCGGCCGTCGCCATCGTTCTGGGCTTGTGCGCTGCTCGGCACGGCGCTGGTCATGGCTTTCGCCGCATGGTCGGGCAGCGGGCGTTTGACGCTGGCCGACGGCTACCTGCTGGCGGCCGTGTTGTCGGCCGCCATCGGCTATGTGGGAGGAGCAAAAGTCGCGGCCGTGATGCCGGCGCAGCACGTCATCTGTTGGGTGCTGGTGGGCTCGCTGCCCTTTACCGCGCCGGCGATGTGGGCCACCTGGCCGACGCAGCCGGCGAGCGTCAGCGCCTGGGTCGGCTTCGCCTATGCCGCGGTGTTCTCGATGTGGCTGGGCTTCTTCGCCTGGTACCGCGGCCTCGCACTCGGTGGCGTGGTGCGCGTCAGCCAGGTGCAGCTGATGCAACCCTTCCTCGCGCTCTTGTTCGCGGTGCCGGTGCTGGGCGAAAAGCTCGAGCCGATGACGCTCGGGTTTGCGCTGGCAGTCATGGCCGTGGTCTTCGTCGGGCGCAAGATGCCGGTCGGACGGGCCACGCGCTAACGATCAAACGCCACGGGAACCCCATGAAGACCATTGGCCTCATCGGCGGCATGAGTTGGGAGTCGACGGTGCCCTACTACCGCCAGATCAACCAGCGCATCAAGCAGCGCCTGGGCGGCCTGCACTCGGCGCGGCTGGTGCTGGTGAGCGTCGATTTCGCCGAGATCGAAACAATGCAGCATGCCGGTGACTGGGCGGCCGCGGGTGCCGCCATGGCGCAGGCCGCGCGCGCGCTGCAAGCCGCCGGCGCCGACTTCATCGTGCTGTGCACGAACACCATGCACAAGGTGGCGGCGAGTATCGAGGCTGCAGTCGACCTGCCGCTTTTGCACATCGCCGACCCGACCGCCGCGGCGATCAAACAAACCGGCCTTCAAACCGTCGGCCTGATCGGCACGCGCTTCACGATGGAGCAGGCTTTCTACCGCGAGCGCTTGCGCGAACACCATGGCCTGAAGGTGCTGACGCCGGGCCAGGCCGATCGCGACAGCGCGCATCGCATCATCTACGACGAGCTGTGCCTGGGCACCGTGCTGCCCGCGTCGCGCGAGGCCTACCGCGACATCATGGCCGGCCTGGTGGCGCAGGGCGCGCAGGCCATCATCCTGGGCTGCACCGAAATCTCTTTGCTGGTGGACCGCAGCGACGCGACGGTGCCACTGTTCGACACCACCGCACTGCATGCCGTCGCTGCCGCGGACCAAGCTCTTGAGGAGAAGACATGAACTGGAGTCCGCACTGGAAGATGGCCCGCCGCGCCGAACGGCTCAACCCGTCGACCATCCGCGAGATCCTGAAGATCACCGAGTTGCCGGGCATCATTTCGCTCGCTGGCGGGCTGCCCTCGGCCGACAGTTTCCCCGTCGACGCGATGATCGAAGCCACCTCACGCGTGCTGCGCGACTGCCCGCGCGAAGCCCTGCAATACGCCGCCAGCGAAGGCTTCGCGCCGCTGCGCGAGTGGCTCGCTGCTGAGCTCAACACGCAGGGCATGCTCGTGACCGCGAGCCAGGTGCTCATCACCACCGGCTCGCAGCAAGGGCTGGACCTGGTGGGCAAGGTCTTGATCGACCCGGGCAGCGTGGTCGCGGTGGAGTCGCCCACCTACCTCGGCGCGCTGCAGGCCTTTGCGCCCTACGAAGCCGAGTTCGTGGCGATCGAAGGTGACGATGACGGCCCGCTGCCGCAAGCGCTGGACAAGGCACGCGGCGCGCGCTTCGTCTACCTGCTGCCCAATTTTCAGAACCCGACCGGGCGCTGCCTCAGCGCGGCGCGGCGCGAGGCGCTGGTGGCCAAGGCGCGGCAACTCGGTCTGCCCATCGTCGAAGACAACCCTTACGGCGAACTCTGGTTCGACGCGCCACCACCACCCCCACTTTCAGCGTTAGCAGGTGTGGGTGACGACGGTGGTGCGATCTACCTCGGCTCGTTTTCCAAGGTGCTGGCGCCGGGCCTGCGCCTGGGTTATGTGGTGGCACCACCGCAGCTCTACCCCAAGCTCCTGCAGGCCAAACAGGCGGCCGACCTGCACACGCCCGGCTTCAACCAGCGCGTGGTGCACGAGGTCATCAAGGACGGCTTCCTGCGCCGGCATGTGCCCACCATCCGTGCGCGCTACCGTGCGCAGCGCGACGCCATGCAGGCGGCGCTGCAAGCCCACATGCCCGCCGGCTGCCACTGGAATCCGCCGCTGGGCGGCATGTTCTTCTGGCTCGAATTGCCGTCCGGCATCGACGCCACCGCGCTCTTGCCCAAGGCCGTGGCCGCCGGCATGGCCTACGTGCCCGGCGCCACCTTCTTCGCCCATGGCGCACGCGCCAACACCTTGCGCCTGAGCTTCGTCACCGTGCCGCCCGAGACCATTCAGCGCGGCGTGGCTTTGCTCGGCCAGGTGCTCAAGGAGGCCTTGTCATGAGCCCGCCGGGCCGCCCCAAGGGCGAATACCGGAGTGCGAAGCACGAAGGTACATCAGTGACCACCCACCGCTTTCATCAGCTCGACGTCTTCACCGCCGTGCCGTTGCGAGGCAACCCGCTGGCCGTGGTGCATGGCGCGGAAGGCTTGTCCGACGTGCAGATGGCCGACTTCGCTCGCTGGACGAATCTGTCCGAGACGACTTTCCTGCTGCCGCCCACCGCAGACGCAAAGGCTGCCGGCGCCGACTACCGCGTGCGCATCTTCACCCCCGGTGGCGAACTGCCCTTCGCCGGGCACCCGACGCTGGGCAGCTGCTTTGCCTGGCTCGCGGCGGGCGGCCGCGCGCAGCGCGAGGGCGAGGTCGTGCAGGAATGCGGCGTAGGCCTGGTGCGGGTGAAGCGCGACGGCTCGATGGACGGCGAGCGCCTCGCGTTCGCCGCGCCGCCGCTGCGCCGCAGCGGGCCGGTGGAGCCGGCCGTGCTGCAGCAGATCCTGCATTGCCTGAAGCTAGACGCCACCGACGTCGTGCATCAACAATGGGTCGACAACGGCCCGGGATGGTGTGCGGTGATGCTGAAGACGGCGGCGCAGGTGCGCGCGCTCAAGCCCGACTTCGTGGCCATGGGTGCGCTCAAGCTCGGCGTTGTCGGCGCACAGGCGGCAGGCGCACCCACGCAGTTCGAAGTGCGCGCCTTCGTGCCTGGTATGGCCGTGCCCGAAGACCCCGTCACCGGCAGCCTCAACGCGGGCCTGGCGCAATGGCTCATCGGCGCCGGCCTGGCACCGCCGCGCTATGTGGCGACGCAGGGCACGGCGCTGCAGCGTGACGGGCGCGTGTATGTGCAACAGGACGGCACCGACATCTGGATCGGCGGTGATGTCGTATCGCTGGTCGAAGGCACGGTGACGCTTTGACGCTCGCCCTCGACCACCTGGTGGTCACCGCGCCCACGCTCGAAGCCGGCGTGCGCTGGTGCCAAGCCACACTGGGCGTGACGCCCGGCCCCGGCGGCAAGCACCCCTTGATGGGCACGCACAACCGGCTGGTGAACATCACGAGCGAGGGCTTCACCCAGGCCTACCTGGAGATCATCGCCATCGACCCGGCGGCACCGAGGCCGCCACACACACGCTGGTTCGGTCTCGACACGCTAACGCCCGAGTCGACACCACAGTTGCAGCACCTTGTACTGCGCTGTGATCACATCAAGACCACCCGCGCCGCGATGCTCGCCGCCGGCCAGGACCCCGGCCTGCCCACCGCCGCCAGCCGTGACACGCCGCAGGGCCGGCTGCAGTGGCTGATCTCGGTGCGCGCCGACGGCGGCGTGCTGGCGCAGGGCGCGCCGGCGACGCTGATCGAGTGGCAGTGCGCGCATCCCAGCGCCCACATGGCCGACCTGGGGGTGCGCTTGGCAAGCCTGTCCCTGGCCCCTGGCGCCATGGCCTTGCCCGTGGCCGGCGCCATCAGCCAAGCCGGCCCGGCCATCAGCGCCAC
Organism: Rubrivivax sp.; assembly: GCA_031365825.1. GTDB lineage: Bacteria > Pseudomonadota > Gammaproteobacteria > Burkholderiales > Burkholderiaceae_C > Rubrivivax. The sequence continues at coordinate 5,572 of JANLYV010000055.1, read as the reverse complement.
ACTTCGCTGCCCACGCGGCCACGTCACCTTGCACACACCATGACCGAAGAGCTCTTCCGCGAAGACGCGACGCTGATGGAATGCGTGGCCACCGTGCTGGCCGTCGATGAAAGCGGTGTGTTGCTGGACCGCACGGTGTTCTATCCCTTGGGCGGCGGCCAGGCCGGCGACAGCGGGGTGCTGCGCCTGGCCGACGGCTTCGCGTTGAGCATCGCCGACACGCGCAAGGGTGTGCCATTCGAAGGTGGCGCCGCCGGCATTCGGCATGTGCCGGCGCCGGGCCAGGACGTGTCGCGCATCGCGCCGGGTGCACGTATCCTGGCCGTTATCAACGCCACCCGGCGCCGCGCCCACATGCGCTTTCATACCGCCACGCACTTGTTGTGCGCGCTGGTGCCGCATCCGGTCGACGGCTGTTCGATCACCGCCACGTACGCGCGGCTCGACTTCCACATGAACGAGCCGCTGGACAAGGAAGCCCTGAGCCAGGGCATCGCGCGCCTGGTGGCCGAGGCGCACACGGTGCGCCACCGCTGGATCAGCGAGGCCGAACTCGACGCCAACCCGCAACTTGTGCGCAGCATGAGCGTGTTACCACCGCGCGGGCTGGGCCGCGTGCGCGTGCTGGAAATCGACGGCGTCGACGTGCAGCCCTGTGGCGGCACGCACGTGGCGAACACGGCCGAGGTTGGCCGTGTGGTCGTCACCAAGCTGGAAAAGAAGAGTGCGATGACCCGAAGGGTCGTGCTCGGCTTCGCCGAGCCAGGCGCAGCCTGATCACGGTCTTCTGCGGAGCGCGGCCGACGCTTACTGATTCCTGAAATTGTCGTGGCAGCCCTTGCAGGCCTGCCCGACCGGGCCGAACGCGGCCTTGAGCTGGTCGAGGTTGTTGCTCTTTGCGGCCACCAGCAACTTGGCGACTTCGTCCTGCATCTTCTTCGCGCCATCGTCGAACTTGGCGCGCTCGGTCCAGATGCTGGGCGCGGCGCCACCCTTGACGGTGCCGGCGGTGCCGTCAACGAAACCGGCGAAGGGCAGGCGCGACATCATCGCCACGACTTCGGCGTTGGCCGCCGCTGCTGCACCGTCGAAAGGCACTCGGCCCTGCGCCATGGCACCGATGCGGCCGAAGTGGTTGCCCATCACAGTCATCGCACTCTGGCGGTACTTGACGGCGTCTTCAGGCTTCTGAAATTGCGCCCAGGCGGGCACAGCGGCAATCAGTCCGGCCACGGTGGCGGCGGCAAACAACAGTCGGTTCATGCATCAACTCCAATGGCGAGGTGTGGTGACGTGGGAGCCTCTGGCGAGCCAAGGGCATGGTCAGTCTACGCAATACCGCTGACCATCATTCCGCGCCTAGGGCAACTACCGATCACAGCCCCGGTCGCACCGGGTGGCCGCGGACGCGCTATGGTTGTGGCCCCGAGGTTTGCCACACACCCCATGCCCGAAGCACCCACCCGAGCCGTCCGCATCTGGGACCTGCCCACGCGACTCTTTCACTGGGTGCTGGCGCTGACCATCGTCGGCTCGGTGGTCAGCGCCAAGATCGGCGGCAACGCCATGGTCTGGCATATGCGCCTGGGTTTGCTGGTGCTGGGCCTGCTGGTCTTTCGACTCGTCTGGGGGCTCATCGGCGGGCGCTGGTCGCGCTTTGCCAGCTTCATCTATTCACCCTTGACGATCCTGCGCTACCTGCGCCGGCGCACGCGGCCGGGTGAACTGCTCGACGTCGGCCACAACCCCCTGGGCAGCCTGTCGGTGTTCGGCTTGCTCGCCTTGCTGGCGCTGCAGGTGGCCACGGGTTTGATCGCCGACGACGAGATCGCCAACGTGGGTCCGCTCAACAAGTTCGCCAGCGCCGCCAGCGCCGCCCTGGCCACCGGCTGGCACAAGACCTGGGGGCAAGGAATCATCATCACGCTGGTGCTGCTGCACGTCGCGGCCATCGTGTTCTACACCGTCGTGAGAAAACAAAGCCTGGTGCGCGCGATGTTCAGCGGCGACAAACAGCTGCCCGCACACACGCCATCGAGTCGCGACGACCTGCGCATGCGGCTGCTGGCGGGGGTGCTGGCGCTGCTGTGCGCGGCCGGCGTCGCCGCCTTGGTGCAGCTGTGAAGACGGCCGTGAAAGCGGCTGCGAAAGCGCCACGTATCCAGATCGTCAGCGCCGCCACTGACGCCCAACTTGAGCTGACACGCGAGATCTTCCGCGAGTACGCCGCGGGCCTGAGCGTGGACCTGTGCTTCCAGAACTTCGACGCCGAACTCGCCGGCCTGCCGGGCGACTACGCCGCGCCCGGCGGCGCGCTGCTGCTGGCCTTCGTCGACGGCGCGCTGGCCGGCTGCGGCGCGGTGCGTGCGCTGGCCGATGCCGACTACGCCAACGCCTGCGAGATGAAGCGGCTCTATGTGCGTGCTGCCTTCCGCCGCTACGGCCTGGGCCGGCTCCTGACGCAGCGCCTGATGGACTGCGCCAAGACCGCCGGCTATTCGGTGCTGCTGCTGGACACGCTGGACGACATGGAAGCCGCACGCGGCCTGTACACCACGCTCGGCTTCGAAGAGATACCGCCCTACTACTTCAACCCCATCGCCGGCGCGCACTACCTCAAGGCCAGCCTGTAGGTCGCACGAGCAGCCCTTGCATGTAGCGCTTACACCGGCCAACGCCAAGGGTGCGCAACGGTACGATGCGGCCTTCACCTCGCGCCAGGAGCGGCATGACTTCTTTCCCCCTTGAACTGCGTGCCGGCGAGCTGCGCCTTGCGCTGCGCCCCGACCTTGGCGGTTGCATCGCCGGACTGTGGCTCGGTCAGCTGCCTGTGCTGCGCAGCACCGAGGCGGCTGACCTGGCGAGCTCGCGCGTGGCCGCTTGTTATCCGCTCGTGCCCTACTCCAACCGCCTGGGCTACCGGCGCTTCCGCTGGCTCGGGCAAGACCACACCACCGCGCCCAACTTCGACGACAACCCGCATTCGCTGCACGGCGTGGCGTGGCAGCGCGCCTGGAGCGTGATCGAGTCGAGCTCGACCACGGCCGAGCTGCAGTACATGCACACGCCCGATGCACATTGGCCCTTCGCCTTCGACGTGCGCCAGCGTTTCGTGCTCACGCCCGGCGCGCTGGAAGTGCACCTGGTGTTCCACAACCGCGCCGCGAGCACGCAACCGGTGGGCCTGGGCTGGCACCCGTACTTCCCCAAGCGCTCGCGCAGCCGTTTGCACATCGAGCTGACCGACCGCTGGGAGTCCGACGCCAGCGGCCTGCCCACGCGCCGCGTGCCGCAGCCCGGCATCGATGGTGATGTCGCACACCTGGCCTTCGACCATTGTTTCGAAGGCTGGAAGGGCCCGGCGCGGCTGCGCGACGAGAAAGTCTCGGTCAAGCTGAGCTCGTCGCTGCCCTACCTCGTGGTCTTCACACCGGCGCTGCGCGAGTACTACTGCGTCGAGCCGGTGAGCCATGTGAACAACGCCATCCACATGTCCGAGCCGGCCGCGCACGGCCTGCGCACGGTGGCGGCCGGCGCCACGCTCGACGCCTGGATGCGGCTGGAGATCGGCACGGTGTGATGGGCGCCGAGGTCCATGCGAGCGTGATCCAGCCGCTGCCCGGCGTGCCGCCCTGCCTGCTGGGCGAGTCGCCGGTGTGGCACCCGGACGAGCAGGCGCTGTGGTGGTGCGACATCCCTGGCAAAGCCCTGCATCGCTGGCACGCCGCAAGCGGCCAGCACCGCCGCTGGACCTTCCCGGTCGAGCCCGGCTGCTGCGCGCCATTGGCCGGCGGCGAGTGGCTGCTGGCGATGCGCGACGGCCTGTGGCGCTTCGACCCGGCTAACGGCCAACGTGCGCGGCTTGCCGACGCACCCTACGACCCGGCGTTCGAGCGCTTCAACGACGGCAGGGCCGACCCGCAGGGGCGGCTGTGGGTCGGCACGATCTACGAGCCACGCGAGCCGGCGCGGGCCGCGCTGTACCGCTTCGCGCAAGGTGAGCTCCAGGCCATGGCGGGCGACATCACCGTCAGCAACGGCCTGGCCTTCAGCCCCGACGGCCGCACGCTGTACTGGAGCGACACCAAGGCCCACGCCATCTACGCTTTCGACTTCGACGGCGGCAGCGGCGCGGTTTCAGCGCGACGGGTGTTCGCCTCGTTCCCGTCGAAAACGCCGGGCCAGGATCTCGCCGGCTACGGCGGCCGCCCCGACGGCGCGGCGGTGGACGTGCAAGGCAACTACTGGGTGGCGATGTTCGAAGGCCAGCGCCTGCTGTAGCTCGCGCCCGATGGCCAGCTGCTGCAGCAGGTACCCCTGCCCGTGCGCTGCCCGACCATGCCTTGTTTCGGCGGCGTCGATCTGCATACGCTTTTCATCACCACCGCGCGCGAGAACCGGCCGGCCGATGAGCTGGCGGCACAGCCCCTGGCCGGTTGTGTGTTGTCGCTGCGCGTGGCGGTGTCCGGGTTGCCGGTGAATTTCGCCAGCCTCTGAAGCCAGGTGAGTACGACGCCCCAGGCCCTGCCGCGCGACGCGCTGATCGCGCGACTGCGTGAACCGCAAAGGTGGGACCTGGCGATCATCGGCGGTGGTGCCACAGGGCTCGGTATCGCGCTCGACGCCGCAGTGCGCGGCTTCTCGGTCGTTCTGGTCGAGTCGCACGACTTCGCCAAAGGCACCTCGTCACGCGCCACCAAGCTCGCACATGGCGGCGTGCGCTACCTCGCGCAAGGTGACATCGGCCTGGTGCGCGAAGCGCTGCACGAGCGCGGTGCGATGCTGGCCAACGCGCCGCACCTGGCGCAGCGGCTGCCCTTCGTGATGCCGAGCTACCGCTGGTGGGAAACCGGCTTCTACGGCATCGGCCTCAAGGCCTACGACACGCTGGCCGGCCGGCGTGGCATCGGCAGCACCGAGTTCCTCAGCGCGCGCGGCGCGTTGGCACTGCTCACCAACCTGCAGCCACGTGGCCTGGTCGGCGGCGTGAAGTACTGGGATGGGCAGTTCGACGACGCGCGCCTGGCCGTGGCGCTGGCGCGCACCGCCGCGGCGCGCGGCGCGCTGCTGGTCAATCGCTGCGCCGCCACGGCCTTGCTGCGTGAAGATGGCAAGGTCACGGGCCTGCGTGTGCACGAGTTCGAAGGCGAGGAGGTGCTCACGCTGCAAGCGCGCTGCGTCGTGAATGCCACCGGCGTCTGGGTCGACGCCGTGCGCGACATGGACCGCGATGCCGATGCGCCCAAGCGCGCCGCGCTGGTGGCCCCGAGCCAGGGCGTGCACCTCGTCGTCGACCGCCGCTTCCTGCCCGGCACGCATGCCTTGATGGTGCCCAAGACCGAAGACGGCCGCGTGCTCTTTGCCGTGCCCTGGCTCGGCAAGACCGTGCTCGGCACCACCGACACGCCGCGCCAGGACCTGGCGCGTGAGCCCACGCCTTTCGCCGACGAAGTCAACTTCATCCTGCGCGAGGCCGGCCGCTACCTCGCCGTGGCGCCGCAGCGCAGCGACGTGCGCTCGATCTGGGTCGGCTTGCGGCCGCTGGTCAAACCCGACGATGAAGACGGCGCCA
>JANLYV010000046.1:0-1689 GCA_031365825.1 Rubrivivax sp. | reverse complement strand
GGCAGGGTTGCCGGGTACCCCACGGCGCGCCGTTTTCGCATGCATCTCTCGCACTCGGATGATTCTTTGAGGTTTTGTTTGCCGTTCGGCTCGATCCTCTGCTCGGCTGGCCGGGAATCCGCCCCGGCGGGCGGGACCCGGCGCGGTGCAGAGAACAAAGGCTAATACGGATCTCAAGAAGTATCCGGAGTAATTTGGGACTGAGCCAGGGCTGCCTTGATCCAGTTGAAGTTGGTGAGGCGGCGCAGCCGCTCGGTGTCGTCGCTCAGGCGCAGCCAGGCGCTGGCGAGCGCGCTGTCGAGGCTGTCGATGTCGGGGTAGAGGCGGTTGGACAGATAGCGCTGGCGCAGCTCGCGCCACAGCATCTCAGCCGGGTTGAGTTCGGGCGCGTAGGGCGGCAGCTTGAGCAGCGTCAGGTTGGGCGGCACGCGCAGCGCGTGCGAGACGTGCCAGCCCGCGCCGTCGAGCACCAGTAGCGCATGCACGTCGTCGGCCAAGCTGCGGCCGAGGTCGTTGAGTTGCGCCTGCATGGTCAGCGTGTTGGCCTGCGGCATGAGCCAGGCGTTGCTGCGCCCGCTGGCCGGGCAGACCGCGCCAAACAAGTAGACCCACTCGTAGTCGGTCTGGCGCACCGCCCGAGGCCGGCTGCCGCGCGCGGCCCAGATGCGGCTGTTGCAGCCCTGCTGGCCGAAGCGCGCCTCGTCCTGGAACCACAACTCGATGCGCTGCTGCGGGTGCGCGGCCTGCGCCTGGGCAAGCCGATGGGGCAGGTCCTGTTTTTAAAAGCCTCCTGCGCCGCAGGGTCCGACTGGGGATGACGGGGCCGTGGCACTAGGCTGGACTGCCCCAGGCGATGCAGCAGCGCATACACCCCGCTAAGCGAATACTCGGCGTCGAACTCCTGTCGCAGCAGCGCCCTCAAGTCCTCGCCGCGCCACGCGGCCAGGCCGCTGCCCGGCGGGGGTGGCTCCTGCAGCCGCTGCACGAACGCCTGCTCGTGCTCGCGCGCCAAGCGCTGAGGCTGGCCACTGCGGGGGCGGTCGCGCAGCCCCTCGACGCCCTCGCCGTCATGGCGGCGTATCCAGTCGTAGAGCACGCTCTTGCCGAGCGCATAGCACCCGGCCGTCTGCGCCACCGTGTGGCCCCGCGCCAAGTGCAGCATCGCCAGCATGCGTGCGCGCACCCGCCCGTCTGGCTCATGGCGCGCTGCTGCCTCCAGCGCCTGCGCGTCCTAGCTTCTGGCCGCTCCCACTACATCGCACGTCATCGCAGCCTCCGTCACTCCAGCCCACAACTCCTCACTGCTGAACTCCGAAAACTACTTGAGATTCGTATACCCTCCCGCCAGAGCCGTCTGGTCCGTCTCGCCAGTCCGTCGATGCGAAGGCACTACCGATCGTCACATCGCACCGGTGCGCGCAAGAGGGCATTCGGGCTGGCCCCTGGGGTTGGGCCTGCGTGTCGGTACCGACCGAGGGGCGAGACGGACCAGACCGTGCTGGCGCGACGGAGACGATGCTGCACTCGGCGTGCCCGAAGGCACCCGACCGGGCAGGGCGGCGATGCGTCTGGCCGTCGACCGACAGTTGGGTCGCACGGGAAGTAAACAGGGTCGCCGGTATCGAGGCCCCCTGCTTTGGTGACTTTCATTCGGGCCGGAAAATGAAAATCACGCGAACTTCGACAAAT
>JANLYV010000609.1:0-4607 GCA_031365825.1 Rubrivivax sp. | reverse complement strand
GTACTGCTGCACTTGGCTCGGCTGACCGATCCGCCAAAGTCCATGGGCAAGGCAAACCTGAGCGTCCGTCATCTTGCCGCGTTGCTGGTTGGCTCCCCCATCAACACGAAAGCCGAATCCCTGGCTGCTGCCGCACTTGATGCCTGCGAGTTCGCTCGAGACTGGCGTAACCGAAGGCTCGCGCATCGCGATCTCGATCTCGCGCTCGGCCAAAGTGTTCAGCCATTTGCTCCAGCATCTCGCGCAGCAGTCAAGGCATCACTGACCGCACTGGAAGAACTGCTGAATGCGGTCTCTCTGCACTACTTGGATTCAACTACCATCTTCGATCTCGGCCCAGGCGGAGCTGACGCCGTTTCTCTTCTGTACTTGCTACGAGATGGTCTTCAGTTCCGAGCTGACCGCCTTGCACGCATGAAGCGAGGCGAGCACAGGCCTGATGATTTCAAACACGAGGCGCTGTAGTGCAAATGCGCCCTAACCCTTCCTTCAAGCGGACCCGTTCCGGCCGGCTTCGCCGTCCTCCACGGTCCGCTTAAGTCAAACGTTAGGCCCCACGTGGAGCCATCCCGGTGCGCCAGCAGAGTCCGCGCCTTTCGGCGTGGGTTGAACAGCCACAGCGGAATGAAGTCACCGGCTGCCTACATGGCAGGAAGCTTGCAGCCCCTGCTGGCGACAACTTCGGTCAATCGCATCTCAAACGCTAAAATTCCTCGACACCGAACGAATGGGTACTGGCAGCTCTGCAAGTCGAGCGGCTTTCACAAAAGGTTGAATATGGAACAGAGTAGCGTTGCCGTCGGAGCTTCACACGATCATCAGATTCAACCGCCATTACCAGCGACGTTTGGGTTGGGAGAACGCGTTCGCAAAAAGTCGGGCGCAGCGTGGCAAGGCCATATCGTCGGCTGGTACAGCACAAAACTGACGCCAGAGGGCTACGCCGTCGAGTCCGAAGCACATCCAGGCTCGGTGCATATTTACCCGGTCGCAGCGCTTGAGCGCGTGGCCTAACAGGCTGTTGAATTTCGCTTCGTTGTACTGAACGAGTTGCCATATGCGAGCACATCCAGTGGTTGAGGACAGCGAACTTGGATGTGTAGCGCGTTGTGCTCGGACGCCCGAGCGCCGCATAGGCCGCCTTGGCGGCTCATCGCGCTGCTCCTTGCGGCACCGCGCTCAGCAGTCGCGCCATTCGCACGATGTTGCTCGCCGTCATCGTCAGTTTGAAGTGCTGGTCGACGCGCTTGATCCCTCGGTAGACGGTCTGTCGGATGCGCCCGACCGTCTTGCCCCAGCCGAAGTGTTCCTCGATGCGCTTGCGGATCGTCTGGCTGATCGCGTAGCCGGGATGCCGCGTGGTTCGTCCATCGATGGCACTGCCGCCGATGCGCGTCTCGTTACTGGCCACGTGTGGCGTCACGCGCCTGTGTCGGCAGGCCTCGACGAAGTCGCGCGTGTCATAGGCCTTGTCTGCCGCGACCGTCTTGGGGTGACTGCCGGGCACGGTGTCGAGCATCGCCAGCGCCGCAGCTCGCTCGCCCATGCCGTCGGCGTGAGTGACAACCGCACCGACGACCAGCCCAGAGCGGTTCTCCATCAGCACATGGCCCTGGTACGCCATCACCGCCGCGGTGTTGTGGCTCTTCCTGAACAGCCGCGCATCCGGATCGGTGGTGCTGGCGTGGGTGTCGTTGCTGCGCCGCTTGCCCTTCCAGTCGGCCTGGCTGTTGCGCCCGCTCGGGCCGCCGCTGTTGGCGTCGTCGTTGCTGCCGTCCTTGGGCACGAAGCTCTTGTGGCTGGCCCAGGCCTGGATCAGCGTGCCGTCCACCGAGAAGTGTTCGCGGCTGAGCAGGTTGCGCTTGTCGGCAAGCGTCATCACCTCGGTGAAGAAGCCCTCGACGACGGCGTGTTCGAGCAAGCGGTCGCGGTTCTTGGAGAAAGTGGAGTGGTCCCAAACCTGGTCGTCAATGGCCAGACCGATGAACCAGCGGTACAGCAGGTTGTAGCGCACCTGCTCCATCAACTGGCGCTCGCTGCGCACCGAGAAGAAGACTTGAATGAGCATGGCTCGCAGCAGCTTCTCCGGAGCGATGGAGGCACGGCCGGTATCGGCGTAGATCAGATTGAACAGGCCATTGAGCCGGCCCAGCGCCTCGTTGACCAGATCGCGGATCGCTCGCAGCGGATGATCCGCGGGAACGAAGTCCTCGAGCTTGGCCACCGTGAACAGCGCTTCTTGCATCCCGTCCGATCCGCGCATCGTCTTCGCCCCACCATGAGCTTGAACACGATCTCAACAACGACCAACGCGCAAACGACGTTTACGCGTGGGCGAAATTCAACAGCCTGTTAGGCGTCATGGAATCTGCTATCCGCGCGAGTGAAAGCCAAGAGTTCGCCTCACGCGTTCTCAAGGTCAACCACGCCGGCGAGAATGGGGCCGTGAACATCTATGCCGGGCAGATCTTCTTCGCTCGAATCACGGCGCCAGGCATAGTCGCAGAGTTGGTCGAGTTCAAATCCCACGAAGAGAGACACCGTGCCATATTCTGGGCCGAGCTTCAGCGCCGAAATCGCCCTCGTTGCCGAAGCTATTGGCTTTGCGGCCTTGGTGGCTTCATGCTCGGCCTGATCACAGGAGCGTTTGGTAGCAGAGCCATCGCCGCAACTACAGTGGCAGTTGAGCGGGTGGTCCTTCGCCATCTTGAGCAGCAACTCGATGAGCTGCGCGGGAAGGACGAAGCTGCAGTTGGAGCCATCGAGTCAATCGTTGTCGAGGAGCGTCAGCATCACGATCAGTCAGCCTCCCACGTTACAGTCGGTCAGTTCTGGCCAAGGGTTCTGTGGCCCATAGTCTCAGCGTCCACGGAGGCAGTCATATGGGTTGGCATGCGGGCCTGACGCCTAACCCTTCCTTCAAGCGGACCCGTTCCGGCCGGCTTCTCCGTCCTCCACGGTCCGCTTAAGTCAAACGTTAGCAACTGTGTTGCATGTCAAGCGTCGGCGCCCAAACGGATTGATGTTTGATCATGGAATTCATGATCACCAACAGCTTTCGCATGCACGCGGTCAGAGCCACTTTGGCTGGTTTGCCTTGGTCGCGCAGATGTTGGTAGAAGCTGCGGATCAGTGGGTTGCAGCGCATTGCGAACACGGCCGCCATGTACAAGATGCGCCGCACCTGCGCCCGTCCGCCCCAGATGACGCGCCCGCCCTGATGCTTGCCGCTGTCGCGGTTGAACGGCGCCACGCCAACCAGCGCTGCGATCTGCCTGCGACTGAGCGAGCCCAGCTCCGGAAGCAGCGCCAGCATCGTGGCGCGAGTCAGCGCGCCCACGCCCGGGATCGCCTTCAGCAGATCGTCCTTGTCACGCCAGACGGGAGAGGTGCGCAGTGCGTGCGTCAGCTCGATGTCCAGCCGGTCGATGCGCTCGTCCAGCCAGGCGATGTGCTCGCGCAGGCTGTCGCGCTGCATCGCCGAGGCGCGCTGCAAGCGCAGCTTCTCCTGCACCCGCATGTCGATGAGCTGGCGCCGCCGGGCCAGCAGATCACCCAGGGCGCGCGTGTGCTCGTCGGGCAGCTCGCGCACCTGAGGACGGATGGCCGCAGCGAATGCGGCCAGAATCAACGCGTCGATGCGACCGGTCTTGGCCAAGCGGCCGCAGGCCTTGGCGTAGTCGCGCACTTGCCGTGGGTTGACCACAGCCACGGCCAGCCCAGCGGCCACCAGTGCGCTGGCCACAGCCGTCTCCAACCCGCCGGTGGCCTCCATGACGACCAACGTGGGCGGTTGCGAGCGCAATCGCTCGGCCAGGCCAGCGACAGCTTCCTCCGTGTAGTCGATGCGAAGCGTCTGGCCCGTCAACCAGGCCACATCCAGCCAAGACTTGGCCACGTCGATGCCGACGAACGATTCTGGATTGCTCATTCAGGTACCCTGCCTTGCAAGAATCCGGGCTCACAAGGGCCCGATCAACTGTTCGGCTTACGAGAACGCTCGACCTGACGCCCCGCGCTAACGTACGGACTCGGTCGCCCAAGGCTTCATCGGGCCGTCGGCTCGGCAACCGCAGCTGCCGCCGGCACCTGCGCAACTACCGATTCTTCTACGGGATCGGTGGGTTGAACATACAAGGCGTCACGAGCTACATACCCGCGATAGAGGCCTGCTCACTGTTGTAAGGTTGACTTATGAATCAGATTCTTTCAGGCAAGCGCATCCTTGTCACGCAGGCGACCTCCTTCATGGGTCCAACTCTTTGCGAGGTCCTTGCGGAACATGGTGCGATTGTCATTGCCAACACTGACCTGCTCGCCGAAGTCGGGGCAGCACAGGCCATGGTCAACGCGGCGGGTGTGGTGGATGTGTTGGTGGCTAACCTCGCCATTTCCGCTCCAACGTCTCTCGCAACCGAGGCGTCCGAGTCCGAGTGGCGAGATACTTTTGCAGCGCTCGTCGATCCTCTACCGAGGCTGTTCCGCGCGGCCCTTCCACAGATGATCGAACGGCGAGCTGGAAAGATTCTGGTCATTGGCAGTGCGTCGGCGTTGCGCGGCATAAAGCGCACTTCTACCTACAGCGCTGCACGCGGTGCGCAGCTCGC
>JANLYV010000571.1:0-14021 GCA_031365825.1 Rubrivivax sp. | reverse complement strand
GTTCAGCAGCAAAGGCTGGACGCGCCGCGATGTCGAAGACCTGCTGTTTTGGGGCGTGCTCGGTGTCGTGGTCGGCGGCCGGCTGGGCTACGTCATCTTCTACAAGCCGGGGTACTACCTCGCCAACCCGTTGGAGGTGGCGATGCTGTGGAAGGGCGGCATGGCCTTCCACGGCGGCTTGCTCGGCGTGATCGTGTCGCTGGCGATCTTCGCGCGCACGCGCAAACGCCGGTTCTTCGAAGTCATGGACCTGGTGGCACCCTGCGTGCCACTGGGGCTGGCATCGGGGCGCATTGGCAACTTCATCAACGGCGAACTTTGGGGCCGTTTTGCGGACCCCGCCCTGCCCTGGGCGATGGTCTTCCCCGGCAGCGGCAGCGAATTGCCGCGTCACCCGTCGCAGCTCTACCAGTTCGCACTGGAAGGCGTGCTGCTGTTCGTGCTGCTGTGGTGGTACGCGAGCAAACCACGTGCCTTGGGCCAGGTCTCGGGCATGTTCCTCATCGGCTACGGCGTGATGCGCTTCGTGGTCGAATTCTTCCGCGAGCCCGACAGTTTCCTCGGTTTGCTAGCCTTCAACATGAGCATGGGTCAGTGGCTGTGCGTGCCGATGGTGCTGGCGGGCGTGGCCATCCACCGCTGGGCCGCGAAGTAGCGCCATGCGACAGATCTTCCTCGACACCGAGACCACTGGCCTGGACGCGCGCGGCGGCGACCGCATCGTCGAGATCGGCTGCATCGAAATGGTGAACCGCCGGCTGACCGGGCGCACCTGGCACCGCCACCTCAACCCGCAGCGTGCGAGCCACCCCGACGCGCAACGGGTGCATGGCCTCAGCGAACAGTTCCTCGCCGACAAACCGCTCTTTGCCCAGGTGGCTGCGGAACTGATCGAGTTCATTCGCGGCGCCGAGATCATCATCCACAACGCCAGCTTCGACGTCGGCTTCCTCAATGCCGAGTTGGCACGTGTCTCGCACCCGCCTGTGGCCGAGGTCGTCACCATCCGCGACAGCCTGACGATGGCGCGCGAGATGTTCCCCGGCAAAGCCAATTCGCTGGACGCCCTGTGCAAGCGGCTGGAGGTGGATAACACCCACCGTACGCTGCATGGCGCGCTGCTCGACGCCGGCCTGCTGGCCGAGGTGTACATCCGCATGACGCGCGGGCAGGACAGCCTGGTGATCGACGCCAGAGGCGAAACGCAACGGCAGGATTCGGGGCATCAGGTCGTGGACTTGCGTGCCTTCAACTTGCGCCTGCAACCTGCCGGTGCCGACGAAGCAGCAGCCCACGCCGCACTGCTCGCCGACATCGGCAGCAGCTGTGATGGCCGCACCGTATGGCCCGCCGTGCCGCCGGGGCCGATGGCATAATGCGCCGCTTTTCCGGATTCCATTCCGGGCGGTTAGCTCAGCGGTAGAGCACTGCCTTCACACGGCAGGGGTCGCAGGTTCGAACCCTGCACCGCCCACCAGAAAACACATACGGATTAAATGCTTAGCGGCGCCTTCGGGTGCCGTTTTTGTCGGCGCTGCCTACTCGCGCCTTGCGGTCGCCACTCGGGTGTCAACCTCAGACATCGTATGACTCGGGGCGCGGGCCATCGCCCTGGACTGGGTCTTCTTGGACAGCATGATCGAGCATTCAAAAGTGACTGCCTTGGTACCTGCGTACCAGGCGGGTGAATTCATTCAATCGACGCTTGACTCGCTGTCGGCACAGACGCATGGCAATTTCGATGTCATTGTGTCGATCGACCTCTGCACCGACGACACGCATGCAATCTGCCTGAGACACAGTGCAAGCGATTCGCGATTTCGCGTCATCAGGCAGGACCAGCGCCTGGGTTACGTCGGTAACTGCAATTTCTTGCTGGGCCAGGCCCACGCAGAGCTGGTGCTGTTTGCCTTCCACGACGATATCTTGGCGCCGACTTACCTGGAGAAACTGTGTGCGGTCCTGGACGCACGACCGGACGTGGTGTTGAGCTATTCCGATGTCTTGCTGACGCCTGTGGTCGGCGCGCAGCAGCTCTGGGTCTACACCCAACTCGAAGGATTGCGGCAACGAACCCGGCGTGGCCTGAAAATGCTCAGTCGTGCTGGCCAGTGGTGGGTGCCCAATCGCGGAGTCTTCCGCCTGGGCGAGGCGCGCAAGATTCAGGGGCTCAAGACCCATGGCGCGGGAGAATTCTCGGCCGATTGGCCGTGGCTATTTCACATGAGCTTGCTCGGTGAGTTCGCACGCGTGCCCGAAACGCTGTGCCATAAGTTCTACAAGCCGGACAGCCTGTCGAGAAGTTGGGCGTTTACGAAAAGACAACATTTCGAAGTGGCTGCAGCCTGCATGAGGGAGTTGTGGAATGCTGACTTGTCGGTCGAAGAAAAGCTTCGCATGGCCGTGCCGCTGGCCAACTGGCTGATCAAGGCGAGAGCCCAAATAAGCTCGGACTCAACGCAGAATGCCGGCCATGTGCCTGACCGGTGAATGAGCGCGCCCCTTGCGGCGGATGCCATGCAGTACTTCGGTGGACGGGCCAGTCTGATTCCATGCACCCGTCACGCTGACTCGCGGGGCAATCTGCAACCCTTCGAATTCGACCAAATGCCGCTCGTGCCGCGCCGCGCGTTCGTCATTTCCGACGTACCAGCCGGCGCCATCCGGGGCGGCCATGCGCACCGATCCGGATCGCAATTGCTCGTCTGCCTGCAGGGTCGAATCGAGGTCGCGATGCGGCATCAAGGCGTGCAGGTCACGCTGCTGCTGGTGCCGTCGAAAGTCGGTCTGTGGTTCGGGCCGGGTGTCTGGTGTCAACAGACTTACCTCGATGTGGGATCGGTCCTCCTGGTCTTTTCCAGCGAGGCCTACGACCCGGACTCCTACCTTGAACAAACCGGCTGAGACACGCTGGCAGGCCCGGCGATGAGCTCGACACGACGTCGCATCGCCGTACTCGGGGCCGGCATCATGGGCAGCTCGACAGCCCTCTTTCTGGCGCGGCGCGGCGCGGCGGTGACGCTGTTCGACGCGGCGCCGCAACCGTTCTCGGCGGCAAGCCGATGGAACGAAGGAAAGATTCACCTGGGTTTCATGTACTGCGCCGACCCATCGCTAGTCACCGCTCGCCGGCTCCTGCCCGGCGGCCTGCTGTTCAAGCCGCTGACAGAGGAATTGATCGGCTGCCCGCTGCAGCCGGCCATGACTGCGGCCGACGACATCTATCTCTGTCACGCCAGTTCGGTCGTGCCGCCACAGGCGATGCATGACTACTTTGCGCAGGTGGCCGGCTTGGTGCACCAGCATCCCGATGCCTGCCGTTACCTGGTGAGCGTTGCCGACTGTCAGGTCACGCGACTGACCGCTTCAGAACTCTGCGCCATCACCGCGTCGACCGACATCGTGGCGGGCTTTCGTGTTCCGGAGCGATCGGTTTCGACGACATGGGTTGCGGATCGCTTTGTCGATGCCTTGGCGGCAGAAAGTCGTATCGAGCTGTGCATGGCCACTCACATTTCAGCCGTCCGGCCGCGCTCATCCGGCGACGCTGCCGCGAGCTGGTACGTCGAGTCGTCCACGGGTGTTCATGGCCCGTACGATGGCGTCATCAATTCACTCTGGCAGGGCCGCCTGGCGGTCGACATCACGGCGGGGCTACAACCCAAGGGCATCTGGTCGCATCGTTTCAGGCGATCGCTGTTCGTGCGCGCTACGCGGCCAGTGGATCTGCCCAGCGTGATCATTGCCACCGGCCCGTTCGGTGACATCAAGAACTACAACGGTCGCGACTTCTATCTGTCCTGGTACCCCGCCGGGTTGATGGCTGAAAGCACGGTCGTTTTGCCGGACGCGTTGCCGGCTCTGGATGAATCGAATCGGCAGCAGAGGTCACTCGCCGTGCTGCACAAGCTCGAGGAGTTTGTGCCTGCGCTGCGCCGTTTGACCGAGCATGTCGAATCGATGACGCTGGAGGGTGGCTGGGTTTATGCCGCTGGCCAGGGGTCGCTGTCGGACCCCGGCTCTTCGTTGCACCGCCGCAGCGATTTCGGCATCGTCAGAATGGGGTCGTACATTTCCGTCGATACCGGGAAGTATTCAACAGCCCCTTGGCTGGCTCGCAAGATTGCCGACAGCGTTTTCTTGAACGCTGATTGCGCATGACGCCGTTTGCACAAAGGTCCGGCTTCTGTCGCGGGTTGTTCTCACGCCGCCCAGGATGAGATTCTTTTCCGGACCGAACCTGTATTCGACGCGTCCGGTTGTGGTCGAGCGGCTGACGGAAGAGTCCTTCCATTGCCGTGACCCGGGCCGTGTCGAGCGTGGCTTGAAGTCCGCATTTGCGGGCTGGCTGGACGACTGCCCTGGCACTGATCAGCTGGACCCTGTGCATGCCCACGCGTTGGTCGCTGCGCATTGGAGCAAAGGCCTGCTGAATTCGGTACGCGGCTTGATCGACAGCGCCGGCGCGGTGTCACCGACGCCCGGTGTGGCGTGGCTATGGGTGGGTTACCACGTTCCGGAGCTGACGGCGCAGGCGATCCGCCTGGCCGGCGAGGCGATGGCCGCGGCGGCTGCCGACGAGTCCGCGTTTCCAGGCGAATCGCTGGCCCGGGGCATTGCCGATCTGCAGGCGCTGTGCCGCCACCAGCACCCCGACTATGTCGCCCGCATCCTGATGCTGGCCGCCAGGGCCGACGACATCCCGGTGCGCCACGCGACGGTGGGGCGGCGCTATTGGCAGTACGGATGGGGCTGCAACGGCCGGGTGTTCCTGGAGGCGTCGCCGGGCACCGAGGGCATCCTGGGTCACCGGCTCGCCGGCGACAAGCGCATGACCAACAAGTTCCTGCGCCGTCTGGGCTTTCCGGCGACTGACCAGCGACTGGCGAAGTCGCAGGAAAGCGCAGTGGCACTAGCCGGCGAGCTGGGCTGGCCGGTGGTGGTCAAGCCGAACGACAGCGGCAAAGGCCATGGCGTGACGGTGGGCATCAAAACCGAGGCGCGGCTGATCGAGGCTTTCGCGCAGGCGCGACAAGTCTCTGCGGCGCCCATCATCATCGAGCGATTCATCAGCGGCTTCGAACATCGCCTGCTGGTGGTGCGCGGCGTTCTCATCGGCGCGACGCGGCGCGAACCGCCGAGCGTGACTGGCGACGGCGTGCACAGCATCGATCAGTTGGTAGACGGCTTGAATCTTGGCCGCACCGGCGGTCTTGTAGCGACGGGCTATGTGCGACCGGTCGAAAAGCTGCCGGCGGTCGTCGAGCACCTGGCCTCGCAAGGACACGGCCTCGCCAGCGTGCCCGCGCCGGGTCAGCGCGTGCAGCTGCGTGGCAACTCCAACATTTCTACCGGCGGTACACGCGCTCAGGTGCTTGCCAAGGTCCATCCGGAAGTGCGCGCGATGGCGCAATCGATCGCGGCCAACGCCGGCCTCGACGTCATTGGCATCGACTACATCACGCCCGACATCGCGCGCTCACTTAACGACGTGAGCAGCGCCGTCATCGAGATCAATGGCAATCCGGGAATCGAAACAGCCGTTGCCGACGAAGGCCTCACCGAAGTGGAGATGGGACGCATCGTTCTTGGTGACGCTGTCGGTCGAATCCCGGTGGTGCTCGTCATCGCGGCCGAGCTGGGCCAGCGGCAGACGCTGATGGGCATCGAATCGCGCCGGGCGACATTGCCAGCGGGCACCGCACTGCTAGGCCCGGACACCACCCAGATCGGACCGCTGCAGATTGCCGCCGAAGGACGTCCTGTGTCTGAGCGCGTCGGCCAGATCCTGGCCAATGTGCAATGCACGGCGGCGGTCATTTCCTGCAGCGCGCAGCAGATCGCCAACCACGGTTTCCCGGTGGATCGATGCGCATTGGCGGTGTGGCAGGGTGATGTGGCGACGCCAGAAGAAAGTGCTGCGTTCAAAATTGCGGCGCAATGTGCCCAGCGCATGCTGGTGGTCGGTGCCAATGAGGCATCGCCGCAGGCCGGGCACATCGCAGAGGTCGTGGCCTGCCTGGCTGGAGAAGATCGTTGAGAGTCTCGGCACATGGCGCGGGCTATGCAGGCCTCGTCACGGCCCGACCCGTGCGCAGCGGCGCCGAGAGGCGCCGTTTGGATTCGATGCGGTGCTCTTGGCTGCGACGGGCAAGGCCAGGCTACTCATGCCGCCCCGGCGGATTGGTACGGACGCTCGAGGGCACCTGATCCGGGCTGACCAAGCCGGCCAACTCCAGCTGCATCAGCAGCATGCCGAGCAAGGAGTGCACCGACGGCCGCGCGCCTTCGACAACGAAGTGCGCCGTGCGCCGGTACAGCGGGTCACGCTCGCGAAAGAGTTCGCGCAATCGGCTCAGTGGGTCATTCACCTGCAGCAGCGGCCGGTGCGTGTCATGGCGCAATCGCCTGAAAATTTCTTCAGGCGTTGAACGCAGGTAGAGCACATGGGTGCGCGAGTGCAGGGCATCGCGGTTGGAGGGCCGAAGCACCGCACCACCACCGGTGGCCAGGACGGCGTTCTCCCGGTGGCTCAATTCCTCGACGACGTCCTGTTCGAGATCGCGGAACGGTACCTCGCCGTGATGCGAGAACCATTCGCGGATCGACATGCCGACGCGAGCTTCAATCTCTGCATCGCTGTCGATGAATACCATGCCGAGACGGCGTGCCAGCTGGCGCCCGACCGTGGACTTGCCACTGCCGGGCATGCCAACTAGAGAAAAGGTCACCGCACTATTTGTCGTCGGTGCACACCGTGCCGCGGCCGTAGGGGCTGAAGACGAAGGCTGGCGCTGCCAGTTTGTTACTCACCGCTTCTGCTGGCGCTGGCAGATTGCCGCCACCGTAAAGAACGCCAATGAATCTGGCACGGGCTTCGCTGCCGGCTATGCCAGACGCTGTCACCGTGATGGCAAAGTCAACCCAGGTTGCAAGATTTCTGCCGTACTCGATTTGCAGGATGGCAAGACCATTGGCGTCGGTCTTGGGCGAGCCGATCATCTTGATGGCGACGTCGGCCTTGCGCGGATCGAGGTCGCCATTCCAGTTCAGGTCTTCGCCACGGCCTGCAACGGCCGGAGGTGTCGCGCCCGCTACGAAGGGTGCTGCCTCACGCACACCATTGCGATTGACGTCGTCATTCGGGCACACCGGTTGGGTGGTGGTGCCGGCGCTTTCCCACAGATTCGACGCCGCATTCCAGCGGTAGTTCTCAGTCTGCGCGAGAGAAGGCACTTGCACCCAAATGTCTCCGGACAGAACGTATCTGCCTTTGTGATAACCGAGTAAATCAACTGACGGCGTGATCAATACATCCGCCTTGGCCTGGCCGGCCGCGTCCACCACCATCACCACGAATTCCTTGATGTAGGTGAGCTGGGCCACGCCACTCTTGATCAACTCGTTGGTACGAATGTTGACCGACAAGGCTTCCGAGGCCACCGTCAGCGTGGCTCGGGTCGCGTTGGGGCAGCTCGTAATCGGAAAATCAACGATGTCATAACAAGCGCGAACAGTCACACCATTGGTCGGGCTCGAGCGCTGACCAGCCGTGAGGGTGCCGCGCGCCACACCGGCGGCATCTGAATACGCATAGGTGCCGCCCAACCAGCTCACCGTGCTGTCGGTACTGCCGGCATTGCCATCGAGATCAAATCGAACGCGAACACGCGGGATGGGAGCGTTCGCGGCGCCGAGGAAAAGGGCCCGCAATTCAACCTGGTTGGTGCTGCTGCCGGCGGTGTTGACGCTGACCACGCTGGGGTTGGACGCCAACGACGCCGATTGCGGTGTCGCCGGCGCCGGTGCAATGCTGCCACCGCCGGGGGTCTGCACCGTCACCACGGTGGTTTCGGAATCACCCGCCGCGCTTGCGGTGAGGGTGACCACACCGGTGACGGCAGGCGCGTCGTAGGTGTAGACGAATTTGCCGTTGAAATCGGTGACTCCGCTGCTTGTGGGAAGGCCTGGTGCCGTGACCGTGATGGACTGGCCGACCATCGGCAAGGCGTTGGTGTCGACCAAACGGTATTCGACCCGGTTGCTCAGCGACCCGGCGTCAACCAGTGCCGCAAACGACGCGCCCAGGTCGGCACCAAGCACACGGAATGATGCCGAACGCGTGAACGAGCCACTGGTGGCGGTGACCGTGACCACTCGGTTGGAACGGTCGGCGCCAATGCCCACCGTTGCAGTCACGGTGCCGCTGGCGCTCGTAGATGGCGCGCTGACCACTGCCACCGCACTGCTGTCCACGCGAAATGTGATCGGAATGCCACTGACGGCATTGCGATTGGCGTCCACTGCCGTGGCCGTGGCGGTGATGGTGTTGGTGCCGCCGTTGTTCAGCGTGGTGGCACTGAGTGCGAGGCTGAGGTCGGCTGCCACCGCGACGCCGACCGTGCCTTCAGCAACCACGAGCGGCAGTTGCCTGACCAAGGTGCCCGAGGTCGCAGTGACGGTGATCGTTCGATTGCTGCGGTCTGAACCAATACCGATGTCTGCGCGCAGCACACCGGCCGCGTTGGTCGACGTGGCGGCAGGTGTGACCACGGCGTTGCTGTTGACCGAAATGATCACCGGCACACCCTGGATGGCGTTGCGCTTCGCGTCAAGTGCTGTGACGGTTGCAGCAACCGTCTGAGCTCCACTGTTGGAGATCGTGAGGCTGCTCAACACCAGTACCAGGTCGGAGGCCGTCGCGGAAGGATCGGGCCCAACCACGTTGACCGACGCCGTGCGTGAAAGCGTGCCCGCGGTCGCAGTCACAGTGATCTTGCGCAGCGTGCGGTCGGCACCAATGCCCACCGCAGCGGTGACGGTTCCCGACGCGTCGGTACTTGTGGCGTTCGGCGTGACGACGGCATTGCTGTCGACCGAGAATGTGACCGGCACATTGGCCACCACTGCACGATTGGTGTCCACTGCGGTAACCGTGGCCGTGACGGCCTCGGCGCCCGAACTCGCGATGGTGGGTGAGTTGAGCACCACCACCAAATCGGCCACTGTGCCGGCACTGCTACCGCCCCCCAGGATGGGCGTGCCGGCGCTGCCGCCACCACCGCCGCAGGCGGCCAGCAGCGAGACCAAGAGGAAGCTGAGAATTGACTTCAGAAGATTCATCGCTGAGATGTCCGTGGCTGAGCGCTAGTTGCGGCGCGAATCAGCGCGCTGCCGACCGATCGGTCACGATCTTGGGCGTGATAAAGACAAGCAACTCGGTCTTGTTGATCGACTTGGCGCGGTTCTGGAACAGGTAGCCCAGCACTGGAATGTCGCCCAGCAGCGGCACCTTGTTGACTTCATTGCGTTCGGTCTGCGTGTAGATGCCACCCAGCACCACAGTACCGCCGTTCTCCACCAGCACCTGCGTCTTTACATGCTTGGTATCAAGGGCGAAGCCGGCGGTGGTGCTGCGGCCGACGCTGTCCTTGTTGACGTCGACATCGAGAATGACGTTGCCTTCTGGGGTGATCTGCGGTGTCACCTCAAGCTTCAGGTTAGCCTTGCGGAACTGGATCTGGGTCGCACCGCTGGAGGTGGCCGCCTGGTAGGGCAACTCTTCGCCCTGCTCGATCAAGGCCTTGACCTGGTCGGCCGTGATGACGCGCGGACTGGAGACGATCTTGCCCTTGCCTTCGGCTTCCAGTGCGGACAGCTCGAGATTCAGGAATCTGTTGGCGGAGGCGCTGAACAGCGATAGTGCGAAGGTCGCTGCAGTGACACCGCCCAGATTGGAGGTATTCGCTGGCAGATTGACGAATTGCGTGTCGTTGTATTTGAAGTCGTCGCGCGCCAATTGCTGCGTTTGCCCACCTACGGCGTTGTAATTGCCTCCGGTGGTGATGTAGTTGTTGCCGCCGACGTTGTATCCCGGGATGCCGCCTGAGAGGCCGCGCAAGTCCGAGCCACCGAGCTTCACGCCCAGGGCGCGCCCGAACTTGTCGTCAGCCTCGACGATGCGCGCTTCAATCAGTACTTGGCGCACCGGCACGTCGATCTTCGAGATCAACGCCTGCACTTCTTCCAGCTTCGAGGGAATATCGGAGACGAAGAGTTGGTTCGTTCTGGATTCGAAGATCACACTGCCACGCGCCGACAACAGCCGCGTGCTGGTCACGCCGGTGCCGCCACCTTGACCCTGCCCCTGAGTCTGCCCTGTCAGGCCACGCGCCACTTCTTCGGCCTTGGTGTAGTTCAACTGGAACGACTGCGTGCGCAGCGGCTCAAGGTCGGCCACCTTCTTCTTTGCCTCAAGCTCGACTTGCTCGCGCTGCGCGAGTTCGTCTTTCGGCGCGATCCACAACACGTTGCCCGACTTGCGCACGCCCAAGCCCTTGCTCTGCATGATGATGTCCAGCGCCTGGTCCCAAGGCACGTCCTTCAGGCGCAGTGTCACGGTACCGGTCACGGTGTCGCTGGTGACGACGTTGAAGTTGGTGAAATCCGCGATGACTTGAAGCAGGGCGCGCACTTCGATGTTCTGGAAGTTCAGCGAGAGCTTCTCACCCTGGAAGCCCGGCCCCTGTGTCAACTTGTTCGGATCGATCTTGACGGGGCGCACTTCCAGCACGAACTGGTTGTCGGTCTGGTAGGCACTGTGCTCCCAGGCGCCGCGCGGCTCGATCACCATGCGCACGCGGTCGCTGCTCTGGAAGGTCGACACCGACTGCACGGGCGTGCCGAAGTCGGTGACGTCGAGGCGGCGGCGCAAGCGGTCGGGCAGCGTCGAGCGCAGGAACTCGACCACCAGCGTCTGGCCTTGCTGGCGGATATCGACGCCGACTTGTGTGCTCGGCAAGGCGACGATGACGCGCCCGGCGCCGTCGGCACCACGGCGGAAGTCGATGTCGCGCAAGCCTTGCGGCTCGATGTTCTGAGCCGGCGCGAATTGCGCCACTTCGCCGCTGCTGCCCGGCCCTTGCGCATCCAGCACGAGAATCAAGGCTTTGCCCTGCAGTTGCGCGCGGTAGCCCGAGGCTTGTTTCAGGTTCAGCACAAGTCGCGTGCGTTCGCCCGCTTGCGCCACGGTCACCGAGCGCAAATTGCCCTGATTCACTTCGACGACATTGCGTCCCATGGCGTTGCCCACCCCCGGCAGATCGATCGCAATGCGCGGTGGCGCCTGCGTCGAGAAACCCGCGGGCACGGCGGCCAGTGCTTCGCTCAGCTCGATGCGAACCACTTCGGTGCCGGCCTGCTGTGTGCTGGTGACGGACTGGATGGTGTTCTGCGCCGAGGCTTTGGTCGCTACCAAAGTACCAAGGCTCAGTACGGCTAGTGCAGTCAATACAGCACGCCATTTCAGCATGGTGAGAGTCTCCGCTTTCGTTCTCATCGCGCCTTCTCCTGGAGCTGCAGCGTGCTCACTCGTTCTATCCATTCGCCTGCAGCATCTTGGACAATCTCACGCAGCGCGATCTCGGTCTCGGAAATCTTGGTAATTCGCCCGTAGTTCTGGCCCAGGTAGTCGCCCACCTTGACTTGGTACAACAGGCTGTCGACTTTCAACAGTGCATAGGGCAGGCCGCCACGCGCCAGGCTGCCGACCATGCGCACGCTGTCCAGCGGGTAGGCCTCCAGCGGCTCTTTGCGCCGGTTGAGTTCACCCGACAGCAGCGAATTGGGCTGCCGCGATTCTTGTTTGATCGCCACCGTTAGCTTTTGATTGCTGAAGGGCTCGACCGCCTGCGCCAAGGTGTACGGCTGCGGATCGAACTTCTTCGGCGGCTGCAGAGGCTTGACGTTGGGTTTGACCTCGCGCCGCTGCTGCTCCATCCACTGCTGCAATTCTTCGTGGTTCGCGCCGCAGGCTGCCAGCAACAAAGCAGCCGCCATCGTCAAGGCGAGGGTCGTGCCGCGCGTCACTTGGTGCCCCCTGCCGTCTTGGCGGCGGCAGCCTTGGCGGCAGCGACGCGCGCTTGCTCGGCGATTTCGGCGGCATCAAGATAACGGTAGGTACGGGCGGTGGCCTCCATCAACAGGTTGCCATTGACGTTGGCGTCTTTACTCGATACCTGATTGATGCCGAGGTTGTGCAGCGTGACGATGCGCGAGAGGTTGGAGACATCGGCCGCGAAGGCGCCGATGTCGTGGTAGCGGCCGGAGATTTTGATGGCGATTGGCAATTCGGCGTAGTAATCCTTGATCTCCACCTGACCCGGCTTGAATTGCTCGAATTGCAGACCGCGCCCGAGCCCGGCCTGGCTGATATCGGACAGCAATGCGTCCATTTCGGCTTTGCCGGGAAGCTGCTTCTCTAGCTGCGTCACGTATTCCTGCACCTGCAGTTTCTGCTTGCGCAATTCACCCAGGTTGACGGCCTGCCCGAGCTTGTTGCGGTAGTTTTGCTTCAGCTCGGGTTCTTTGCGGCGCTCGGCGTCCAGGTCGTCGTTCGCCGTAGACAAAGCCAGGAACCAGGCCAGCACGACCACCAACAGACCCGTGCCGATCCAGGCCACCGTCTTGGGCAGCACCGGCCATTGGCCCGGCTCGTTGGCATTGAGGCCACGAAACTGCGAACTCGCCTTTTCGAAGGCGCTGTTGACGTCGAAACTGAAGGAGGAGGACTTGGCGGCCATACGAACCTCAGGTCGCTTTCTTGGCGGCAGCGCCACTGGCAGGATTGGCTGCGGGGTCAATGCTGCCCTGGGGTCGCTTCAGCGTGACACGCATGGAGAACTCGTACAGGCGGCGCTGGTCCTTGCCCGCGGTGGTGATGTTGGCCGCCTTGATCTCCACCAGATCGGGCCGCTCGAGCCACGTTGAATTCGCGACGTTGCGCAAGAATTCCGAGACGCGTTCGTTGGTCTGCGCCACGCCCACCACAGCCACGACTTGAGCCGTCTGCTTGATCGACGTGAGGTACACACCTTCAGGCGTCTGGCGAGCCAATTCGTTGAGCAAATAGACCGGCGTGTTGCGATCGGTCTGCAGGTCTTCGACTGACTTCTGCCGCGCCTTCAATGCCTCAATCTCGGCACGCAGTGTCGCGATGTCCTTGACCTGGGCATCCAGGCGCGTGATTTCGGCACGCAGGAAGTCGTTGCGCGAGGTCTGTGCCGAGGTCAGTTGCTGCAGCACCATGTACCAGACGCCGGCCACGACCAAGCCCATCACCGCCGCCAGCCCCAGCCCGGCGAAGAAGGCACGCTTGCGCTGGCGACGCTTTTCTTCGCGGTGCGGAAGCAGGTTGATGAGGATCACAGCATGAACCTCCGCATCGCCAGCCCACATGCGGTGAGGTAGGCCGGCGCCTCGCGGCGCACGCGGCCTTCACGAATCGCCGAACCCAGCTGCATGTTGTCGAAGGGGTTGACCACCATCGAGGCAAAGCCGGTGAGTTCGGTGACGCGCTCTTTCAATCCATTGAGCGTGGCGGTGCCGCCCGCCAGCATCACGTAGTGAACCTTGTGATGCGGCGTGCTGGTGAAGAAATACTGCAGCGCGCGGCCGATTTCCTGCGAGAGGCTGTCGACGAAAGGGCCGAGGATGGCGCTGTCGTAATCTTCAGGCAAGTCGCCCGAGAGCTTCTTCTGCTCGGCCTCCTCGAACGAAAAGCCGTACTGGCGCGAAATGAGCTGAGTCAATTGCGCGCCGCCGAATGCCTGATCGCGGTCGTACAACATGTCGTCGTCACGCAGCACCTTGAGGCTGGTGGTGTCGGCGCCAATCTCGAACAACGCCACCAAGGCATCGCGGCCTTCGTTGGGCAGGGCCGACACCACACGGCCCATGGCCAGACGCGAGGCGTGCGATTCGATGTCCAGCACCACCGGCTTCAGGCCAGCCGCTTCGGCCAGACCCTGGCGGTCTTGCACACGATCTTTGCGCGAGGCGGCGATGAGCACCTCAACGTCGCCGGCAGAGGTCATGCTCGGGCCGATGACGCAGAAATCCAGGCTCACCTCGTCCAGCGAAAACGGGATGTACTGGTTGGCCTCGGCTTCGACCTGCACTTCGAGCTCTTCGTCGCGAAGACCCGCCGGCAGCATGATTTTCTTGGTGATGACGGCCGACTG
>JANLYV010000473.1:0-9128 GCA_031365825.1 Rubrivivax sp. | reverse complement strand
CAGGCTCGTTTACCAACCTGGCCCAGGGCGGCAGCAACAACAACACGCTGTCGGTGGGCTTTGCCGCCGGCACCGCCGGTGCCAAGGCCGGCAGCGCCACATTGGCGCTGACCAGCGTGGGCGCGGGCACCAGCGGCTTGGCCGACCTGCCTCTGGCGTCGCAATTGATCAGCGTCTCGGCCAACTTCTTCCGCCTGGCCACAGGTGCTGCCACGCCCACCCCGGTGAACTTCGGCAACCTGCGCGTCAACAACGCCGCGCAGCAGTTGCTGAGCGTCAACAACACGGCCGCCAACGACGGCTTCTCCGAGCGGCTCAACGCCAGCTTCAGTGGCAACACCGGCAGTGCGCTCACCACCGCCGGCACGATCACGCAACTGCTGCCCGGCGCGAGCAACAACAGCGCCATGGGCCTGACGCTAAACACCAGCACGGCCGGTGCCAAGAGCGGCACCGTGACCCTGGCCTATGCGTCGGATGGCAGCGGCACCACGGGCGCTGCCGCCAGCGCCAACGGCAGCCAGCTCATCAACTTCAGCGGCGCGGTGTTCAACCCTGCCGTGGGCAGCGCCACGCCCTCACCCGTGCAGGTGGCCAACCAGCGCGTGGGGGGCAGCAACACTGCTGCGTTGACGGTGGCCAACACGGCAAGTGCGGGCCCGTTCAGCGAAGACCTGGGCGCCACATTCGGCGCCAGCACAGGCGCCGCGGGCAACAACGGCGGCAGCATCAATGGCCTGCTGGCCGGCGCCAACAACGCCGCGGCAATGAACGTCAATGTGCTGACCACCAGCGCGGGCGCCAAGACCGGCACGGTGACGCTGAACTACCAGACCAACGCCACCGTGGGCGGCAATGCCATCGCCGGACTGGCTGCCACGACGGCGGGCAACCAGGTGATCACCGTCAACGGCAACGTCTACCGCCTGGCGGCGCCCAACGCCATCGCCCCGGTCAACTTCGGCAACGTGCTGGCTAACAGCGTACAGACGCGCACCTTGACGGTCAGCAACGGGGCCGCAAACGACGGCTTCTCCGAAGCGCTGAATGCGGCCTTCGGCAACTTCGGCGGAGCCGACGCACTCAGTTTCTCGGGCGCTGGCGCCATCAACGGGCTGCTGGCCGGCAACAGCAATAACACCACCATGGTGGTGACGCTGAACACCAGCAGCACCGGCGCCAAGACCGCCAACGTGCAGATCCTGCTCGACTCCAACGGCAGCGCCATCGGCAACGGCCTCGGGCTGACCGCGCTGCCCACCCAGACGATCAACCTGGACGGTCTCATCACCGGCAACGTAGGCAACCTGGCCAGTGCCGGCCTGAACCCGACCGCGGTGAACTTCGGCAAGTTCCGCGAAGGCGCGGCCAACCAGACGCAGCAGCTGACCGTGAGCAACCTCACGCAGGGCCTAGGCGAAGGCCTTAACGCCAGTTTCGGTGCGTCCAGCGGCGGCGCCAGCAACAACGCCGGCAGCATCACCTCGCTGGCCACCAACACCAGCAACAGCGCGGCGATGAGCGTGAGCCTGGGTGGCATGGCCACGGCCGGCGCCAAGAGCGGCACCCAGGTGCTCAACTTCGTCTCCGACGGCAGCTTCAACAACGGTGTGCCGACCAATCTGCCCTCGCAGAGCGTGAACCTCAGTGCCGACGTCTACCGGCTGGCCAGCGCTGGCGTGACCACCCCTATCAACCTGGCCGCGCGCCGGGTCGGCGACGCCGCCGCCACGGGCGTGCTCACCCTGTCCAACACGGCCGCTAACGACGGCTTCAGCGAAGGCCTGCGCGGCGCCTTCGGCCCCGCGCCGGCGGGGTTTGCGGTCAGTGGCGCTGCCAACACTTCGTTGATCGCAGCGGGTGCCTCGGAGCCGCGCAACGTCAGCCTGGCGACTGTGGTGGCCGGCAACTTCGGCGGCAACCTCATCATCGCGCTGGTCTCCAACGGCGTGGGCACGAGTGGTTTCGGGGACGCGCCCCTGGCCAATACGAGCGTGGCCCTGTCGGGCAAGGTCTACACCCCGGCCCTGGGCCAACTCGCCACCCCGAGCGTGGACTTCGGCGTGGTGCGGGTGGGCGACACCGTGACGGCGCGCAACATCACCATCAACAACACCGCTGCGGTTACGGCGCTGAACGACACGCTGAACGCGAACTTGAGCGGCGTGGCCAGCCCCTTCACCGGGGGCGGCAGCGCCAACGGCATTGCCGCGCAGGGCAACGGCCAGATCGGTGTGGGCCTGTCCACCGCCAGCGCCGGCACCTTCAACGTCAACGCCAGCGTGGCCTTCACCAGCCACAACCCCGACATGGCCGATGTCCCCGCCGGCGCCAACGCGGGTGTGAACCTGCTGGCCACGATCAACAACCTGGCCAATGCCGACTTCGACCTGCTGGCCGGACTAGGGCTGCTGACCCAGAACGGCAGCGACTACGTGCTGGACCTGGGCTCCATCCCACTGGGCAGCAGCATCATGTCCAGGCTACACCTGGACAACGACGTGCTAGGCCCGGCCGACGTGCTCAGTGGCAGCTTCAACACCAGCGCGGCCGACGACTTCAGCTACCTCGGCTGGGGCGCTGCGGTGGGCCCGCTAGCCGCGGGGCAGGCTACGGGGGACTTGGAGATCGACTTCACCGCCAATGCATTGGGCCAGGTTCAGGACAGCATCGTGTTCAACGGGCGCGGCACCAACGCCAGCGACAACATCGGCCTGGCACAGACACGCACCCTCATCATCAGAGCCAACGTCTTCGACCCCAACGGCAACCCGGTTCCCGAGCCGGGCTCGTTGGCGCTGATGTTGGCCGCTGCGGTGGCGGCCGCCCTGGTGCGCCGCCGTCGCGCCAAAACACACTGAGGAAGGCGTATTGAAGACAGGCCCATGAGCATTGGCGCTTTGACGACAGCTGCATCGAGGAGCGCAGCGTGACCCGTGTGCAGTACGGGTTCGTGACGCTGCCGGGCACGCTGTGCCTGGCCGAGTTGGGCGCGCGCAATAACGACGAAGATGTGCGGGCCATGCTGCAGCGCCATGGCATCAGCTACAGCGTCAACACGCCGGCGCCGACCGCTGCGCCAACACCCGCAAACGCGGTGCGCAAATGAGAATGCCCGGGACAAAGACCGTCATCAAGCCGGCGCCTTTTGACGACGGCGCGCAGGCTAGCGCCGAGGCGGGCATCCAGGCGGGCGACGTCGGTGACACGATCCCCGCCGACGGCGATGGCGCACAGACGGCGATGCCGCCACCGGACTTGGCCAAAGCGATGGCACCCGCGCCGCCGCGCGGCCCGTTCCTGCCCTTGCTGCTGGCCAGCACGGCGCTACTGGGCTGGATGGGCTTCCAGACCTGGCAGCTGTTCACCGACCGCCAGGCCCTGCTGGCAGCACATGCCAACCAGCAGCAAACGGTGGAAAACGCGGGCAAGCTGCGAGGCTCACTCGATGTGCTGGCGGCCGACACACAGCGTTTGGCCGATGCCGGCAACGCCAGCGCGCGGCTGTTGGTGGAAGAGTTGAAGAAGCGCGGCGTGACGATCAATGCTGCGGCCGCAGGCGCCGCGCCCAAGTGAACCCGCTCGCCGCCACAAGCCCGGGCGAGACGCGCAACACACTCGGCCGGTACGCGATCGGCGCGAAGACGCGGTTTCGCGTTTCGATACTTCTGGGTTGGCGTGCTAGCCCCTAGGGTGATGCTTCGCGTGCAAGGCCTTGAGCCGCTCGCGCGCGACATGGGTGTAGATGGTGGTGGTGCCGATGTCGGCGTGGCCCAATAACATCTGAACGACGCGCAAGTCGGCGCCGTGATTCAGCAGGTGCGTGGCGAAGGCGTGGCGCAGTGTGTGCGGTGACAGCGGCGTGTGGATCTCAGCGGCCAGCGCGTAGCGTTTGATCAGCTGCCAGAACATCTGCCGCGTCATCGCCGCGCCGCGCACGGTGACGAACAGCGCATCGCTGGTGCGTGCCTTGAGGATCGCGCCGCGGGCGTCGGCAAGGTAGCGGCGCAGCCAGTCGTGGGCCTCGTCGCCGAAGGGCACGAGCCGCTCCTTCGCGCCTTTGCCGGTGACCCGCAACACGCCTTCGTTCAGGCCCACGTGCACGGTCTTCAGCGTCACGAGCTCGCTCACGCGCAGGCCGCTGGCGTAGATGACCTCGAGCATGGTGCGGTCACGCAGGCCCAGCGGCGTGGCGACATCGGGCGTGGCGAGCAGCGCGTCGACCTGCGCTTCGCTCAAGGTCTTGGGCACACGCAGCGGCTGGCGTGCGCTCGTCAGGCGCAGCGTCGGGTCTTCGCGCACCAGGCCCTCGCGCAAGGCCCAGTGGAAGAAGCGTTTGAAGACCGTGAGCCGGCGGTTGGCGGTGGTGGCGCGCGTGTGCGCGTGGCGGTCGCTGATGTAGCCCAGTAGGTCGGCCTCTTGGCTGTGTTGAAGCGCCCGTTCACCCTGCGTCGCCAGCCAGCTGGCGTAGAGCGTCAAGTCACGGCGGTAGGCCGCCAGCGTCAAGGGCGCGAGGCCGTCTTCGATCCACAGCGCGTCGACGAAGCGGTCGATCAACGCGGCGTCCACACCAGGCCCTTCGACAAGCTCAGGGCGAACGGTGGTTCATGTTTGAAGTCTGGCGAAGCTGAGCCGCACACTCATTCGAGCGTGAGTTTCTGCGCCACGACCACGGTCTTGTAGACCTCGAACTCGGCCTTGATCTGCGCCACGAACTGCTCGGGCGTGTTGCCGACGATGAGCGAGCCGGTGTCTTCGATGCGCTTGCGCACGTTGCTGTCTTCCAGCGCTTTTTTCACCGCGGAGGCGATCTTGTCGACCACATCCCTGGGCAGCGCCTTGGGGCCGAGTACGCCGTAGTAGGCCATGCGGTTCACCGGCTCGAGGCCGACTTCCTTGAAGGTCGGCACATTCGGCAGCTGCGCCAGGCGCTGCGGTGCCGAGACGACGATGGCGATGAGTCGCCCGTCCTTGATGAAGGGCAGCGCCGAGGGCAGGTTGTCGAAGATGATGGGCACCTGCCCGGCCACCGTGTCGTTCAGCGCCGGGCCGGCGCCGCGGTAGGGAATGTGCGTCATGAACACACCCGCCAGGCTCTTGAAGAGCTCGGTCTGCAGGTGGCCGATGCCGCCTGTGCCCGAACTGGCATAGCTGTATTTGCCCGGGTTCTTCTTCAGCTCGGCCACGAAGCCTTTGTAGTCACGCGCCGGGAACGAGGGGTGCACCGCGATCACGTTCGGCGTGGCGGCGATGTTGATGATGGGCGTGAAGTCGGTCAGTGGGTTGTAGCCAATCCTGGCGTTGATGGCCGGGTTGGCGGCAGTGGTCGAGACCGTGGCCATGCCCAACACGTAGCCGTCGGGGTTGGCTTTCACCACCTCCAGCGCACCCACCGAACCACCGCCGCCGGCCTTGTTTTCCACCAGCACTTGTTGCCCGAGGATGCTGCCCAGACGCTCGCTGACGATGCGCGCCACGATGTCGGTGGTGCCGCCCGGCGCAAACGGCACGATCAGGCGTACCGGCTTGGCCGGGTAGCCCTGCGCCTGTGCGGCCAGGGGCGCAGCCAGCGCGGTACCGATGAAGATGGCAAGCAGTGCACGACGGGTCATGGGGTGGCGCTCCGGTCAACGAGAAGTGTGGCGGGTTCAGGGCGGCGCGCATTGTGCCAGCGCCACCCGGCGCTCACGTGGTGGGGCCGCCCAGAAGCCCGGTCTTCAGCTCGGCGTCGACCGGCTTGTCGCCGATGAAGATCTTCAGCAGCGCGGCATAGAAGTCGTCGCCGGGAATCGGCGCACCCTTGGCCACGCCGTTGACGCTGAAATGCATGCCGCTGCCGGGCAGCCAGTCGAGGTCCACCACATCACCCTTGCGCACCGTGCCGATGGCCTGCACGCGTTGCTCGAAGAGGGCCATGCGCTCGCGCAGGCCGGGCAACTCGGCCTGCGCCGTGTTGCGTGTGATGCCGACGTCGATGGCCTTGGTGAATTCTGCTGCCGGCACTTCCAGCATCATGCGCATTTGCAGCCGCTTCGGTCCGATGGCCGCAATGGCCTGCGCCGGATTGCTGGTCTTGTTGGGCAGGTACAGCGCCGCCGCATAGCCCTTGATCCAGGCCACCGCGCGCAAACCAACGCCGTTGAGCGACAGATCACTGTCGGCCAGGCGCAACTGCGTGGCAAAGCTCTGGCCTGCGATCCGCACCTGGGCCAAAGCCATGGGCGCCACAGCCAGCAGTGCCGTAGCAAGGAAGCCAAGGCCTACGATGCGGCGCAGGAAGTTCATGGTCATGGGGTGCCTGAAGTTTGAGCGGGAGCAACCGGCACAACGCCGCGCGCGGTGTTCTCGCCGACAACGGTGCTTCTTTGTGCCAGTGCCCAGGCAATGTGTTCCTGCACCAGCGTGTCGGCTGTGGATAGCGCCGCATGCAGCGCACTGGCGACGCCAAGATCGCCATGCTCGCGCCAGGCGTTGCCCATGGCCACGGCCAGGTTGCGCCGCCAGCGTAACCAGCCGACGCGACGCATGGCGCTGCCTTCGGTGCGGCGCAGGAACTCTTGCTCGGACCATAGCCAAAGCGTAAGCAGCGAGGCGTCAGCTAGGCCATCGCGTGCATCGAAGTCTGCAAGCGTGGCGCGCCGCGCGTACTTGTTCCAGGGGCAGACCAGCTGACAGTCGTCGCAGCCATAGATGCGCTGGCCGATGGCGACGCGCAGCGGCTCGGGGATGGGGCCGACATGTTCGATCGTCAGGTACGAGATGCAGCGCCGCGCGTCCAGCCGGTAGGGTGCGACGATGGCATGCGTCGGGCAGACCGTGATGCAGGCCTGGCACGTGCCACAGGCCTCGGGCACGGGCGCGCTGGCCGGCAACGCCACGTCGACATAGATCTCGCCCAGGAAGAACATCGAGCCGGCTTCGCGGTGCAATACCAGCGTGTGCTTGCCGCGCCAGCCGATGCCGCTGCGCGTGGCGAGTTCGGCTTCAAGCACCGGCGCAGAGTCGGTGAAGACGCGGTGGCCGAGCGTGCCGAGTTGCTGCTGCAGCTTGCTTGCCAGCTGCTGCAGCCGTGCGCGCAGCAGCTTGTGATAGTCGCGGCCACGGGCGTAGACCGAGATCACGGCGGCGCCGGCTTCCGTGCAGCGCGCCGTTTCTCGCTCGGCCCAATCGGGCGGTGCATCGCGCGGCAGGTAGTCCAGCCGTGCGGTGATCACGCTCACCGTGCCCGGCACCAGTTCGGCCGGCCGCGCGCGGCGCAAGCCGTGCCGCGCCATGTACTCCATCGAGCCGTGAAAGCCCGCCTGCAGCCAGGCCGCAAGCCCTGGTTCGGCACAGGCGAGATCGATGCCGGCGATGCCGATCTGTGAGAATCCCAGCTCATGCCCCCAACCCCGCAGCTGCTGCACCAGAGCGTGGCCATCGATGCCGGCGGCGGGTTCCATGCGCCGATTCTAGGAAGCTGCGCCGTGCACTGGCCGGACGAGGCCGCGTGTGCCGCGTTTGCGCAAAGCCTGGTGCGACACGTCGAGTTGCGCAACGCCTGCATCGAACTCAGCGGCCCGCTGGGCGCCGGCAAGACCACCTTCGTGCGCCACCTGCTGCGCGCCCTGGGCGTGGCCGGTCGAATCAAGAGCCCCACCTATGCCGTGGTCGAACCTTACGAACTGCCCGGCCTGGTGATTTCGCACTTCGACTTCTACCGTTTCAGCGACCCGCGCGAATGGCACGACGCCGGCTTTCGTGACATCTTCGCCAGCCCCGGCCTGAAGCTGGCCGAGTGGCCCGAGCATGCGCGCGCGCAATTGCCTGTGCCCGACTTGCGCATCGTCATCGAGCCACGCGACGAACACGAGCGTGCGGTCACGCTGCAAGCCTGCAGCGCACGTGGCCTGGCTCTGCTGACATGACGAGCCACACGCGGCGCCAGGCCTTCCAGCGCGCTGGCGTGCTAACGCTGATGTTGCAGGCACCGCAGCTGGTCTTCGGCACGGCCATCGTCGGCGTGCGCATCTGGCCGGCCAAGGCCTACACGCGGCTGACGATCGAAAGCGATCAGCCGCTGGCCGCGCGCCACTTCGTCACCGAAGGGCCGCACCGGCTGGTGGTCGACATCGACGGCCTCGGCCTGGACAGCGCGCTGCGTGAGCTGGTGGGCAAGGTGCGCGCCGACGACCCGTTCATTGCCGGCGTGCGCGTCGGGCAATTCCAGCCGCGCGTGGTGCGGCTGGTGATCGACCTGAAGCAGGCCGTCGTGCCGCAGCAGTTCACACTGTCGCCGGTGGCGGCATACCAGCACCGGCTGGTATTCGACCTTTACCCCGTGCTCGAAGCCGACCCCTTGATGAGCCTCATCGGTGACAAGTCTGCGAGCGACAACAGCGCTGAAAGGCAGGCCGCCAAGGCGCTGGAAGATGCGCTGGGCGAACTGATATCGCGCATCGACAAACCGGCGGACAAGCCGGCTTCAACGGCGCCGGCGCCAGCGCTTTCTGCATCAACACCCGCCCCGGCCGCGCCTGCGGCTTCGGCCGCCGCGGCGACGCCGGCCGAACGCCGGCGCATCAACCGCCTGACCATCGTTGCACTCGACCCCGGCCATGGCGGTGAAGACCCCGGCGCCATCGGCCCCAGCGGCCTGAAGGAAAAGGACGTGGTGCTGGCCATCGCCATGCAGCTGCGCGACAAGCTCAATGCCGTACCCGGCATGCGCGTGCTGCTCACACGCGATGGCGACTACTTCGTGCCGCTGCAAGACCGCGTGCGCAAGGCGCGGCGGGTGCAGGCCGACCTCTTCATCTCGATCCACGCCGACGCCTTCTACCGCCCCGAAGCGCGCGGTGCGAGCGTCTTCGCGCTGAGCGAGCGTGGCGCCAGCAGCAGCGCCGCGCGCTGGATGGCCGAGCGCGAAAACGCCGCCGACCTGGTGGGTGGCGTCAACCTGAAGGCCGGCGACCCGACGCTGGCGCGCACGCTGCTCGACATGAGCACCACCGCGCAGATCAAGGACAGCCTCAAGCTCGGCAGCGAGGTGCTGGGCCAGATCGGCAAGGTCGGCAAGCTGCACAAGGGCGCCGTCGAACAGGCCGGCTTCGCGGTGCTGAAAGCACCCGACATCCCGTCCATCCTGG
>JANLYV010000472.1:0-1669 GCA_031365825.1 Rubrivivax sp. | reverse complement strand
ACCCGAACTTCCACCACACCGGCGCGCACTACATCAACGCCGACACGACGGCCTTCATGCAGCTCATCCAGGGCGACCTGTTCAAGGATTTCCCGGGCCTGAAGTTCGTCATCCCGCACGGTGGCGGCGCCGTGCCCTTTCATTGGGGCCGCTACCGTGGCCTGTGCTTGTCGATGCAGAAGAAGCCGCTGGCCGAGCATCTGCTGAACAACGTCTATTTCGACACCTGCGTCTACCACCTGCCCGGTATCCGGCTGATGACGGAAGTGGTGCCGATGGCCAACATCCTGTTCGCGTCCGAGATGCTCGGCGCCGTGCCCGGCATCGACCCCGAGACGGGCTTCCACTTCGACGACACCAAGCGCTACATCGATCTGCTCGACGGTCTGGACGCGGCCAGCCGCCATGCCATCTTCGAAGGCAACGCGCGGCGCATCTACCCACGGCTGGATGCGCTGCTGACGCAACGCGGCCATTGAGCGAGGCAAGCCCATGAACACCGAACTGAGCACCGACCTGAGCGATATCCGCCGCGACATCACCCGCATCGACGCCGACACCGTGCGCGTCGCGGCCGCCTATGCCTCAAGCATCCTGGCCGACGTCGCCGGCCGTCGCGGCGCGTTGGACGGCCGCATCCAGGCGTTAACGCCCCACATGCGTGTGTGCGGCCCGGCCTTCACGGTCGAGGTGCGCGCCGGCGACAACCTGATGATTCATGCTGCGATGGCGCTGGCCCGGCCCGGCGACGTGCTCGTCATCGACGGCAAGGCCGACCGCAGTTGCGCGCTGATGGGCTCGATCATGCTCAACGCCTGCAAGGTGCTGGGCCTGGGTGGCGTGGTGCTCGACGCCAGCATCCGCGATACCGAGGAGCTGCGCGAACTCGGCTTCCCGGTGTGGTCGATTGGCGCCAGCCCGAACGGCCCGACCAAGTTCGTGCCCGGACGCATCAACTGGCCCATCACCTGCGGTGGTGTCGCCGTGCATCCCGGCGACCTGGTCGTGGGTGACGCCGACGGCGTGGTCGTGGTCGAACGCGAGAAGGCCGCGTCGCTGCTGCCGCTGGCAGCGACCAAGGTGACCGACGAGCGGCAGCGCATTGCCGACATCACCAGCGGCAAGGATTTGCGACCCAAGTGGCTTGACGCCTCGCTGCGCGCGGCCGGTGTGCTCAAGACCGGTGAATCCCTCTAGAACGACCCTGCAACAGACAAGCGAGACACCATGGAACAAGTGCTAACGGCCATCAAGACCGGCGCCAGCAAGATCGAGTTGCGCGAATTTCCCATGCCCGACATCCCGCAGGACGGTGCGCTTTTGAAGATGGAAGTGGCCGGCATCTGCGGCACCGACGTGAAGATGTACAAGCAGCCGCTGAGCGGCGGGCCGGTCATCATGGGACACGAAAACATCGGCACCATCGCCAAGGCAGGGCGCCTGTTCAGCGAACGCAAGGGCTTCAAGGAAGGCGACCGTGTCTTCCTCGAACACTATGTGTCGTGCGGCCGCTGCGAGTGGTGCCACCTGGGCCAGTACCGGCACTGCGAGGCCACCGACTGGCGCTTCAACCCCGATGGCATCCGCTACGGCTACACCTCGTCGGCACGCGCACCGCACCTGTGGGGCGGCTTTGCGCAGTACGTCTACCTGCCGTGGAATTCGGTGC